>DATLKM010000001.1:0-6458 GCA_035538435.1 Binatia bacterium
ATCTCGCTGACAATCTGCGCCAGCCACAGCCGCCGGAAGTTGCGGTTCGAGCGCAGCAGCGCCACGTAGGCGCCCAACGAAAGCGACGGCGCGGCCGTTTCCAGTTGCGGATCCATTAGGGTAGTAACTACAGTAACAGCAGCTCGGTGGGTATGGTCCTTTCCTGCCCAGCGTCGCAAATCTAAGTTCTCGCGGACGTGATCGAGGTCGATCCGCTCACCTGTCCCCCTAGCGAACTGCTCAAAACGCGCAAGAGTTTTCACTCTCGGGGCGCGGGACCCTCCACTACTCCCGCCGCCCTTTCAAGTCTATTTTTTACAATTATTTAGCAGGATTAAATTCGGTTAATTTGGCGCGCGTCGTGCACCGCTACCGGCGAAAGGATGTGTCATGCGTTTTTCGGTCAGACTTTTCACCAGCTTGCTTCCCTTGCTCCTTCTGCTGCCGGGTGCGGCGATGGCGGATACCTGCAAGGCCTTTGATGGATACACCTGCGCGCACGGCGTGCACGACGGCGCCTATATCGGCGGCTCCGGCAGCGCCATCGGCGCTCCGGGTGCCGGGACTCTCCTCAACAGCAACATGTTTACCGTCTCAGACCACAACGGCGAAGCCGGGGCTGACGTAGTCATCATTGCCGCCTTCAGTTCAACCATCAGCGGCTCGCTGAACGGAAAATCTTTCACTAGCCTCAACAGTTTTCCCGAGGGTGGCGCAACCGGCGCGATTATCACCAATCTCCAGGAAACCGGCTTTTGTGCAACCACCTGTAACCTTTCCTTCGGCTATGTCGATCTCGGCGAGGCGCTGCCGGCCAATGGCAGCATAACGGTTACGGCCAGTGGCGTTCCCAAAGGTACGGCGATCTACGCTCTAGTGCTCAACAGCAAGAACCAGGTGATCCTCACCACAGCCAACTCCGAATCCGGCGTCTTCGGCGGATCGTCCAATACCGTTCCCGAACCGGAAACGATCTCACTCATGATCACCGGATTGTGCAGCATCGCCGGCGGGGCCTTGCGCAAGCTGCGAAGCTGACTACGCAGCACCTTACGCATTGCTTGGGGCCTCGGATAAAATCCGGGGCCTTCCTGCTTTATAGCCGTTTATTCCCTTCGGCGCATTGACCTGCATGCGCTTTTCCGCCTAAGATGCCAGCGCACCCGTCCCCGGTTGAAATACCGAACTCTCGATTTTTCAATTCGCTGTCGGCGATTCGTCGCTCGGCCGGAGGGCGAACGCCGGTTTGTTACGGAGCGCTCGATGAAAAAGCTTCTCTGGATTGCCGCGGTCCTTAATCTCGCAGCCACTGCCGGTTTCTGCCAAACCGCCGAAATTACCCCCAACGAAAATCTGGTCGCCGAGGGTATTCCCAAAATTTCCGCTTCGCTCGCCGAAACCGCTGGACGCTACTCCGATTCCCGCAATGCGGCGTTCTCCAGTTGGCATCCCACGCGCCGCGAAATGCTGATTGAGACGCGCTTCGCCGATACCGCACAGGTCCATCAGGTCAAGTTCCCCGGCGCCGCCCGCACTCAGCTTACCTTCTATCCCGACCGCGTCAGCGGAGCCTGGTACGAACCCGTCCACGGCGATTCGTTCGTTTTTTCCAAAGATGTCGGCGGCGGCGAGTTCTTTCAGTTGTACCGCTTCGATTTCGCCACCGGCGATGTCACGCTTCTAACCGACGGAAAGTCGCGCAACACCGACCCCCGCTGGTCTTATCAGGGAGACCGCATTGCCTACGGCTCGACCAAACGCACCGGGGACGACGTCGACATCTGGACCGTAACGGTCAACGATCCTGCCAGCGCCCGCATGGTCATGCAAAATGAAGGCGGCGGCTGGGGCATTACCGACTGGTCCCCCGACGGCCGCCAGCTCCTGGTGACCAATTACATTTCCGCCGCCGAGAGCTATGTCTGGCTTGTCGATATCGATTCCGGGAAAAAAGAGCTGTTGACGCCAAAGGCCGGAACCGAAACCGTCCTCTACGGTGACGCGCGTTTTTCCAAAGACGGCAAAGGCGTCTACCTCACCAACGACGAAAATTCGGAATTCCGCCGCCTGGCTTATCTCGATCTGAACAGCCGCAAGACCAACGTTCTCACCGCCTCTTTGAACTGGGACGTCACCGCCATGGACATCTCCAGAGACGGCCGGTGGATTGCCTTCGTTGCCGATGAAGACGGCATTGACACCCTTCACGTGCTCGACGCCAAGGCGAACAAGGAAGTTTCCGTTCCCAGGTTGCCCGTCGGCGTGGTGGGAAGCCTGGAATGGCGAGCCAATAGCCGCGAAATCGGACTCTCGCTCAGTAGCGCCCATCAACCTTACGACGCTTACTCGGTTGATCTGGCTTCGGGAAAAATCGAGCGCTGGACCTTCAGCGAAACCGGCGGCCTCAACACCGCCAACTTCTCCGAGCCCCAGCTGATCCACTGGAAGTCATGGGATGACCGCCAGATTTCGGCATTCCTCTACAAACCTCCGGCAAAGTTTTCCGGCAAGCGGCCCGTAATCATCGACATTCACGGCGGCCCCGAAGCCCAGGCGCAACCCGACTTCCTCGGCCGCGACAACTATTTCATCAGCGAACTCGGCGTAGCCATCATCTTTCCCAATGTTCGCGGTTCCACCGGATACGGCAAGTCATTTCAGAAACTCGACAACGGTTTTCTCCGCGAGGGTTCCTACAAAGACATCAGCACCCTGCTCGACTGGATCCAGACCCAGCCCGATCTCGATTCCGGCAAAGTCATGATTGCCGGCGGCAGCTATGGCGGCTTTATGACTCTGGCCGTCGCCACAAATTACAACGACCGCATCTGCTGCTCGGTCGATGTCGTTGGGCCGTCAAATCTGGTTACTTTCCTCGAGCACACTTCCGGCTACCGCAAAGACCTCCGCCGCGTGGAATACGGCGACGAACGCGATGCCAAAATGCGCGCATTTCTGGAATCGATCGCGCCCGCCAACAAAGCCAAAAACATCACCAAGCCCTTGTTCGTGATCGCCGGACAAAACGATCCCCGCGTTCCAGCCAGCGAGTCATCGCAGATGGTGCAGGTCGTGCGCCAGAACGGTACGCCGGTGTGGTGGCTGTTGGCAAAAGACGAAGGCCACGGCTTCGGCAAAAAGAAAAACCGCGACTTCCAGTTCTACGCCACCATCGAGTTCGTGAAGGAGTACTTGCTTAAGTAACTGCCGGAGATTGTTTCAAGGGTGCCCCATTTCTCGCGCGCCTTATGCGCGAGAAGCGGGTTGGGTGCCCCATTTCTCGCGTGCCTTTTGCGCGAGAAGTGGGGGTTTCGATGAAAAGCGACGTCGAACCGGCGCAGAGTGCAAGCTGGGAAACTCACGGCCGCAGTTTTATCTTCAAATCCGCGGCAATCTGCCTGCCGTGGAACCGTCCATTCTCAATAAAAATCTCGTTGGTGCGTGATCCCGCCACAATCACGCCCGCCACATAAATTCCCGCCACGTTGCTTTCCAGCGTAACCGGATCGCACACCGGCCGGCATTGATCTTCCGACAATTCAATGCCCATGCTGCGCAGAAAATCGTAATCGGGATGATACCCGATCAGCGCCAGCACAAAATCGTTCTTCAGCCGCAGCGGCCCGCGCGGGGTCACGATCACAACGTGATCCACCCCTATCTCCTGCACGTGGCTGTTGAAATACGCCTCGATCTCGCCATTCTTGATGCGGTTCTCGAGGTCCGGCTTGATCCAGTACTTCACGTGATGATGTAGTTGCGCCCCGCGATAAACCAGCGTCACCCTCGCGCCGTGACGCCATAAATCCAACGCCGCAATCGCCGCCGAGTTCTTGCCCCCGATCACCAGCACATCGCTCTCGAAATAGGGATGCGACTCGCCATAATAATGCGAGACCTTGGGCAGGTCCTCGCCCGGAATTCCCAGCTGGTTGGCCAGATCGTAGTAGCCGGTGGAAACGATGACTTTCCGCGTAACGTAGTCGTGCGGGCGGCCGGCCCGGTCGGTGGCCGTGATGCTGAAGTGGTTGTCTTCGCCCAGCACGGTTTTCACCCATTCGTACTGCCGCACATCGAGTTCATAGTGCTCGGCGACCTTGCGGTAGTACTCGAGCGCCTCTTCCCGCGTCGGCTTTTGATGGGCCGTAGTAAAAGGTATGTCGCCGATTTCCAGCAGCTCCGGCGTGGTGAAGAACAACATGCCCGCGGGATAGTGATACAGCGAATTCACCAGGCAGCCCTTGTCGAGCACAATGACTTTCAGCCCCGCTTTTTGCGCCTCAATGGCGCACGCCAGCCCGGTCGGCCCGGCGCCGATCACAATCACATCGGTGTGCCGCTCCGGCTGCCGGCGCAGTTGCGGCTGCGGCATGGTGTCGAGTTCTTCGGCGGCGGCAAACAGTGTGGGCATAGGCAAATCGCGCCGCGAGTGCGGCGCCCGGGAAATTCATCGGAAACCGATGATTCTAGCACGCCGTCGTATAGCGACATCCGTAGATTGGGTTTTCAGGAATGCGCCTTCAATCGGGCTCTCATGAAACGCTGGTGTTAGCCTTCATGTTCGGTCACGACGGCGAATTTGACCCCCAGCGCGTGTAGAACAGAGTTAATCGTTTCGAATCGTGGGTGGGATCCCGCGC
The DNA here is from genome assembly GCA_035538435.1 of Binatia bacterium. GTDB lineage: Bacteria > Acidobacteriota > Terriglobia > Terriglobales > Acidobacteriaceae > Sulfotelmatobacter. The sequence continues at coordinate 4,641 of DATLKM010000001.1, forward strand.
TCAGAGTCTTGTACAAACTTTCCCTTCCGAGCCCCGCCTCCTTTGCGATCTGCGCCATGCCACGCGCTTTCGCCACGTCTCCAAGCGCGGCAAGGAAAACCTCCGGATTGGGGTCTTCGGCCGCCGCCGAAAGGTATTCGGCGATCACCTCATCGTTATCCAGATACGGCGCAGCGTCGAAAAGTTTGTAAGTCGTTTTCTTTTTTTTCATGGTTTTGCCCTTTTGAGTTCGCGAGCCATTTGTTTCGCTTTGGCAATGTCTTTCGTTTGCGAAGCCTTTACCCCTCCAGCCAACAAAACATAAACGGTCGACGCGGTTCGCGTGTAATAAACGCGATACCCAGCTCCAGTATGAACTCGCATCTCGGAAACGCCCTCGCCGACCGGTTCGCAATCGCCAAAATTTCCCAGTGTCGCGCTACGAACGCGAGCCAGAATTCTGGCTTTGGCCTTTTGGTCGGTAAGACGCGACAGCCAGTCATCAAAATCGGACGACCGAAGCAGCGTGTTCATGTAGTTCTATTGTATCCGATTAGATACACCTTGGCAGCAAGATTTGCCGGGTGATGAGCTTTGACAAGCGACAATTTACACTTTACGCTATAATTTTAATGATAATAAGCTTCAAGCATCGGGGGCTTAAGCGGCTCTACGAGCGGGAAGACCGCAGCGGGATACGGCCTGATCTGGTGAAAGCGGTTGAGGAAATTCTGACCGTTCTTGATAGCGCTGCGAGCCCACAAGAGCTTAACCTCCCCGGCTATCGCCTTCACCCGTTAAAGGGTGGCTTGAGTGGGTTTTGGTCGGTAACCGTGCGGGCCAACTGGCGCATCATTTTCCGATTCCAAGGTCCGCATGCCTATGACGTTGAACTGAGCGACTACCACTAGGAAGGAAAGCATCCATGCCGATGAAAAATCCCGCGCACCCCGGTCGTCTTGTGAAAAACGCATGCCTCCAGCCGCTGGGCCTTTCTGTCACGGAAGGCGCAAGAATCCTGGGCGTCACGCGGCAGGCTCTCAACAATGTTGTAAACGGTAAGTCCGGCATCAGCCCGGAAATGGCGATTCGCCTCTCCAAGGCCTTCGGCAGCACGGCGGAAACCTGGCTTCGCATGCAGGTTGCATATGATCTGGCGCAAGCCCGCAAGCAGGAGAGCAAAATCAAAGTTCAGCGCATGCATATGCCACAGGAAGTGCATGCGCAATCGAGGGCCGCTGCGAATCAACATTCCTGAAAAATCCAAATCAGGACACTACCCAACTGACGAAAGCCTATCGCGCGCCATTCTGCGCCGCAGCCGACACCGGACGCACCTCACGCTCAATCAAGCGAGACAATTTTTCCTCTGCCAGCTCGAGATCGTAGGCGGTTTGCATGTTCAGCCAGAAACCGGCCGTCGTGTTGAAGTATCGCGCCAGGCGAAGAGCCGTATCTGGGGTGATTCCGCGCCGTTCGTGCACGATTTCAGCAATCCGCGTAACCGGCACCCGCAGATCCAGCGCCAACCGGTTCATGCTCAGACGTAGCGGCTGCATGAACTCGGCGCGGAGAATTTCGCCGGGGTGGATGGGCGGCAGCGTTTTTTGGGGCTTAGACATCGCTAGTGATAGTCCACGATCTCAACTTCGGAAGCGTTTGATTCTCGCCATATGAAGCAAATCCGCCACTGATCGTTGATTCGGATCCTGTATTGACCCGCGCGATCGCCGTGCAAGCTTTCCAGCCGGTTTCCCGGCGGCGCCATTAAATCGCGCAACTCCAGGGCGCTCTCCAACTGACGGAGTTTGCGCCTCGCAACCCGCTCGATGGCCTGAA
>DATLKM010000002.1:0-7143 GCA_035538435.1 Binatia bacterium
GCCCAGCGTCTCGTCAAAATAAAAGCAGTAGTGCGCGGGCGTGATCTCGTCGGTCGAAATATCGTCGCGCAGCTTGGGATTGTTGGCCGGATTCTTCGTGTCCCACGGCAGGTCTTCGCCCGCCAGTTGCCGCTTGATCAGCTCCGGATCTTCGGTAAGAAAAAGAATGCGCCCCTGCAGCCGGACCCGGTCCGGCCGCTTTTCGATTTTGCGTTCCAGAAGAGAATTATTCACGTGTGAACCCACAGAATTAAGAGTAAGGCCTGCAACAGGAGGCCCTGATCAATTGTAGCGCGGGGGAACGTCCAGCCGGACATTGCGCCGCCGGGCCCCTATTCAGCTTCGGCGCGGAATCACCACCTGCAGCCGGTTTTCTTTCGGCGGCGGGCGGGCCGGCCGCATACGCCGTCACCGCGCACGGCGCCGGAAGTGATTACTCGGAACACGATCTCTGCGCCGCTCAGCTGCAAGCGCACTGATGCATTCAAGCCGTCCGAGCCACCCATGCCGTCGCGAACCGGGGTTGCGCTTGTGTACACATCGGAGTACACTAGTTCATCGAAAGGAAAGCATGCCTACACTCAAAGTCGGTGTCCGAGAGTTCCGAGAACAAATCGCCAGTTTCCTGGAATCCGAAACTCCCATTGCCGTCACCCGCCGCGGCGAAACAGTGGGCGTGTACGTACCCACCCCCCGCAAGCGCGCTAGGTCCGCCGACCCGCGTGACCTGAAAGCCGCCGCCGACCGCCTCGCACAAGCGCTGTCCGACGTTGATGAGGAGGAACTGATTACTGAGTTCAAACAGCTACGACGCCGCAAGCGGTCCCGGCAACATGATCGTCCTTGATGCGAACATTCTGATTCGCGCCACGCTGGGCCGCCGCGTTCGGCAAATCCTCGAGGACTATTCCTCCCGAGGATCACGCTTCTTTGCGCCCGATGTAGCCTTCGAAGACGCGGAACGACACCTGCCACGCCTACTTGAGAAGCGAGGAAGGTCAAGCTTCGATCTTCGCGCATCGCTCGATTATCTGAGAACGATGGTCGAAATAGTGGACCGCGAACTGTACTCGCTTTTCGAGCAGGAGGCGCGCGAGCGCATGCGTGGCCGTGATGAGGACGATTGGCCCGTCCTGGCCAGCGCCCTCGCGCTCGGGTGTGCAATCTGGACCGAAGATGAGGACTTCTTCAGGACCGGCGTCGCCGTTTGGACAACAAGCCGAGTGGAACTTTTTCTCAAATCACCGTATCAGGGCGATTGAGCCGAGAACAACGATTACCACTCACCGGACTTAATGCCGCCCGTGCCCCGCCCTGTCAAACTTCTCCCCCGCCGGAATCGCCACCTGCAGCCGGTTTTCTTTCGGCGGCGGGCGGGCCGGTCGCATACGCCGTCACCGCGCACGGAGGGCTACAGGCGCGGTTGAAATCGAGCACCACCGTGCCCTTCACCACCTCTCAGCCCTATGGCCAGCGCTGTGATCCGTGCAACACTCGCGCAATCTCCACGAATTCCTCTTTGATGCGATAGACAACTACAAAGGGAAGCGGTGCAAGTACAAGCTCTCGCGTGCCGCTTTGTCTTCCCTCCCGTCCCTGGTGAGGAAATCTTTCGAGCGACATGATTGCTTCGTACACGGAATGCGCCACGCGATTAGCTGCGGAAGGATTCTGCCTGCGGATATATTCGACAATAGCTCCGAAGTCGGTAGCGGCCTCAGGAGACCAGCGGATGGTCATTAAGACTTGAGAATTCGCTCCATCTGACTGCGCACCTCTTCATGAGAAACAAACTTCCCGGCATCCAGGGACGCCAGCCCTTTTCGCACCTCTCGCCGAAACCACTCGCTGTGATCGAGGTAATTTGCGACCAGCTCCTCTACAATTTGGCGCGCGCCCTTGCCCTCTTCAGAGGCGATTTGCGCCAGCCTTGCCTCAACTTCGGGTGCTAGAGAAATTTCCATACTTTTCATTGTAGGCAAGCAAAGGATAATGTCCAATGGAAAGTAGCGCAGATTCTTTTCATGCATGGGCCAGTGTGCCGTAAATCGCATACTGTTCCGTCCCGCCGACCTTCTGAAACGTTCCTGCCTCCCTTACCACATGCTCCAGGAGCGGATTGTGATACAGAACATACGCCCCGCGGGGATGCTCCTTAAGGCTGCGTTGCAGATTCGCCAGCAGTCGTTTCAACCCCGCTTCCGGCAAGGGATTGAACAGATAAATCACCAGCGGTTCCTCGGGAAAGAAAAAATCTGCAGCATCGGCGCACAAAGATTCAATCGCGGCGCACTTCTGCCGTTCGCCGTGATACGCCGCGATATTTTCCCGCGCTATCCCATGCAAATCGGGCAGCAGCTCCACTCCCACAATGCGCCGGAAAGGATAATCCGCCGCCATCAGCAGCGTGCGCCCTTTGCCCGAGCCGATATCGATGAACACGAATCCTGCGAAAGAACCGGCATGCGCCAGCAGCGCCCGCATCATCTCGTGAAACAGAGCCTCATCCGTCGGTTGATAAGCGGAGTGAAAGACTCCCAGCAGCCGGTCGCGCCAGCCCACCGCGCCGCTGGTGGTATTCACGCGGTGCTGCCAGTCGTATTCGGCGTCGCCGAAAGCCATGCGCCGCCGCTCTGGAGTGGAATCGCGCAGGAACTCCCATATCATCGCGACCAATTGCCGCGTAGCCTGGAAAGCGCCTTGGCGATGCGCAAGATCTTTCCACCAGGCCGAGGCCGAGCGAATTACACTGAGGCGTGGCGAGGCGGCGTCTACAGGCATTTATGCCATCATAAGCGACGCTATCCTGGAACAAAGAAGAGGCCGGAAAACGAACTACATCTGGCGATACTTTGTCGGCGGCTTGTAACCGGGCGGCACTCCCTTGGTCAGGAAGGGAAAGTCGTCAGGATTGCGCACCAGAATTCGCCCTTCCGGCGTCATGCGGTAGGCGTGGCCGTCCGGATCGGCAGGCAGGCCGGAAATTCCCTCGGCAGCCAGCAATTCGGCAAAGCTGCCCGGCAACCTCCCGGTGCGCTCGCCAAAACGGGTCACCGCCTGTTGCAGGCGGTCCACGTCTTCATCCACGCGCAAGGCGCGCAGGTGCTGTAGCGCGTTGTCTTTGATCTGCTTGTCCTGCGTCGTCTCGTAGGTCGCCGACCACAACATGCGCGCGGTCTGGTATTCCCCGGCGTGCTGCGCCATCTGCGCCGCCAGCACTTTCAGAAAGGGATGCGCTCCGGGGATGTGCGAGCCTTTCTCGAACGTCTCTGCGGCGTGCGGGTAATCGTGAAGCTGCATGTAATAAACAAAGCCCAGATCGTAGTAAAGCCGCCAGTTGCCCGGATTGTTCTGAATTCCGTAATTCACCAGATCGACCGCAGCCTGCGGCTGGCCGGCGCCGTGCGGCGGCTCGGGCGCAAGAAAGCTGGTTCCGAACTCATAGGCCACTACCATCTTGGGGTCAAGATGGACCGTCAGTTCCAGCAGCGGCGCCAGCAGATTGTAGCTGGTGGCAAAGTTGTGATGCCGGAAGCCGAAATACTGCACGGCACGGGTCCAGTAGATGCACGCCATCAGGCCGTCGAAGCCAAGGTCGGCCCGCTTGATCACCTTGGGCGAGCTGACAAACAGAACTTCGTCGAGGGTGGCCTGCGGACGAAGCTGGTCCGTGCGATGCAGCGCCAGCGAGCTTGCAGCCAGCGAAACAACCAGCACCGCGCCCGCGATCGACGAAACTTTGCCGCGCGGGGTCATTTCAGGTCCCGGCGTTCGAAGATCAGTACGGCGCCGCTCAACGCCATGGCCGCATAGAAGATCGCGTAGATGGTGTTTTGCAGAATCAACTGCCCGGCCACCGGCTGTTCGTGAGCGATGGACGTAATCACGTTGAAGGCGGAAAAATTCGGTACCAGATATGCCGCGCCCGTGGCCAGCCAGCGCGAAAAACCATGCGCCATGGCGGCGAAGTTGCGGAGATCGTCGGCAAAACTCCCGATCACGAACAGCGAAAACGCAAACACCGCCGAAAGCAACGGCGAGGAGAAAGAAGAAAACAACAGCGCCAGCGCGCAGACGATCAGGAATTCCAGAACGATGAAATAGAGGGCGACGAAGATCAGCGCGTCGGCACGCACGAATTTGTGCGACACATAAAACAACGCGGCGAACACCCCGATCGCCATGAAAAACGTGTTCACCACCAGCGTTCCTGCCAGCCCGAAAAACTTGCCCACAATAAACTGCCAGCGCCGCACCGGGCGCGACAGAACCGTATACAGAGTGCGCTTCTCGATTTCTTTCGAAACCAGGCCGATGCCGATGAATATCGCGATTACCACGCCGAACAAAGAAACTGCGGTCAGCCCCAGATTGATGACCACCAGTTTTTCGATCTCGATGGAAATCTGCCCGACCAGAATCGCGGCCCCCGAAAGCAGCAGGGCAAAAGCGATCAGGTTGTAGAGCACCCGGTCGCGCACCGCTTCACGAAACGTATTCGACGCGATATGAGCGATGCTGTTTGCCATGCGCAATCTCAGGCCACCGTGCCCGCCGTGGTTTCGGCGCGGCGCAACTGTTCCACAAAATATGTTTCCAGCGACGTGCGGACCGGAGTGATCGAAATCAGGCGCAGGCGCTCGCGGCGCAAAGCGTCAATCACCGCGTCCTGCTGATTTTCCGAGACGATCGCCCGGACCTGATCGCCCCCGGCTTTGCATTCCGCTCCCAGCGCCTTAATTGACGGCGGAACCTGTGTCCCCTGCCAGATCACTTCCACTTTGCCCTGCACTCGTGAAGTCAAATCCTCAATCGCACCCACGCCACGCAATTCGCCTTTATAAATAATCCCCACGCGATCGCAGAGCGCTTCCGCGTCCGGCAATATGTGCGTCGAGAAAAAAACTGTCTTGCCTTCGTGTTTGAGCTGCTCCATCAGGTCGCGCACTTCGCGCCGCCCTATGGGATCGAGCCCCGACATTGGTTCATCGAAAAACACCAGCTTGGGTTCGTGCAGAATGGCCTGCGCAATGCCGACGCGCTGCAACATCCCTTTAGAAAACTTGCGCAACTGCATACCCTGCACCTCTCGCAATCCCACTTTGTGCAGGGTCTTCTCGACCCGCTGCCTGCGTTCTTTTGCCGGAACCTGCGAAAGTTGCGCGTAATATTCAAGCAGTTCGTGCGCGGTCAGGTAATCGTAAAAATACGGCTGCTCGGGAAGAAAACCGATCTGCGCCCTGACGGCCGGGTCCGTCCACTCCCGGCCCAAGATCCGTGCCGAACCGCCAGTCGGAAAAACCAGGCCCATCAGCAATTTCAGCGTCGTCGTTTTGCCCGCGCCGTTCGGCCCAAGAAAACCGAAGACCTCGCCATCCTCCACCGAAAGCCGCAGGGGGTGCAACGCGCGCTTCGGCAGCTTCCGCCAGAAACCGACGGTATAGGTCTTTTCTAATCCTAGAATTTCGATTGCAGGCATGGCTAGTCGGGCCGCGTTTTGCGGTCGTTTTGAAAAAATTATATGCAAAACAGAAGCCGAGTAAAGCCACGTGCACAACCCGGGTGATTACGAAAGTAAATGCCCGCCACGACCAGCAGCAGGACGGGTTTCCCTCGGGCAACGCGTCCCCGCGAATGCCAGCCATTTCAAGGGCCGGGCGACGACCACGCGCCGCTTCAAACCGCGGTCATACACTCCCTTTAATTCTGCGGAGGACGCCATCCATACATCCGGTCGATCATCCCCAGGTCGCGCCTCACCACACCCTCGTACTCATTCCGCAACTGCGTATTGACACGATTGTGTACTCCCTCGGGGTCGTCACCCAGATTGTAGAAATAGTTTTTTGAATTGACCGCATCCACAATAAACAGCGACTGTCCGTTTCCGCTCAATATGGCGTACACCGGCGCGTAGCTTGAGGCCAGCAGATATTGCGCTTGCGCGTACTCCGACTGTTCGGCCTGTGTCCGGGTAAAAAGCGGCCGGCCGAACATTTCTTTGTTCACCACGGGCCGGTGCCCAAGCAGGTAATACAAGCTCGGCGTGATGTCCGTATTGAAAGCAACTTGATGAACGTCCCAGGCGCTGGCTTCGCGCAGCGACTGTGGCAGGTGCACGATCAGCGGGATGCGGACGATTTCAGGAAACAGGTAATCGGAATGGCCGTAGCGGCCGAATTCCCCGTAGCACTCGCCATGATCGGCGGTCACGATAATGATGCTGTTGTCGTAAAGCCCTTTCCCGCGCAGAAAATCGAAGAACTCGCCCAACGCCGCATCCATGCGCCGCAGTTCGTGTTCGCTCACCGCCTTGCGCCCCCCGGGAATCTTTGACCGCTCCAGGGTCAGGGTGTGGACGTTTTGCGGCTGCGTATACACAAAGACCGGTTTTTCCGGATCGCTGCGGGTATCGATTTTTGCCTGTACTTCCTTCAACGTCGGAATCAGGTCCAGATCTCCCCACGACTTTGTGTCCTTATCCAGCCCGGTAATCGAGGCCGAAGGCTTCAGAATCGTCCCCAGAATGGGATCGACGCTGATGTAACTGTGGTAGCCGTCGGTTTCGAGCAGCTTCTGCAAATTGTTCATGGGATAGAACGGCTGGATGTACTGTTTATGCAGTTGCATCGCCCCCACCCAAATCGCGGGCTCAGCCAACGCCGTTCCTCCATAGCGGGTGAAGGCGTTTTCCAGAACAATGCTGCCGCGGGCAAACTCGCCCAGCCGTGGAGTGAAATCAACCTTGGGGTTATAAGCGGAAACGTAATCCCGGCGCAGGCTGTCGATCACGAAAATAAAAATATTAGGCTTCGGCCCGGGAGCCGGTTGCAGATTCTCCACCAGGCGAAGGTCGGCCGGCCCGGGATCGATATCGGGCCCGAGGTTCGTGTGCTGCTTCAGGAATTCGTAGAACTGGCGGTGAGCGCTGTTGTCGATGGGCCGCGCGAGAATATCGTAAGCGGTTTTGAATGAGATATCGGCGCCCGCATAGGTGTCCAGCGTTTCCTGCGCGGCAGAAGGCTCGGCGGCGTAAATCGTCCGCCGGGCAATCAAGGCAAATCCAGCCGTGGCGGCGATCAGAGCCAGCAGGACCGGGGCCGCAGTCTTGCGGCTCCAGCGAATACCGCTCCAGTTCACGCC
>DATLKM010000003.1:0-32968 GCA_035538435.1 Binatia bacterium
TCTGGAGAAGCATTTGCGCGGCAGACTTGAATTTTTCGTGCTCGAGCAGGCGGTTTACCAGCTCCGTGCGCGGATCTTCCAGTTCTTCCGCTTTGGCCGAGGGATCGCGCGGCAAAAGCATTTTCGACTTGATGTGAATCAAAACCGCGGCCATGTAGATGAAGTCGGCGGCGACGTTCACGTCAAGTTCGCGCATCTTTTCCACGTAAGCGAGATATTGTGCGGTAATGCGGGCGATGGGAATGTCGTAGATGTCGATGTCCTGCTTGCGGATGAGGTCGAGCAGCAGGTCGAGCGGGCCTTCGTAGACGTTGGTGACGGCGACGGCGAAGGGCGAGTCGCTCTCCTCGCTGCGCGCGGGTTTCTGGCTGGACGGCTTTTCGGCCGAGCGGTCGACTACGACGAAGGGCGCCGGTTGCACTCCTATCTCATCGGCGCGAACGGCGTTTTCTTTTGCGCTACTTCCCATGGTTCTCCGCAGGCTCGTAGGAAAGCGACATGTTCATCGCATCGCGCGCCAGTTCCATAGTTTGGCTGGCGGCGGCGCGCGCCCGCTCCGTGCCGCTTTCAAGGATATCCCAAGCCAGCCGGGGATTCTCCTCGAATTTTTTGCGGCGTTGCTGCATTGGATTCAGCAGCTGCACCAGGGCGTCGGCGGCCCAGCTCTTGCACTCGATGCAGCCAATGCCGGCCGAGCGGCAGCCTTCGTTCACTTTCGCCATGGTCTCCGGCGTGCTGAAAATTTTGTGCAGATCGCCGACCGGGCAAACGTCGGGATTGCCGGGATCGGAACGGCGCACCCGGGCCGGGTCGGTCACCATGGTTTTCAACTTCTGCCGCACCACCGGTTCGGGATCGGTGAGCAGAATGGTGTTGCCGTAGGATTTCGACATTTTGCGGCCATCAGTCCCGGGCAGCTTGGGCGCGCGGGTGAGAAGCGATTGCGGTTCAGGGAAGACCTCGCCGCGCCGACCGTAGAAGCCGTTGAAGCGGCGCGCGACCTCGCGCGTCAGCTCCACGTGCGCGACCTGATCTTCACCCACCGGCACCACGTGGGCGCGATAAATCAGAATATCGGCGGCCTGAAGCAGGGGATAGCCGAGGAAGCCGTAGGTGCCGAGGTCCTTATCCTGAATATTTTCCCGCTGCTCTTTATAAGTGGGGACGCGCTCCAGCCAGCCCAGCGGCGTGATCATGGAAAAGAGCAGGTGCAGCTCGGCATGGGCGGGGACGTGCGATTGAATAAAAATGACCGATTTTTCCGGATCAAGACCGGCGGCCAGCCAGTCGAGCGCGACCTCCAGCGAATTTTCCTTTACCCGCGAAGTGTCGGCATAGTCGGTGGTCAGGGCGTGCCAGTCGGCGATTTCAAAAAAGCACTGGTATTCATCCTGCATGCGCACCCAGTTGTCGAGCGCGCCAATGTAGTTGCCAAGGTGCAGTTTTCCGGTTGGGCGCATGCCGCTAAGCACGCGCTTGCGCTGCTGAATTGTCATGGGATGGCTTTGTAATGCTGCAAGTATTAAAACACAAGCTACGCGCCGTTTGGAGTGGAGTGGCGGTCCCAAGCCGGTTTTGAATTACTGCTCGCGCCGTTCTTTCCGGCGTTCTTCCTCACGATTGCTCACTCGCCCAGAAACTCGGAAAGACGTGTCGAGACAGTCGAAGCGCAAAGAAGCCGAGAGGGAACTGCGAGTTCTTGCGGAGTTTGGAGCATAAAAAATCGGAGCGTTCGCGCAACCGCGAATCCCGCTCCGTGCATGGAAGCGTAATCGGATTAATTCTGTTTCATCTGGTCGTTCTTCATGCTGTCATCTTTTTTCATGTTGTCGTTTTTCATGCTGTCGTTCTTTTTCATGGAATCGCCGCTGGCTTTGGCGGTCTTGGGTTTCGCCGCTTTCTTGTCGGACTTCTTGGCCGAGTCGTTTTTCATCTGATCGTTTTTCATCTGGTCGTTCTTCATTGAGTCTTTGGAGCTATCCTGCTTCATCGCGTCCTGCGAGAAGCCGGCCAAAGGAGCGGCCAACATGCATGCGAGCGCCAAACTGCCGAGAATCTTCTTCATAGTTTCTCCTGAGTGAGTTAGGGATTGTCCGGCAGGTCCATACCTGCAGGCGGAAATGGGATTCGCCGGGCGGGAGAAAGTTACACGATGGCGCGCAAGCAATGCAAGTGGAGGAGGAGCAGCCGGCCCTCAGCACTCAGCCCTCAGCAATCACGGGGTTTCGCGGTACGGCTGAAGTCCGCAACAGTCGCTTTGAAGTCAGATACTGACTGCTAAGTACCGACGGCCTTTTCTCAACACACCAACTGATCGCGGGAGATTTTGAGGCCGTTCAGATTGCCCAGCGCGGTTACGGCGACCAGTTCGGTCTGGAAGAATTCCTGGGCAATGTCACGCAAATCTTCGACCGTCACGCCTTCGATCTTTTCGACCAGTTCGTCCATGTCCTGGAAGCGGTCGAAGTACATTTCCTGCCGGGCCAGGTTCGACATGCGCGAGGTGCTCGATTCGAGCGAAAGCACCAGGCTGCCCTTGAGCTGGTCCTTGGCGCGGCGGAGTTCTTCCGGAGGCACGGGATTGTTTTTCAGATCGCGGAATTCGTTAACGACCGAGTGGACCACTTTTGCCGCCGAGGCCAGCGACGTTCCGGCGTAGACAGCCATGCAACCCGTATCGCGGTAGGGATTCAGATCGCTGTAGATGGAATAAGCCAGGCCCTGACGCTCGCGGATATTCTGAAACAGGCGCGAGCTCATCCCGCCCCCAAGCAGCGTATTCAGAATGTAACCGGCATGGCGTTTTGGGTGCGCAATGGGATAGGCCGGCACTCCCATGCATAATTGCACCTGCTCGAGCGCTTTCTTGTTGCGCAAAACGATGCGAGGGACGATTTTGGGCTCAGCCGAGTGGAAGCCATTCTTGGCCGGCTTGAGGTGCTCGAAATGCTTCACCACCAGATCGACGAATTTGTCATGGTCCAGGTGACCGGCCGCTGCGACAATAATATTTCCCGGCGCGAAACGGTGGTTGTAGGTATCGAGAACTGTCCCGCGCTCAAACTTCTTGACCGTATCTTTTGTCCCCAGAATGGGCTTGCCCAGGGGATGATCTTTCCAGAAATTCTGGGTGAAAATCTCGTGAACGAGGTAGTCGGGGTTGTCCTCGTCCATCTTGATTTCTTCCAGAATTACGCCGCGCTCACGGGCAATATCCTGCTCGTTGAAGTTGGGATAGAGGACAAGGTCGCAGAGGATTTCGAGCGCGACGGGAATGTGCTCATCGAGCACTTTCACGTTGAAGCAGATGGTTTCCTTCGAGGTGAAGGCGTCCATATTGCCGCCGATGGAATCAACCTGTCGGGCGATTTCTTCCGCGGTACGATGTTTGGTGCCTTTGAAAACCATGTGCTCGATGAAGTGGGAGATGCCGTTGATCTGGGGAGCTTCGTCGCGCGAACCGGTTTCGAGCCAGATCCCGATGGAAGCGGAGCGGATGTGCTCCATCTGCTCTGTAATCACGGTGAGGCCATGCGGCAACACCTGCCTGCGAATATTGCGAACTTCTTTGGTCATGTCGATGTCTTAAATCACCTGCAAGGAAACCGGGTGCCTGACTACGGTACTTGCCGAGGGGGTAAACTAATCTAATATTGTTGCACATTTGATGCGGGCGAATGTCCCAACGGAACATATCGCGAATTGCTCTGTGTAATCAATGACTTACGACATGCCAGAGACGGCTCCAAAAGCGCTGATGGGAGAAAGCAGGGAAGATATCTCTGCCTTGGTGGCCGCTGCCGGCGAAAAGCCGTATCGGGCTGAGCAGATCATGGAGGCGGTCTACCGGCAGCGGGTCGAGAGAATTGCCGACATTTCTACGCTTTCGACCGGTTTCCGGCAGTGGCTACACGACAGGGGAGTCGAGGTTGGCGCACCAGGTATTGAAAAGCGATTTGTTTCGGAGGATGGAACCGTACGTTACCTGATCGCTCTTGGAGATGGACAGACCGTAGAGACCGTATGGATGCCGGAGGGCGACGGTGGCGAAGCCGGGGATGGCAGCGAAGCGGGCGAGTCAGTGGAGGCCGAAGGCGGAGCGGATCGCAGCATTCCCGCGAAGCGCAAGTCTTTCGGGCGCTCCACGATTTGCATTTCCAGCCAGGTCGGGTGCGCGGTCGACTGTCAGTTCTGCCTGACCGCGCAATTGGGCGTGAAGCGGAATCTGACAGCGGGCGAAATTGCGGGCCAGGTATGCGCCGTGTTGAAGGATCAGGGTGTTTCGCCTCCGGAAGACCGCATCAATCTGGTTTTCATGGGCATGGGCGAGCCTTTCCTGAATTACGACAATTTCGTAAAGGCGGCGCGGCTGCTGGTGCAGGAAGTGGGAATTGCGGAGCGGCGCATGACGGTGTCGACGGCCGGCATCGTGCCTCGGATTTATGATTTCGGGAAAGAAGCTGTCCGCCCCAAGCTGGCGATTTCGCTCAACGCCTCGAATGACGAGCAACGCACCCGCCTGATGCCCGTGAACAAGAAATGGGATTTGAAAATGCTGATCGGGGCGGCGCGCGATTTCCCATTGCGGGCCCGCGAGTACATCACCTTCGAATACGTTTTGCTGGGCGGGGTGAATGACTTTCCCGAGAACGCGAAAGAAGTGGTTGAACTTGTTTCGGGCTTGAAATGCAAGGTGAACCTGATTGCGTTGAACCCGGGGCCGGGGATCGATTTCAGCATGCCCACCGTTGAGCGCGTTGCGGTCTTTCAGCAGACATTGCGCGATGCGGGAGTGCCGGCCTACATTCGCCGTCCCCGCGGGCGTGACATCTACGCCGCCTGCGGCCAGCTCAAGCGAACGATGGAGGCGGCAACGCCGCCGCTGTTGCCATCGATTTCGCCGGCGGCGGCGCGATGAGGGGTAATTCGATCTGGATGGCCGGCTCCGCGTTTGGTTCCCTTCGCCACAAGATGCGCCCTTGATGCTGCCGCAAAATACCCTGGCAGGCGCTCAGTCCCAGGCCGGACAGGGTCGAGGGACTCTCGCCGGCGGTCGAATTCCCCCCGTCGCAGATCGTGATGACGGCAAGGCCCTCCCGGCGCTGGCCGGATACCTGTAACTTTCTGCTGCCGCATTGTTCGGCGGTATGCAGAGCGTCGTGAATGACTTGAGTGAAGACCTGCAACAGCTGATTGGAGTCGCCTTTTACCAACAGTTGCTCCTGCGGCAGCTCGGCGTACACATCGATTTTGAGCGCTTCAGCATGAGGATGCGAAAGTTTCACGGCAGTGCGGAGCATAATGCCAAGGTCGGTGTTCGACATGGTGGCGGGGCCCTGTTTGGCGAAGCTGAGAAGGCTGGCGACCAGCGATTTGGTGCGGCGGGCGTGTTGCCCGATTTTAGTGGCCAGTTCATTTTGCTGCGGGGTAAGCGGCTTGCTCAACGATAAAAGATCGGAGTAGCCAAGCATCGCGGTAATCGGGTTATTCAGTTCGTGCGCCGCCCCGCCGACCAGTTGTCCGATCGACGCCAGCTTTTCCGATTCCGTGATCTGCGCCTGCAAGCGCTTCAAATTGGCCATGGATTCGCGGGAATAGCGCAGCAGGCGCATCAGTTCGCGGTCCAGCAGATGTTGCCGGACGAAGACCATGATGCCCATGGCCAGTGACGCCATCAGCGTCAACACCAGCCGGAAGAAACGCACATGCTTGGGGATGCCGGTATCAAGCAGCGACCAGGCTCCGAACAGGGGCAGCGAAAACGCGGCAATCATGCCGACGCGGGCCAGCCAGACGCCATGCAAGGTGGAAGTGTAGCGTACCCCGGACTGCGGTTCGCGGCCGCGCGTCGTGAGGCCGATAACCGTAATCCATGCCATGGAGGCAACCAGCGGAATATCGTACAAGCTGCCGCTGTAGTAGGTATGGCGGCTTAGGGCCCAGTTGGCGACGTGAGAGCTGGCGGCGTAAAGAAAGCTGGCGCCGAAGAAGTTAGCGTAGAAACGCTTCCACCCACCCTTGCTGTCTTTCCAGGCCACCAGAAGTAGAGCTAGGAAGGCGATCTTCTCGATTAAATACAGGGTATTTAGGTTCTCACTATAGAAAGGCACATTGGGCAATACGTATTGCCAGGGGATGACGAACAGCACATAAAGATATCCCCACCAGAACATCATCAGGGCAAAATCAAGCCGGCGCAGGCGCGCCGCGTATTCATCCTCGGGCGCGTGAGGACGAAGAGCCACAGCCGCCATCAAAGGCACCAGATGAAGGAACATCACCATATCGCCGGCACAGAGATCGGGAACATCTTTGCGCAGCCCTACTTCGTAATAAGTCCAGAAAAGCTGGTAGGAAAACCAGAAGGTGATGCCGGTTCCGATCAGGGTCCAGAACAACTGTAATCGGCCACGCGCCCACAAAATCTGCGGGAGCAGAGCCATGCTGGCCGAAAATAGCAGAACGCATTGGATGATATCGCTGAGCGCTGTCAGCCGAAAGGACTGAGGAAGGACCAAAGCGGCACAAATCAGGGTAGTCAGGCACGCCGCGACGATCGCCAGCCATACTTTAGAATAGGTGGGCAAAAACTACTCCTCCGGGGCATTCTAGACCCGGGATGGGAACAGAGCCTGATTACGTAAGTAACATGTGTTTGCGGAATCGGACCTGACGAGTCGAAGCCGGAGTGGGTTGCGTTAGAAGCGACTTGAAAGATTCACTTGCTCTCTTTCTTTCTTATCAATAATATACGTAGCACCCTGTAGTCCCTCCAAATTCAGGAACACCAAAGTTGCAGATATTGGGTCAACAACGTTTTTCGGGACGGGCGCAAGCGACTGCCGATCCCAGCGAAGTGCGGCGGGTTGAGCGCTGGCTGGCCACAGCCAGAGTGTTTTTGGCCCTGTCCACGCTGGCCGCCATCTATATGGATCCGACCCAGTTTGGCCACGCGCCGATTGCCTATGGTTTGCTGGGTCTTTATTTGATTCACGGAGTGCTGGTCATGTCGTTGCTGCGCCAGAGGCAGCATTCGACCCCGGCTTTCCGTTTGCTGGTGCACTCGGCCGATATCGTCTGGCCGGCCTTTATTTCCATCTTTGCCGAGGGTCCGCGAAGCCCGTTCTTCCTGTTTTTCTTTTTCGTGTTGGCGGCCTCGGCCTACCGCTGGGGGCTGTGGGAAACCCTGAGCACGGCGGCCGCGGAAGTGGTGCTGCTCTGGGCCGAAAGCTTTGTGCTGCTGCATGTCTGGGCGGTGCATGGGCACGCTCTGCCGTGGCACGCATTTTCCGGGTTGCAAATCAACGTTACCGAGTTCGAACCGAAGCGGTTATTCATGCTCTCGGTTTACTTGCTGGTGATGGGGCTTTTGCTGGGCTATCTGGCCGAACAACAGAAATTGCTGCGCGCCGAAAAAGCCACGGTTACCAGCATGCTGGCCAAGGTGCGGGTAGAGGCTGGACTTACCGGCACCCTACAGCAGATATGCAAAGAGGTGGTCGACATTTATGCGGCGCCGCGGCTGCTCATCGCGTCGCAGGAAATTCACAGCCACCGGATTTTTCTCGGCGAAGTTCGAGCGGGCGAAGGCGGTTCTTCGGACTTCATCTGGCTGGATTCCCCGCCGCGCGAAGCCAAGAGCTATCTGGAGAATTTTCCTGGAGACGTTTGTTACGCGACCAACAACGGGGAACACTGGTCGATTACCGCCCTGGATGGCGATGGCAACGCGGTCGCGTCGCCTGCCAGCGATTCCTTGACGCGTCTGCGCGAGAAACAACCGTTCCGTTCGCTGGTGGCCTTGAACTTCGCATTCGGCGGGGAGTGGCGCGGCCGGGTTTTCGTGTTCGATCCTGTGTGGTATGGCGACACGCAGGAAAAGCTTCGTTTTCTGCTCGATCTTTTGCGGCAGGTTGGGCCTGCGGTTTACAACGTTTATCTGCTGCACCGGCTGCGCCGGCGCGCCGGCGCGGCGGAGCGCGCCCGTTTCGCCCGCGAACTGCACGACGGCGCCGTGCAATCTTTGATCGCGGTGGAAATGCAGGTTGATGTGCTGCGCCGCCAGGCCGAGTCCACCCCTCCCGTGGTGGTGCCGGAACTGGGACGGATCCAGGGCCTTCTGCGCGAGGAAGTGCTGAAACTGCGCGAACTGATGCAGCAGATGAAGTCGATCGATATCGATTCGCGAAGGTTCTTCAGCGTGGTCAACGATGCGGTGGAGCGATTCGAGCGCGAAACCGGCATCTCTGCCCGCTTCGTCACCGATGTAGAGAAGCTGGAAATGCCCGACAAGGTCTGCCGCGAACTGCTGCGCATTGTGCAGGAGGGCCTGGTGAACGTGCGCAAGCACAGCAAAGCCCGGCACGCGCTGGTGCGCTTGAGTTCCAATTCGAGTCAGTGGAACCTGACTCTGGAGGATGACGGCAGGGGGTTTCCTTTCTCCGGCCGCCTGACCCAGGAGGAGCTGGACCGCCTGGGCAAGGGGCCGACCATCATTAAAGAGCGGGTGCGTTTGATTGCGGGAGCGCTCACGGTAGAATCGAATCCCGGAACGGGGACCCGGCTGGAGATCAAAGTTCCGAAGGACGGAGACATACCCGATGAATTTTAAGAGAGATCAGCCAGTGCGAATTGTCATCGCGGACGATCATCCGATTTTCCGGGACGGCCTGCGCCGGCTTCTGGAAGCTGAGCCCGGTTTCAAGGTGATCGGCGAAGCGCAGGACGGGGCCGAAGCGGTGAAACTCGCTCGCCAGCTCAAACCCGACATTATGCTGCTTGACCTGGCCATGCCGAAACACCCCGGCCTGGAAGCGTTGCGCGATCTAAGCACCGGGGCGTCCTCGCCGGTGCGCGTGATTTTGTTGACTGCCGCGGCGGAGAAAAGCCAGATTGTGGAGGCGTTACAGTTGGGCGCGCGCGGCGTGGTGCTGAAAGATTCCGCGACGCAGTTGCTGCTTAAGGCGATTCAGACCGTCATGTCAGGCGAATATTGGGTGGGGCGGGAGAGCGTGTCCAACCTCGTGCAATACCTTCGCACCCTGGTGCAATCTTCCAGCGACGAAGCCCGCCAGCGGAAGTTCGGCCTGACGCCGCGCGAACTGGAGATTGTCGCCGCGGTCGTGGCTGGTTATTCCAACAAAGAGATAGCGGAATATTTCAAGATCAGCGAAGACACGGTGAAACATCACCTCAGCAACATCTTCGATAAGTTAGGAGTTTCCACCCGGCTGGAGTTGGCTTTGTTTGCCGTAAATCAGTCTTTGCCGCTGAAGAGCATAGGCTGAACTTAGGTACCCACCGGTGTTACTTGGATGGCACTTACGGGCCATTGGCGCGGAACTGCCCGCCCCCTATCATTTCCATAAGACGTAGTGGCAACTCGCTCACTGCGTTCTTCAAATGGAGCCCGGAGTAGCCATGCTGCAAAAACTTTGGCAAAAACTTGGGAAAGATGAAAGCGGTCAGGATGTCGCCGAGTACGCGGTGATGCTGGCGGTGATTCTAGTGATCGTTGTGGGCACGGTCCGGCTCATCGGCTCCAATGCCAACAACGTGTTCTCCAGCGTCGGCAGCGCTCTGCAATAACGCCTTCAATTTTCACCAAAATCTTTCCGTCATCCCAGCCCGCGGACGCGCCTGTGCCTGTCGGGTGATCCCTTTGATTGTTACAGAAGCTATTTCGGCGCGGGATTTGTCGACGCCACTTTTTCGCTTCCCGGTACCGAGATGCGGGTCAGATAAGGGAAGAAGGGCGTAATCTCGAACGGCATTTTTTCCTTGGCGGAAGTCAGCGGCACAGGCCGCGCTTTGGCCAATTCCACCTGATCGGTCCAGGGATCGAGCTTGATTCGGCCGCCCAGCGGCAGGGCCGCGATCTGATCGGTGCGTTTGGGATCCAGCGCCGGGGCAGAGGCCAGCAGCGCCGACATGCGAATGGTCTTCCCTTGGGTCAGGCTGTTTCCCAGCCGCGGCCGTAAAAGATTGGGCAGATCCGGCGCCCGCTCCTGCAACGCTCTCAAAAAAAGTCCCGCGCTGCCCAGTTTGTCTTTATAGGGAGAGTTTTTCAGCATTTCGATGGCTTTCGAGTCGGCCGCGTCTTCGTCGGCGGGACGGCGGTGAAAATCGAATCGCTGGAACGACTCTTCATCGGGAAAGAACATGCGGTCGTTGAAAGCCAGCTTGGTATCGAATTTTTGCCCGAGAACAATATGCGCCAGTTCGTGCGATAGAACCATGGCCAGCGACGCTTCATCGGGAAGCACATCGAGCATTCCCCGGCTGATGACAATGGTGTGGCCGATGGTGAACGATTCCAGCGGCGCGGTCAAAAGCACCCGGCAGCGGACGTCGGTCTGCAGATCGATATTGTTGGTGACCAGCAGATTGTTGACTACGGTCTGTAGAATCTTGTCCACATCTCCCGCGGGGGCCAGCAGCCCGATTTTCTGCATGCGCTCGACGACGTTGTCCTCCGCCTGCTTCTGCCACATGCGCTCGGCTACGACCGGAGTGGCGTCGGCCGCAATGTCGCTCTGGTCTTTCACGCCTTGCGGAGAATCGACAAGAATTTCGGTGAATTCGGAATTCTTATTGAAGGCCTTCAGGTCATAACCCCACAGGCGGGTTTGTGCGCGGAAGTTGAGGTCCTTGCCCATGCGATACTTCAGGTCCGATTCCTCACTGTAGATGTAGGCGGGAAGCCACGCGCCCTGCCGCATGTTCAGCCGCCAGCTATCGAAGTGCAGGTAGTAGCTGGAGGTGGGGTGGGGAGCATAGGTTCCGTTGAAGCGGACGACGTTGTAGTCCTGGTCTTCCACCCAGATGCGGCCCATAAAGCGGCCCATGCCGGATTTCGGCTTGGGCTCAACATCGACCACAATGCAGCGCACTTCCCCCAGAAATTCGCGGCGCACGAAGGTGAAGTTGTAATACTTCTTCTGGAAATCGGTGTCCAGCACCACCATCTGCGCAAAGCCCAGCGGCAGAAAGTGCATGGAATAAACGGAGGTCAGGTGGTTCAGCATGCGCCGGCCGAATCCCGGCTGGCCCACGAAGGAAGTGTCTTCCGGGCCGTCGCTCATGTCGAGGCGGCCCAGAAAATACTGGTCTTTGAACGGGAAGGTGTTCTCGTCCCTGTCGGTCCGCAGATCCTGCAAGTAGGTTTCGACCATGGGATGCAGGTGCCGCATCTGGGCGACGAAGAGATGTTCTTTCTGCACCACGCGATCCATCATCTCGTCGAACGAACGCGGGCCGGGAGTGGGAATGCCTCCGCCCTCTTGGGTCGCCGGGACCTCCGTGATCGAGGGCTGTGCAGGCGATGAGGCTGCTTCCTGCGGCAAAGCGGGCAAACAGAAAACAACGGCCAACAACAATAAAGAACCTACCCGAAACATACGCATAAAAAACCTTTGGGAGCGAACTGCCGGGCGATCACGCCAGGCTGAAAAATCTACGCCAGCTGAAAAATAATATGCAGCACCACGGTGGAGTCGGTGGGCTGTCCATCTTTCGTGGCTGGCTTGAAACGAATCTGCTCGGCTGCTTTGACGGCATTGTCATCCAGGCCGTGCCCCAATCCGCGCACCACCCGCACCACGTGCAGACTGCCGGAAGCCTCCAGCACAACTTCCAGAAGCACTTCGCCCTCAATGCGCAGGGAGCGAGCTTCCTGCGTGTAGTTGGGAGTCGGCTTGGAAAGTATTTCCGCCGGCAGCGCCCTGACCACGGCTTCCGCAGGGCGGGAATGAACCGTGGGGGCGGCAGCTACATCGGCATCGCCAAAGCCGCCTTGCTGCACGTTTGCCGAAGCGCGCGTTCTGCTCACAGGAGTGGCCGTGCTGTTGCCGAATCCGGAACTAACCACTACGCCCGGAACGCCTTTTGCGCCACCAGTGCCATTCCCGTACCCGGGACCGGCGGGAAGGTCAAAGGAGCCTGCGGCAGCAATGTTGACCGCTTTGCCGGGAGTTCCTTTGGCGGGGATACCGTTGGGATCGCCAAAACCGCCGGTCTGCACCTGCGAGGCTGGCCGCGCGGTGGTGGGCGTGGCGGAGCTTCCGGTTGAAAACACATTCGTCTTCACGCCCTGCTTGGGAATCACAGGGGCTTCGTTGATCGGAAGGGGCTCCATTTTTTTCGGCGCAATACTCACCGTGGGAGCGGGTGATACCTCTGCACGAACCGGGATTTTTGCTTGCGGTGCGGGCAGACGCAACGCATCCACCGGGGGATCAAGCTGCGCCGTCAACACCGGTTTGAGCCGAACTTTGGGCTGGGGATCGTGATTGACCGGCGCGGGATGATCGACCAGCTGCACCGAACGAAACGTGTGCTCGGGGGCCGACACGATGCTGGGATACAGAAGTTTGATCCAGATCAGCAGCCCAATGACCAGCGCCTGCATACCCGCGCTGAACACAAACTCCGTCCAGGGAGTTCGTGCTGGCGGCAGCAACGAGAACAGAGTTTGCTGTGAGGCAGAAACAGAACTCATATCTACTTAACTCGTCAGCGCTTACAAACACCGGCTCAACATTAAAAGTTTCTTAGACCTGGGCAGCGCAAAGTAGCTCGGAGGCGAGGACTAAGAGGCATCCAGTTTACTCCGCGAACTCAAAATGTGCACGGCAAAGGCCATTTTACCGTCTCTTTCGAAAGATATCTTGAGCCAGTTCAACTACTTAGCATGGAGCCGTGTGCAGGTGCAGGATTATCGGCAAAATCTTACATCCCCCCGGCTGCTTTTACGTGCAAGTTCCTTCACTTCCCCGGAGGGAGATCGCGAGAAGGAACTTGCAATCCTGAGCATCTGCGCAGCCAAAAGCAGCTTGATTTGCCCTTGTGATTAACAGCGCACTACTTTCGGGCTGTCAATGCCTTTGGTGGCATTGCGCGTGTCGACCACCAGCTGCGATTCCGAGACGATCTTGGCGTAGTCATAGTCGGAGTGGTCGGTGACGATTACGACGCAATCGTATTGCCCCAGGTCTTTCAGTTCGGCGCACTTCATCTGCAAATCGTACTTGCGGCCCTTGCCGATGAACGGGAAGTACGGGTCGTGGTAGCTGACCAGGGCGCCTTCTTTTTGCAGCAGTTCGATGATGGTGAGCGCGGGAGACTCGCGCAGATCGTCAATGTCCTTTTTGTAGGCCACGCCCAGCACCAAAATGCGGGCGCCGTTCAACGATTTCCTATGCCCGTTCAGCGCGCCGCTCACCGACGCCAGCACGTGATACGGCATGTTGACGTTGATCTCGCCCGCCAGTTCGATGAAGCGGGTCCGGAAATCCCATTCCTTGGCCTTCCACGACAAATAAAAAGGATCGACCGGAATGCAGTGACCGCCGAGGCCGGGGCCGGGATAAAAAGGATGAAAACCAAAAGGCTTGGTGGAGGCCGCGTCGATCACTTCCCAGATATCGATGCCCATGCGCAGACAGAGCAGTTTCAGTTCGTTGACCAGGGCAATATTGACGCAGCGGTAAATATTTTCCAGCAGCTTGGTCATTTCTGCCGCCGCCGGGGACGAAACCGGAACCGTGCGGCGGAAAATGGAGCCATACAAAGCGCCCGCCAGTTCGGAGGCCTGGGCGTTGACGCCGCCCACCACTTTCGGAATATCCTGTCGCGCTACCGTGGTGTTGCCGGGATCTTCGCGCTCGGGTGAGAAAGCCACGTAGAATTCGTTTTCTCCGCTGGAGTTTCCCCGCGCCGCTTTCAGCCCGCTTCGGTTCTCGGCCTCCAGAATCGGCACCATGACTTCTTCCGTGGTTCCGGGATAGGTTGTGCTTTCGAGAACAATCAATTGCCCCGACTGCAGATGTGGTGCTATGGCGTGTGCAGTTCCGGTAATAAAGCTCAGGTCCGGCTCGTGATATTGGTTCAGCGGGGTGGGAACGCAGATGCAGACTGCATCCATTTCTTCGAGGCGGGCATAATCGGAGGTGGCGGAGAAGCCTTGCTTTTTGGCGGCCTGGATTTCTTCGCCCGCAATGCGATAGATGTAGGAATGACCTTGATTGAGTGCGTCGACTTTCTTCTGATCGATATCGAAACCGGTTACTTTGAATTTCTGGTCGGTGAACAGCAGCGCAAGCGGAAGGCCGACGTAGCCGAGGCCGATGATTCCCACGCGCGCCTCGCGTTTTTCGATTTTAGCTTTCAGGGCGGCAACTGGATGTACGAGAGTAGAACTCATTTTTGGCGAATGATCTCTTTTCTGGGGCCCGAAGGTACGTTCTCGGATTCTAGCATGGGAAAGCGCGCCTGGAATTCGGTTGCACCGCCGCAAATCGGCTGATTTCCGGCGCAATTCCGCATTGGGAAATACAATCTACGCTTGAACAATCGTAGCTTACTCCGATGGTTGGTTGTGGCCGCGTTTCTGGTCGCGATGTGGCTGGGGGCGCGAGCGGGATATTATCTTGTGCTCGATTCGCCTCGGCCTTCGGACGTAATTCTTGTCCTCGCCGGGGAAACCAACGAGAGACCGAAGCTGGCGTTGCAAATGCTTGCCCAGGGTTATGGGCGCCAGGTCGTGCTCGACGTTCCTACCAACTCCACCATCTACGAATTTACCCAAATTCAACTGGCGCAGAAGTATGTTCAGGACCTGCCGCAAGGCGGGCGGATAACGATCTGCCCGATCGACGGGCTTTCCACCAAAGCGGAATCGGATGACGTGGAGCGCTGCCTGAAGCACGAGCAGGCCCGGAGCGTGCTGATCGTAACTTCGGACTATCACACGCGGCGCGCGCTGAGTGTTTTCCGAAAGATGCTGCCGCAGCATGAGTATTCAACCGCCGGCGCGCACGACGATCAGCAATTCGGCCCGCGCTGGTGGACGCACCGGCAGTGGGCAAAGACTTTCGTCGACGAATGGCTGCGGTTGTTCTGGTGGAAGGTAGTGGACCAGTGGCGTTGATGGTGCCATGAACTTCTGCATTCCGCTTGTGCCCGCATCGTCGCGTGGTGCGGCTACGCCGTCAAAACCTGGTCCAGCAACTGACTCACGGCCCGCTGCGCTTCCAGAATGGAATAGCGATGGTCCATGGCGCCGGCGAGATCGGTGTTTGCGAAGGCGATTCGGCCGAAGGGCGCGCGGCGCAGAACCTCGCGGGGCGCGGGCTGGCCGCCGAGGCCAAAGAAGAATCCGGGCTGCGGGCTGAGATAGGCGTGGCCCCAGCGGTTCAGAATAATTCCCGCGATATCCCGCCGCGGGTCGAAGCCCGCACCGCCGAACATTTGCGCCAGCTGGTCGCGAATTTGTATTTCATAATCGCGAAACGAAGTTCCGATCATTTCGCCGCGTCCGCGGTGGCCCTGATCTTCGGTGGACAATCCGGGGTACGAATAAAGCACTTTCAAACTCAAGACCACGGGCGAGTCGGGGCTGATCGTGGCCTCTTCCAGGCCGGTCAGCGCGAGCTTGCGAACTTCCAGGTAGTTGCCGAAGCCCTCAAACCAGCGGCATCCGCTCATGCCCATTTTGTAGAGGAACCGCCAATTTTTCACGGCCACGTTGGCCATCATGCATGGCGACCGATAGAACTGCGCGTAGGCATTGCGGTGTACTTCCGGAAGGTCTTTAACTATATGTTTGCTGGTCCAGCAGCCACCGGCCATGACTACCGAGCGCGCCCGCACACGATAGAGCTTGCCTGCGCGCAGATAAACCACGTTCACGGAATCTGCTTTCGCCGGATCGCCGTCATGTTGAATTTGGATTGCGGTGGACGATAAACGCATCCGCCCCGGCTGCCCGGGTGCATCGAGCGCGGAAAAATTTACTTTGTTCCTGCAGACAGCTTCCACGCTGTGCGGCCCGCCGATAGCGGCCGGAATCAGGCTTTTCACCATCAGGCGCGCCATGGTGGCGTTGCCTCCGGGAAACATCTGGTCTGATCCGCCTTCTTCTTCCGGCAGGGGATGCAGCATTTCGAAGGCGTAGTCGCAATAAGCCGAAAGCGCATCGGGGCCGAGGCCGGAACCTCCACCCTCGACAGGCGAGAGAAAAGTGCGGATGGTCTCCGGGCTCAGGCCGAAGCGCTCGATGTAGTGCCGCTCCAGCGTGATGGAATCGAGATAACGCGAGATGGGATCGCCTTCGATCTTCGGGTGCTCGAATTTTCGGTTATCCGCTGGCTCGCCCTTCAACCAGCGCAGCCATTCCGCCCGCGCCTGGCTGGAAACGGGAGCGCCTTCGAGTTTTTTCCCGAGCGGGTCAGTCAGCCACATGCCCGGCTTCTGGCCGAATTTTGCTCCGAACCAGAAACCGTATTGTCCACTTTGCATTCCCACGGCTTCGTAGGGCGTTGTGGACAACTGCATTTCGGGATCGTTCCCCGACCATTTTTGATAAGTGAGCTTCGGCGTTTTCAGACCGATGGAATCGTAGAAGCTGGCAAGAAAGCTGTGCGGATATTGAATCTGGTAAATCGCCGAGCCCTGATGAGCGATCAGCCGTTTTCCTTCAACCAGAAATTCGTTCTGCTTGGCTTCGCCGCCGAAAATCGGGTGGTTCTCGATGACCAGGCATTTTGATTTAGCGCCGGCCTGACGCTGGAAGAATAAAGCCGCGGCGAGTCCGCTGATGCCGCCGCCAACGATCACGCAATCGTAGATTTCTTTGGTGTCGATGACATCCTTGGGCAGGGAATCATAAATACCGTCTCGAATCTTGTGACCTGCCGCGAGAACGGGCCAGGTGTTGCCGTTGGAATTGGCGTAATCTCCAACGCCCCCGTAGCCCGTGAAGTCGTCTTGTTGGGCGAGAAGTTGAGCAGGCGTGAGATCGCTCAAAAGAACAGCGCCGGAGGCGAGCAGAGTGGAACCAAGAAAATCGCGGCGAGTGATGGGTGTTGGCTCGTGCCTGGGGGAAGGACGCGGACGCTTCATGAAAGTGAAACGTCAAGTGTAGCGCAGGCGGACGTGGTCGCGCGCCGCCACGCCTTCCGTGGGATGGCGGCGCTGCGTTCAGACGGACGAATCGACATCACGCTTCAGGGAATGATTTGGTAGACCACTCCGCAGCCGCCGCTGATGCCGCAACTCAGATTGCCGCCGTTGCCAGTCGAGCCGTAAATGTTTCCCGCACCGTCGATGGTGAGGGGCGCGTACGGCCAGAAACCATTGGTACTCTCACCCGGAAAGTCATAGAGGACGCTGAAGGTAAACCCTCCCCTGCCGTTGGGTGCGCCCTTGTAAATTGTGCCGCAGGGCTGGTTGGCGCCGGCGCAAGTGTTGACGCCGCCGTAGAACGAGGTCCCGTACATATTGCCTTGAGAATCAAAGATGATTCCCTGGGGTTGCGCAACCGGCTCTTTTTGGAATTGCTGGATGATGCGTGGTTTGTAACTGCCGTTACCCGCGACGAGTTCAAAAATTTCGCCGCAGCCGCCCACGACAAGCCCACTGCATGAACCAGGCCCGCCGTAATAGGTAGTGCCGAACACGTCCCCGGACGCGTCGAAGATCAGGCCCGCGGGCGTCGCCCCGTTCCCGCCATCGAAAGCGAGCACCGCTTTTTCCGACCATCCACCGCCGGCCTGCGGCGTCATTTCAAAAACGGTTCCGCAGCCGTATTGATAGAGACAGTCGGCGAGCAAGCCGCCATCGGTGGTCGTTCCCCAGAGATTGCCCTGGGCGTCGAACACCAGATTGGAGTAGGGTTTGGCGCCGTTGCCATCCTTGCCGAAGCCGTGCAGGATGTTCTCGCTCCAGGTGCCATCGCCGTTGGGAGAAAGCTCGAAGACGATTCCCCATCCGTTCGGGCCGCCCCCCTGAGTGGTGCCGTAGAGATTTCCGGCGCCATCAAGAATCAGGTTGCCGTAGGGCGTCAGGCCATTGTCACCGGTGAAGTCGACCAGAACGGTTTCTGTCCAGGTTCCGTTGGAATTCGGCGAGAGTTCATAGGCGACCCCACAATAACCGTGAATGGGCGTGCAGGATGCGTCGCCACCGGCTGAGGTCGTGCCGTAGAGGTTACCGTTCTTGTCCATGACCACGCCCGCCCAGGGCTGGCCGCCATCCGTGCCTTCAGCAAAGCTGTAAAGAATCTTCTCCGTCCAGGTTCCGTTGGAACCGGGTGAAAGTTCGAATACGGTGCCGAGCCCGTGCGCCCCGCCGAACTGGGTCACCCCATAAAGATTGCCGGCGCCGTCAGCGATCATCTGGGTTTGCGGTTGGTACGCGTCGCTGAGGTTCTGAAAGGTGTAAATGACTTTGTATTGGGTGGCGGCGGCCGACGCAGCCAAAGTTAACGTTAGAAGACTGGAGTTGAGAACGTTTCGGAAGAACTTGAGGGTCATGGCGGTTCTCCTAAGGAAATTAGCGCGTCAAAGAACGCGAGATCGGGGAGGGGAAGCCATAGTACACCAAAATCGGGCGGAGAAAAGTAAATTGTTCCGATAAGCGATAGCCGGGATGCGCGGCTCGCCCGCATTACTTCCCTGGGGCGGAATCTTTCATCGCGTCGGCGTACATGCGGTGAAAGGTGTGTACGCCTTTCTCCTGCTTTGCGCTGAAGCGCCCGCGGGAATAACTGCGGGATCGTAAGTTTTTCTGCACCCGCTCGCAGATGGCGACGTCTTCCATCTGAATCTGATGGCTGAATTCGACCGATGCCTTTGCGGCCGGCCCGGCATGATCTTTTTCCGGCAAATACCACTCGAAAATTGCCAGCGATCGCTCGGGCCCGAGCGGCAGCACGATATTCAGCGAAACATTATCGGGATAGCAGTTGAGCATCCAGTTCGGAAAAATCCAGAAATAATCGGTGGTCAGGTCTTCGCGCCCTTCCTGATAGCGGCGGGGAGTTTCGTCACCCGGCTGCGCTCCGCGAATGGGACTGAATTGCCGGACATAATTCGCGTGCGGTTCCACGGTATAGGCGTTGTAATCGAGTTCGCGATTCAGTCCGGGATGCACGCTGGGCAAGTGGTAGCCTTCGAGATAATTGTCGACATAGGTTTTCCAGTTGCACTGCATGTCGTAAGTGCGGCGCTCGAAAAGCTTCATTTCGCGGAAGGGAAAGCGTTCCGCCTGCCGCGCAAGTTCGCTGACGCTGCCGCCCAGCGGATGAGATTCAGCGTTCAGGTTCACAAAAATAAGGTTGAACCACTCTTCGATGCGCACCGGGGCAAGAGCGAAGTCTTCGGCCCGAAAACCTTCGACGCCTTCGATTTCGGTTGCGCTCATAAGCGAACCGTCGAGCGCATAAGTCCAGCCGTGATAGCCGCAGCGAAACAGTTTGCGCGAACCGCAACCTTCCGCGGGAGGCCCGGCCCGATGGCGGCACACATTGTAGAACGCCCGCAGTCCGCTCCCGGAGCGTGCGATCAGCAATGGTTCGCCGGCGAGTTCAGCGGTGAAGTAATCGCCCACATTCTTGACCTGATCGCGATGGCCCACCACCTGCCAGGTGTTGAAAAATATCTTTTCTTTTTCCGCCGCGTAGATGGCGGGATCGAAATACAACTTGGAGGGCAGCGTCCAGGCGCGCGAGACGAGCGGGTCGATATCGAATGTGCCTGACGGTACCGGCATGAAAGAAGCACCATTCTAGCCGGAAGGGTTCGGACGCTGAGAAGGCTTTTTTCAGGAGCAACTGGGTTCACCCCGCAAGCATGCGAGAGATCGGGCATCGCCGCACATCGCTCGCAACCGTTCCAATTCAGTACCAACGTAATGTTCCGCAAGGCAAATCTCTGCACTTTTCGTGAGACAAACCTTATCTTCTAAAGTTGGCGGAGCCCAATCGCCTTCCCCTTTCTTGGGCTTGCCGAGCGCCGAGGGTTCGCAAACTGCGAGCCTCTCGCTTCTAAACAGCTATCGCATGAATTCGGGGGCACGATGGCAGCAAAAAAGATCCTGCTGGTCGATGACTCAAAAACTGCATTGATGATGGAGCAGATGATCCTGGAACGGCGCACGCCTTACCAGTGCGTCACCGCCATGGACGGTTTAGAAGCCGTGGCCAAAGCCAACGAGGAGCGGCCCGATCTGGTGCTCATGGATGTGGTGATGCCGCACATGAATGGCTTCGAGGCCTGCAAGAAAATGCGGCTGCAGGAATCCACCCGCGAGATTCCGATTGTTCTGCTCACCACTCGCGGCGAAGAGTCGTACATGGAGGCCGGTTTTCAAAGCGGGTGTAACGACTACCTCACAAAACCTGTGAACGGCGAGGAACTGGTCAAGCTGTTGCAGAGCTATCTCGGGGAATAAACGTGCTCCGCCGGCTGTGCGGCGGTTCAGACTTAACCGTTGAGAAGGCGGTCAGATGACGACTGCGGCGTCAAAAGTTCGAGACCGGCAAGACGTTCGCCTGGAGGCGGCGCGGCGCAGGCTGCGCGAAAGTTCCGGGCAAGCGGAAACGCTGGAAGCGCTGCGCGAAATCGTAACCGGCTTTTTGGGTTGCGAAGAGATCGGCTTGTTCACCCTGGATCACGAAAAGAGCCGGTTGTTCTGGTCGTTTGGGATCGACGCCCGGAGCAACCTTGCGCTCGCAAGTCTGCTGCAGTCAGGCCTCGAACGGCTGATGCAGGGTGAACCTCATGTGACTGAGGCCGCCGACCCGCCGGCGTGCGGAAATTCCCACGCGCCGTTGCAGGTTTTCCTTCCCATTCGAATCGAAGGGCAAACGGTGGCGGTTTTGGCCATGTTGAAGTTATTGCCCCAGAAGCTGGGGTTTGACCAATCGGATTACCAGCTTTTTGAGCTCATTTCCGGCGAAACCGGGCGAGCTTTGTTCGACGCCGGCACAGACTTTCATACCCGCGCTGCCAGGAAAAACCGATGAACGAAAAATTGGAGAAGTTCAACCCGGCGGTGCTTCCTCCCGAGGCCATGAAGAGCTTTTCAGCCGATGAAACGCTCACTGGGCCGAAACGTTTTTTGTATCCCGGCCAAATGATGGTTTCTCGCGAGCCCATCGTCATCACCACGATTCTTGGCTCTTGCGCCGCTATCTGTCTTTGGGACTCGGTCAAGAGAATGGGCGGCATGAACCATTACCTGCTTCCGGAGGGAAGCGAAGACGGCCCGAACCGGCTGCGCTACGGAAACGTTGCCAACGCGGCCTTGCTGAAGGAAATGCTCGCCTTAGGGTGTGACATCAGAAACCTGCGTGCCAAGCTGTTCGGCGGTTCAAGTGCCTTCTCGGCAAATCCTTCGCAGTCGGTGGGCACAAGGAACGTGGAACTGGCGGAAGAATTCGTTCGCAAGGCCAACATTCCGCTGGTAAGCAAGGATGTTTCCGGAAAACACGGGCGCAGGCTGGTGTTTCATACCGAGGACGGAGTCACGCTGATCCGTGATTTCGAAAATCCGTAACCGATGTAGATTCCCAGTTTTCAGCTGAAGCCGGAGCGTGCGGTTCGATGGATTTCGATCGTGACGCAATTTTGACGTCGTTTGTCGCCGAGAGCCAGGATGGGCTGGATCGCATGGAGGAGTCTCTTCTGGCGATCGAGTCCAGTTCGGCGGGGGCGGAATTGCTCGACGAGATCTTCCGCGTCGCGCACACCATCAAAGGCAATGCCACCGCGCTTGAACTTGACGACCTGAAAAGTTTTGCCCACGCCACCGAGGACCTTCTCGACATCATCCGCGAGCAAAACCGTGAAATCGGCGGCGACCTTATTTCATTGTTACTCAAGGCCGTCGATGAGCTTCGCGCTCTGGTCAAGTCGAGCCCGGAGGGAACCACCGGCCTGACCGGGAAGCAGCACGAACTCAGAAAACAGATTGCCAACGAAATTTCCAGCCGTTCGGAGCGCGTGGTTGCTTCTCATTCCGCGCCGGAAGCGCCCCTGGGTGAGATCAAGGCGGAGAGTTCGACTCGATCCGCGGAACGTACCATACGCGCCGGCATCGACAAGCTCGACCGCATGTTGAACCTGACCGGGGAAATCGTGATCGCGCAAGGGCGCCTGCATCGGCTGATTGAGAGGATTGACAGTGAGCTCAAACAGGAAATCGCGGAAGTGCAGGCGGAGTCCGAGCGCCTCTTCCGGGACCTGCAGGACGAGATCATGGGCGTGCGCATGGTTCCTATCGGCACCATGCTGCGCCAGGCGGTGCGCTCGGTTCGCGACCTCGCCAACACCCACAGCAAGCTGGCACGAGTGGAGTTGACCGGAGGCGACGTCGAAGTCGATACGACTGTGCTCGAGCACCTGAGGGACGCTCTGCTGCACATGATCCGCAACGCCGTCGATCACGGCATCGAAGTTCCTCCGGTGCGCAAGAAACTTGGCAAGAACCCATGCGGCCTGATCAAACTGGCAGCGGCGCATGCCGGCGGCAACGTGGTAGTTACGCTCCAGGACGATGGGGCCGGCCTGAGCCGCGCACGAATCTTGCAGAGAGCCAAGAAGCTGGGCTTGTTTCTCAACGGCCCGGTTGCGGATTCCGAACTGTACCAGGTCCTGTTCCGTCCCGGTTTTTCCACTGCCGAATCTGTGACCGACCTTTCCGGGCGCGGGGTGGGCCTCGACGTGGTACGCAGGAACATTGAGGGGCTCCACGGATCGGTGGAAATCACGGGCGAGGAAGGCAAAGGCACAACCGTTACCATCCGGCTGCCGCTCACTCTCGCCATCATCGATGGTTTTTCAGTGCTTGCGGGCAAAGATACGTTCGTCGTTCCCCAGGAACACGTGATCGAGTGCACGGAACTGACTGTGGCCGATCGTGCCGCAAGCAGCGGCGTTCTGAACCTGCGGGGAAGCGCTTTGCCCTACATCCGCTTGCGCGAGGTTTTTGGCTGCTCCGCGGATACTCCGGTTCGGGAAAATGTCGTTGTCGTCAAAGTGGGCGATTCGTATGCCGGAATCGCTGTCGATCAGTTGCTCGGCGGCATGCAAGCGGTGATAAAACCGCTGGGCAAAATCTTTCGTGGAATTTCAGGAATTGCGGGCTCCACCATACTGGCCGATGGGCGTGTCGGTTTCATCATCGACGTACCCGGCCTTTTGCAGGAAATGGTACAGCCCGGTTGGCAGCCGCAAGTCGGTTGACGGAGTTTACTCAGCAAAGAGAGGTTCACGGCTATGAAAACTTGGCAGGATTGGAAAATCGGGACCCGGCTGGTCAGCGTGTTCGGGGTCTTTCTGCTGGGCCTGGTCGCGTTGGCCGGGCTGGGCTTGACCTGGCTCGGGCGCGTCAACGCCAAAACTACTACGGAGATCCAGTTGCGTTTCAACCTGGCCAAGCTGTCCAACGACACCATCGCCAACTCCACCGATAATGCGCGGCTGACGATGCAACTGTTCGACACCACCGATCCCGACATCGAGCGCAAGCTGAATGACGAAAACGACGCCATCAGCAAACAGATCGGGGCCGCGGTCGGCGAAATCGAAAAAAGCTTGCATTCTCCCGAAGAGCGGGAACTCTTCGAGGTGGTGGCCCACAATCGCAGCGCCTACGTGGAGGCCCGGCAAAGGGCCAAGGCTTTGCTGCTCGGCAAAAAACGCGACCAGGCCGTGGCGGCCCTCAACGGCGAAGTTCTTCCCGCGCTGGCGGTCTATCGCGCGTCATGGATCAAATTTATCGATTTCCAATCCCGCGCCATGCAGCAGAGCATCGCCGACTCGGCCGACGCCTACTCCAAGGGCCGCAAGATCGCCGTGGTTCTGCTCGTCTTCGCCTTAGTTTTCGCCTCTGCCGTGGGCATCGCAGTGACCCGGAGCATCACGCTCCCCATTCAGCAAGCCGTAGAACACGCGCAGTCGATCGCGGCCGGTGACTTGAACCGCACTATCCGCATTACCGACCGGGCAGAGACCGGCCGATTGCTTCAGGCCATGCAGGAGATGGCGGGAAAGCTTTCTTCTGTCATACGGGACGTGCGGGAAGGCTCGTCCGCGGTTGCCTCCGCGGCGGCACAGGTTTCAGCTTCTTCCCAGAATTTATCGCAAGGCACCAACGAACAGGCGGCCTCCGTGGAGGAAACCAGTTCCAGCCTGGAGCAGATGAATGCCTCCATCACTCAAAACGCCGACAACAGCCGCCGGGTGGAACAGGTGGCGGAAAAGGGCGCGCGTTCCGCGGAAGAGAGCGGCAGCGCCGTGCACGAGACGGTGGAAGCGATGAAGCAGATCGCAGCCCGGATTTCTGTAATCGAAGACATTGCCTACCAGACCAACCTGCTGGCGCTGAATGCCGCGATTGAAGCCGCCCGCGCCGGCGACCAGGGCAGGGGTTTTGCCGTGGTGGCTGTCGAAGTCCGCAAGCTGGCCGAGCGGAGCCAGATGGCGGCCAAAGAGATCAGCGATCTGGCGGCAAAAAGCGTATCGGTTGCGGAACACTCCGGAAAACTGCTGGCCGACCTGGTGCCCGCCATCCGGCAGACGGCGGAACTTGTTCAGGAAGTTGCGGCCGCTTCCACGGAGCAATCCTCCGGCGTGACCCAGATCAACCGCGCCATGTCGCAGGTGGATGAAGTCACGCAGCGCAACGCGTCTTCCGCCGAGGAACTTTCCAGCACGGCGGAGGAGTTGGCGGCGCAGTCGGCGCAACTGCAGCAGTTAATGACATTTTTCCACATCGCGGACGATAGAACCGCGGGACACAATGGCGATGGCAAAGCAGCCGCGCTCGCCTATCCGAAAACCATGACGGTGAGCCTGGGCGAACTCAATGTTTCCCGGCCAGCGGGAAACAAACCGGCAGGTGAAACCAGCTTCTCACGCTTCTAACGCAGGGAGAGAATCTCTCAGTAATAGAGCCAGTCGTTGCAGGCCCGGCAAACCGTTGGGCGCAACGCCAAGGAGTAAATAATGGACGCGGTCAAGGAAACCAATCCGCCTCTGCTGGGCAACGGGCAGTTTCTTACCTTTCTCGTTGCCGGCGAGGAGTACGCCGTCAACATCCTGAAGGTCAAGGAGATTGTCCAGTACGAGACCATCACCAGCGTGCCCAACACGGCCCCCTGGATTCATGGCGTGATCAATCTGCGCGGCAACGTGGTCCCCGTGATCGATCTGGCAGTAAAGTTCGGCTTGCCCGCGAGCAAAGTTTCCAAGTTGTCCTGCATTGTCATCACCGAAGTCTCTTATCAAGGAGATCAGCTGACCCTCGGCGTCATGACCGACGCAGTCAATCAGGTGCTCGAATTTTCGCAAAATGACGTCGAAGCTCCTCCGCCGTTCGGCACGCGCATAAGAGTTGAATATCTCCTGGGCATGGGTGTGATGGGGAAAAAATTCTGCCTGGTCCTGGATATTGATAAGGTGCTTTCTGCCGATGAATTGCTGGCGGCGTCCGATAGCGTGAATGCCCCGGGAAATATCTCCGCTCAGCAGCAGCCCAAAGTCAGCGCGAGGACTGCCGAGTCAGGAGCCTAGCTTGCCGGCCGGCACACCGCACGCGAGGAACGTGGGTTCTGCGCCCGCTTCTATCGCCCTGGAAGAGACGTGGCAGCCGCCCATTACTCCCGAACTCTTCAGAAAATTCCAACAACTCATCCATCAGGAAAGCGGCATTTGGCTGGGAGACGCAAAAACGGCCCTGCTCTGTGGCCGTCTCTCGCGCCGCCTCCGGGCACGCGCCGTCCCCACGTTTGATCGCTATTACAAACTCGTTCTGGAACCGGACCAGCGCGAAGAACGCGTCGCCATGATTGACGCGATCACCACCAACGAAACCCGGTTCTTCCGCGAGCCCAAACAGTTCGAATATCTGGAGCGGCGGGTCATTCCGAGGTGGAAGGCGGAAGCCGAGCATGGCCTGCGTTCGAAAACCGTCCGCCTGTGGAGCGCAGGCTGTTCTTCGGGCGAAGAGCCTTATTCGTTGGCAATGCTGGCCGGCACGCACTTGACCGCCGATCGAGGTTGGAAGGTAACCATCCTTGCCACCGACATTTCCACCCGCATGCTCGACCGCGCGCGCGCAGGAATTTACCGGATGGAAAAATCGGCTGACATCGCACCATCGTTTTTGAAAAGCTGCATGCTCAAAGGCATCGACGATCAGGAAGGAAACATGAAGGTGATGCCGGAAATCCGGCAGATGGTCGAGTTCCAGAGGTTGAACCTCATGCATGATCCCTACCCTGAGGGAATTCGCTTTGACGCGATCTTCTGCCGCAATGTCCTCATTTATTTCGATCCAGTCTCCAAGGGCAAGATTGTGGAACGCTTGACCGATTCTCTCCAGCACGGGGGGCTGCTCTTCTTCGGCCAGGCCGAAACTCTCAGCGGGATGAACTCAAAATTGCGGACCCTGGGACCTTCTGTCTGCACACGGTCGGGAGATCAAAGTGCCCTCTAATCCCGCCGCCGGTTCCGCCGCTGCAATCGCGAAACAAAAACCCGGGGAAAAACTCCATGTGCTTGTGGTGGACGATTCGGCGGTCGTGCGCCAGGTCATGCAGACCATTCTCCAGACGGACCGTCGCATCACGGTGAGCGTTGCGGCTGACCCCCTGATCGCCATGGCCAAGATGCAGAAAAGCCGTCCGGACGTGATTATTACCGACCTCGAAATGCCCCGCATGGATGGATTGACGTTCATGCGGAAAATTATGCTGGACTCTCCGCTGCCGGTTGTAATCTGCTCCGGATTCGCCGCCAAAGGCACTGACCTTGCCCTGCGGGCTCTGGAAGAAGGCGCGGTCGAGATCATCACCAAGCCCCGACTGGGTGTGCGCGATTTCCTTCATGAGTCCGCCGTTCAGCTTCTCGATGTGGTCTGGAGCGCCGCGGAGGCGCGCATCGTTGCCCGTCCAGGAATCATCGCGCCCGATCGCTTGACGGCGGACGCCGTTTTTCCTCTCCCGCGTAAATCGTCGCATCCCATCGCGTGCCAGGGCTTGATTGCGGTCGGCGCCTCCACGGGCGGCACCGAAGCCCTGCGCGTGTTTCTTTCGGCCATGCCGGCGAGTTGCGCTCCCATCGTCATCGTGCAACACATGCCGGAAAATTTCACGCGCGCCTTCGCCGATCGCCTGAATCGGGAATGCGCGATTGAAGTCAAGGAAGCCAGCGACGGGCTCCAGTTGCATAACGGGTTGGCGGTGATCGCTGCCGGAAACTTCCATTGCGTCGTGAACCGGAACCGGACGAGTCTCTCCATCAACATCATGAATGGGCCCCTCGTATCGCGGCACCGCCCCAGCGTAGACGTTCTGTTCCGTTCGGTCGCTGTCCATGTGGGCGGGAAGGCGGTGGGTGTTCTTATGACCGGCATGGGTGATGACGGCGCCCAGGGGTTGCTCGAAATGAAACAGTCGGGCGCTTTCACCATCGCTCAGGATGAGGCGACTTGCATTGTGTTCGGTATGCCGAGGGAGGCCATTGCCCGCGGGGCTGCCGATCTGGTGCTGCCGCTGGAGCAAATTGCGCCCCAGGCTGTCGATTGGTGCCGGCGCCATGCCTCAAATGCTTCAAACGATGAAAATGTCGACTGACTATCAGAAAAAGCTTTTCGGCCCTTGCCGAATCTTTGACCCCAAATAAAGGACGGCTGCTCGGAATTGCAATTCTCCGCCTGGTCCCCCGCTAAAGCCGAAGTGCTATGCCGTCAGTTATCTGCTTTCCCGGCCGCCCCGGACTTAAGTTGTAATGAGTCCGAGATTGGTCTTCCCCCCGCTAAAAGCGCGTGAGTCTCCTGAGGAGACCACCACTGCGCTTCAATCATTCCTCTCAGGAGAAATCATTATGGCCGCTGGCGCCGCACCCGCACTCGAAAAAAAGCCTGCTCAGCAAGAGAATAAAGCAACCCTGCCTCCACAACCCAGGTCGTTCATGGAACGGCTGGCTCATAAGCTGACCGAAATCTTCGAGCGTAACGAAGAGAATGGCGTAACCCGCGTATAGCGCGCTGGAAACCCAAATTCCATCCAGCCAGCCGGTTCAAGACTGATCCTGGCCTTCGAGAACTTAGCCCCGGGCATGCCTCTCGGGCGTCCGCGACTCTGGCTGCTCCGTTACTCCGGCCGCTCCGTGGCAATTCCCGCCGAATCAGCGCGATATCCCGCAATCCCGCCAACGAAACCGACTGATCAAGCTTCTTTGCCACTTCTAACCTCATGAAAATAAATGTTTCCCGTTGAACCCCGGCACAATTCTTTTTGGCCCGAAGGGTGCATTTCCCTGAGTGTGGGCTAAGGAGAAGGAATCTTGGAACCCAGTCTGATGGTCGTGGGCATAAACCACCGAACAGCTCCAGTGGCCCTGCGCGAGCGTTTCTGGATCAGCGTGAACCGGCGCCCAGAAGCGCTCGTGCAGTTGTCTCAGGCGGAGGGCATTGACGAAATCATCGTGTTGGCTACGTGCAATCGGACTGAATTTCTGCTGTGGGCCAACGATGTGACCCTGGCGGCCAACTCGGTCATGCGTTTTCTCGCCTCCGAGTACGGCCTGAAGATGGATGACTGGCAACATTTTTACCGCCTGCTCGACGAAGCCGCCCTGATCCACATTTTCCGCGTCACCTCCAGCCTCGATTCCATGATCGTCGGCGAGCCGCAGATTATTTCTCAGATGAAAGAGGCCTGGTCACAAGCTCAGACACTGGGCGCGGCCGGACGCTGCCTGGATGCGGTACTGCAAAAAGCGCTCACGGTTTCCAAGCGCGTCCGCAACGAAACCGCAATTGGCAATTCGGCAGTCTCAATCCCTTATGCGGCCGTCGAACTGACGCGGCAAATCCTTGGCAGCCTGGAAGGCCGCAGCGTGCTGCTGCTGGGCGCGGGCAAAATGAGCGAGCTTTCCGCGCGAGGTCTGCTGAACCACGGCGCCCGATCGGTTTATGTAATCAACCGCACCCTGGCGCACGCGGCTGAATTGGCCAACAAGTTGGGCGGTGTTGCCGCCGCTTTCGAAGACCGCTGGCAGCATATGGCGCAAGTAGATGTGATCATCAGTTCCACCTCCTGTCCGCACACGATTCTGAGCCGCGAAGAAGCCGAGATTCTGATACGCGAGCGGCAACAGCGGCCGGTCGTGATTGTAGACATCGCCATGCCGCGGGACGTCGATCCGGAAGTGCGTACGGTAAAAGGAGCCTTCCTCTACGACATTGACGATCTGGAGAAGGTGGTTGCGCACAACTCTAAGGAGCGGCAGGCCGCAGCCACCGACGCTGAAAAGATTTTGCGCGCCGAAGCCCGCGATTTTCGCCGTACCCTGGCCGCGAACCGCATCGTGCCTACGATTGTGGCGCTGCGTCAAAGATTGGACGAGATTTGCCGGCAAGAACTGGATTCCTTTCGGCAACAAAATGGGCCGTTCACGCAGGACCAGGACGAGATGCTGACCGCAATCATGTCTCGTATGACACAACGCATCACCGGGTCGTTGGCGCGTGAACTTAAAGGACTTCCAGAGCAGATGGAACAGGAACAGATGGCCGCTGCGGTGCAGCGCCTGTTTCACCTGCAAACGCCAGAAGCGGCGCTTGCCGGCGCCATTCATAAATCATAAAAACACATAGGAGAACCGCGAATGCCGGATCACAGCACAGTTCAAACAAAAGGATGGAACAGCACCCAAGCTTACCTCTTCGCCGTATTCTGCCTGGTTCTGGGAGTTGCGCTGGGATATCTGTTCCGCGGTTCTGCGCCTTCGCCGCAAGTCGTTTCGGCGGCGGGCGCATCGACTGTTACTTCGCAACCCGCGGCGCAGCAGCAGCCCGACCAGGCGCAGCAGAAGGAAATGCTCGATCGCGCCGTCACGCCGCTGCTTGCCAATCTAAAAAACAACCCCAATGATTTCGACACGGTGGTTAAAGTCGCGAATCTTTATTTCGACGGCCAGCAATATCCTGATGCGCTGAAGTTTTACCAGCGCGCCGCCGCTTTGCAGCCCCAGAATGCCGACGTGCTCACCGACTACGGGACCTCATTCTGGTACACCGGCGATCCCGACCGCGCCATCGATGAATTTCAAACTGCCTTGAAATTTGAGCCGGGCCGCGCTTCCACGCTGTTTAACCTCGGTATTGTCCGCTGGCAGGGAAAGATGGACCCCAAAGGCGCGATTGAAGCCTGGGAAGAACTGCTGAAGAAGAACCCGGATTACCCCGAAAAGCAGAGGCTCGAGGAGTTGATCTCGCGGGCGAAACAACACATGAAGAAGTAATAAGAAGTATAAAAATGAAGAAGTAGAAGCATAAAAAGCCAGCGGCACGCGTCGCAGTTCCATGCGGCGCGTTTATTTTTCTTCCCCCACCGCGGCGCCTTCATCCTCACCGCGAATCAAGCCGAATTTCTTCAGCTTGTAACGCAGCGCATCGCGGCTGATGTCCAGCAGTTTCGCGGCATGGGTCTGGTTGCCGTCCGCCTGGCGCATCGCCAGCTCCACCAGCGTGTGCTCGACTTCCTCAAGCGACGTCCCGCCTTCAGGAATGTACAACTTCGGCAGCGTGCGGCCGTCAGGCAGCGCCTGCCCGCCATTGGGTTGCGATGTCCGCTCAAATTGCGTCGGGCCGCCGGATTCGCCGACGGAAAAAGGCAGATATAAAGGCCTCAGGAAGGGTTCGTCCTCCAGAATCATTCCGCGTTCGATGGTGTTCTTGAGTTCGCGCACATTGCCCGGCCAATTATGGTTTAACAGCAGGCGCCGTGTGGCGTCGGTGATGCCGCGAATCGATTTCTTGAACGTGCGGTTGTAGCGCTCAATGAAGAAATCAACCAAGGGCAGAATGTCTTCCCTGCGGTCGCGCAGCGGCGGAATAAAGATGGCGATGATGGCCAGCCGGTAATACAAATCCTGCCGGAATTGATTCTCGCGTACCGCCCTTTCCAGATCGCGATTGGAAGCCGCGATCACGCGCACGTTCACCTGCATGTCCTTAATCCCGCCGACCCGCCGGATGACCTGATCTTCCAGCACGCGCAGCAATTTCGCCTGCAATAGCGGCGAGAGCTCGCCGATTTCGTCGAGGAACAACGTTCCCCCGTCAGCCGCCTCAAACAGTCCCTTCTTCATCTGCTTGGCGTCGGTAAATGCGCCTTTTTCGTGGCCGAACAGTTCCGCTTCCATCAAGGTTTCCGGAATGGCCGAGCAGTTGATCGCAACGAAAGGCTTGTCCTGGCGGTTGCTCTCATAGTGGATCGATTTCGCGATCAGATCTTTTCCCGTCCCGCTTTCCCCCTGAATCAGAATCGTGGTCGCTTCGCTGGCCGCGACTTTGCGAACGAAATTCATCAACTCGGTCATCTTGGGCGAGGTTCCCACCACGTTGCTGTAACCCGCGCCGCGCCGCACTTCGCCGCGCAAGTTTTGCACTTCGGTGCGAAGGCTGGTGGTTTCCAGCGCGTTCTTGACGGTGACGTGAAGTTCGTCGAAATCGAGAGGCTTGCCGACGAAATCGTACGCTCCCAATTTGAGCGCGGCCTTCACATCGTCCAGCTGCGGATCGGCCGTGATCATGATCACCGGCGGCGCTTCGCCGTTTTTCTTGAGTTGATCGAGAACCTCAAGCCCGGTAATGTCGGGCATGCGGACATCAAGCAGAATCAGATCGGGAGATTCGCGCTGCGACAGTTTCAGTCCGGGTTCACCCGATTCGGCCTCCAGCACGTGATATCCCCATTCTTCACACTTCTGGCGCAGCGACCAGCGCACCAGCCGTTCATCGTCCACAATCAGGATTTTCGCCGCAGGCATCGGCTCCTAGATTACTACGCCAGTGTTAAAAATCAGAGCGCTCCGCGACTTTGGCAAAGGCATTGGGTTCGTACGCGGCGTGGGCCTCTGTGGTAGACCCCGCAGGCCCAGTCCGCGTCACTCTTAAGGAAGGTGCCATGCCGCTCCGTTTTGCATTCGCGTTCGCGCTTCTATCTCTTGTGTCATGGTCGGGCTTTGCGCAGGAAGTCACTCCGCTCTGCAATCCGGCCGTGACCGGGCCCGTGATTGTCGACGATCACGATCAGGTCATTGAAGGCGGGCTGAAGGCTGAACCGCCGCTGATTGATACGAAAGGTTTTGGCTTCGCCTGGCCCGACACCCAAATGGGAGTAATCAAGGTTACGGGCGGCTATCAGTTTTTCACCAGCGACGGCGCATTTCATCCCCGCCAGTTCTGGAACGGCGAATGGGTGGGAAACAATAACTATGGTTCAGTGGTTACAACGCTGGGAACACTCGATAATCCACTGGGCACGACTGCTCCGCGCGACGTAACGATTTCTCCAAACCCTGATCCTGCGGTGAATCCGAACTATGCCGCGTACGGGTATATCGGCGGCGGGCCGGTGTTCCAGGTCCCGGCAGGCAAAGTCGGGGCGGGAAACTTGCTGGTGGGCTATCACGCCGAGCTGCCTTACAACACGCTTTATGCGGTTCACGGCCTCGCCGCGTCGTGGGATAACGGCCTCCACTGGACCGATCTCGGCGAAGTGGTTCGTCCCAACCAATCTTATGCGCCGAACTTGAACGGATTCGATGAAATCGGCGACGGCCCGTTAGTTCTGTCGCCCGATGGTCAGTATTTTTATTTTTACTTTCCCGATTGGCCCGCGGGAACGGCAACAACGACCAAAGTTTCTGTCGCGCGGGCCCGTGTGGAATCCGTGCTACAGGCGGCTTTTGGTTCCCCTCAACCGCACACAGTCCCTTTCGAAAAATTCTATATGGGCAACTGGCATTTGCAGCCGGGAATTGGAGGAGCATCGACCGATCTCAATCCCACCGCGCAATACCAGGGCTATCTCGACGTTCACTTCAACAGCGACCTTCATCGCTACGTGATGATTACCTCCGACGACTCCAACTTTGGATATTACGAATCGCCCGACGGACTGCATTGGAGCAACACCATTTTTCTGGGCACGTTCGCCAACCCCGGCAATGGGACCGGCACCATCGCCCCCTATCCCACTTCGGTGGGATGGGGCGACGATCCCAGCATTCTTGGCAAGAGCTTCTATATCTACTACACCTTTCTTCACATCGAAAACGGAGGCGAGCCGCGCAAGGGGAATTCGCTGCGCAGGCTTACGCTCACCTGC
>DATLKM010000004.1:0-6145 GCA_035538435.1 Binatia bacterium
TTGGCCAAATTATTATGGCCATCTTTCTTGCCAAGGCGGTCCCATGAAAAAAAAGAGAGTGACATCAGAGCCACGCCCTCGGTTGTCCAGTTCTTCCAAAGGCGCCGCGCAGGATTTTCCAGTAGTCGGTATCGGCGCATCGGCCGGCGGGCTGGAGGCCTTTTCCGATCTTCTCCGCCATCTGCCGGAAACCACCGGGATGGCCTATGTCGTGATCCAGCATCTTGATCCCAAGCACCATAGCGATTTGCGGGAAATCCTGTCTCGTACTACCAGAATTCCGGTGCAGGAAGTTACCGACGGCGCCCAGATCAAGCCGAACACGGTGTACGTCATTCCTCCCAATACCAGTATGGCGCTTCAGGACGGCCACTTTCACCTGGCGGCGCG
This sequence comes from Binatia bacterium, assembly GCA_035538435.1. GTDB lineage: Bacteria > Acidobacteriota > Terriglobia > Terriglobales > Acidobacteriaceae > Sulfotelmatobacter. The sequence goes on from DATLKM010000004.1 coordinate 391, forward strand.
CCTGCTCACGCGGGGCCAGCATATGCCCATCGATCATTTTCTGCACTCGCTGGCGGAAGCCCGCGGCAATCGCGCGATCGGCGTGATTCTTTCCGGCACGGCTTCCGACGGAACGGAAGGGGTCCGCGCCGTGAAAGCTGCCGGTGGCATCACTTTTGCCCAGGACCAGGAAAGCGCGAAATATGGCAGCATGCCCCACAGTGCGGTCAGCGCGGGCTGCATCGATTTCGTGTTGGCCCCGGCTGAGATCGCCATCGAACTGACTCGCGTCGCGCGTCACCCATATCTCACGCCCGCCTCAATTCAGGCCCTCGAATCCGCCAGCGGTAGCGACGGCGAAATGGAAGTGTTGCTCGCGCTGCTGCGCAACGCCAGTGGGGTCGATTTCACTCACTATAAGCCGAGCACGTTGCAGCGCCGCATCAAGCGCCGCATGGTCCTGCAAAGAATCGAGAAGCTCAAGGACTACGTGCAGTACGCACGCTCCACTCCAGACGAAGTCGACGAACTGTTTCAGGACATCCTGATTCACGTCACCGGCTTCTTCCGCGACCCCGCAGCTTTCGTATCGCTGCGCAAGCGGGTATTGCCCAATATCTTTAAGGATAAGAAAGCGCAAACTGTCCGCATCTGGGTGCCCGGATGTTCCACGGGCGAGGAAGTCTATTCGCTGGCCATGACGATACTCGAATATCTGTGGCTGGAGACGAGCAAGACCACCCGCTCTCCCCTGGGCAGCATGCCATTTCAGATCTTCGCCACCGACATCAGCGAAACGGCGCTCGATCGCGCCCGCGCCGGCTTGTATTCGGAGGCGTTGCTGGCTGACGTTCCTCCCGAACGCTTGCGCCGCTTTTTTGTCCGGCTCGACGGCGGGTATCAGATCGTGAAGCCGGTGCGGGAGTTATGTGTCTTCGCCAGGCAGAACGTGGCCAAGGACGCTCCGTTTTCCAATATGGATCTGATCAGCTGCCGCAATCTGCTGATCTACCTCGGCCCATTGCTGCAAAAGCGCGTGATTCCTACGCTTCATTACGCCCTGAAGCCCGACGGCTACCTGATGCTGGGCGAGTCGGAAAGCCTGGGCGCATTTGCCGACTACTTCAACCCGGTCGATAAAAAAGCCAAGATTTTTCAAAAGAAGAAGTCCGCCACCCGGCTGGTCTCTTTTTTTGGCGCCACGGATTTCGGCATTCGGCGAGGCGTTGTGGATGAGGTCCGTCTTCCGCGCGAAGCCGCGCCGGTGCTTAACCTCGAAAAGGAAGTCGACCGGCTGCTGATGAGCCGTTTCGTGCCCGCCAGCATTGTGGTCAATGAAGAGATGGAGATCATTCACCTTCGCGGAAAGACGGGGGCTTACCTGGAACCGGCCGCCGGTCTTCCCACGTTCAGCCTCTCGAAAATGGCCCGCGAGGGGTTGCTGGTCGATTTGCGGGCTGCCATCTCCGCGGCAAAAAAAGGGAAGACAACCGTCCGCCGAGAAGGCGTGCGCGTGCAATCGGAAGGGCAGGCACGCGAGGTGAACCTGGAAGTGACGCCCCTGCGCGGCCCCTCGGCGAACGAACGCTTCTACGTGATCGTGTTTCAGGAAGCCATTTCCCCGGCGGAAAAGAGCCGCGCTGGAGGGCGCAGGGCCGCCGCCGTTCGGGACGGCGCTTCGCGAGAGAACGCCCAGAGCAAGCGTGAGTTGGAGCAACTGCGGGAGCAGTTTCAGTCGCTGATTGAAGAGCATGAAACCACCACCGAAGAGTTCAAATCGGCGAACGAAGAAGTTTTGTCGGCCAATGAGGAGTTACAAAGCACCAACGAAGAACTGGAAACGGCAAAAGAAGAGCTGCAATCCACGAACGAAGAATTGACCACCTTAAACGAGGAACTTCAGAACCGCAATGTGGAGTTGACCTCGGTCAATAATGATCTGTTAAACCTGCTCGGTAACGTAACCGTTCCCGTGGTGATCGTCGATCACGACTTGCGCATTCGCCGGTTTACGCCCCCCGCGCAAAAGCTGATGAACCTGCTGCCGGGTGACGTGGGCCGCCGGTTGATGGAAATCCGCCCCAACCTCGATCTGGATGATCTGGGAAAGTACGCTCGCGAAACCATTGAAAATGTGGTTCCCGTGGAACAGGAAGTGCGGGAAACCGGGAGCGGAACGTGGTTTCAGATGCGCGTGCGGCCCTATAAGACCTGGGACAACAAGATTGACGGCGCAGTCATCAGCTTTGAGAATATCGATGCCCTCAAACGCGACGTCGAGTATCTGAAGCGGCATGCCGTTGACCTGATCGAGTACGCCCCAATTCCGACAGTGGTCTTGGACGCGAAACTGCGAGTCGTGAGCGTCAACGAGTCTTTCCAGAAGATTTTTGGTTCCATCCCCGACGATGCCGATTCTCCGAGCGTCTATCAATTGGCCAACGGTGAGTGGGATATTCCCCGTCTGCACGAGTTGCTGGAAAACGTATTGCCCCGAGATGGCCGCGTGAAGGGGTTCGAGATCACCCACGATTTTGGCCGCATTGGACGGCGCAAGTTGATCATCAACGCGCGCAGCATCGAACCGCAGCCTCGAAGCCAATTCATTTTGCTGTACATCGCCATGGGATAGCCGGCGCGGCCTGTGCTTGAGAAACCGGCGCGCGGGTTCCGACAAGGACGCAGGAAGAGGGTACCAAGTTCGGCGATAAGCCCGACCTGGTACCCGCTCTTATTTAGAAGCCCGGCGTTTCGGAAGCGATGTGTCCGCCGTGCAAAGTGGTGCGCACGCCGCGCTGGTTGTTCACGCGGGTGGTTGCGTTCCAGTCGATATCGTCGGCGTTGATCACGCCGCCTCCGCCTGAGGCCAGCGTGTAAGTGATGCGGCCATCCTGATACTGATAGTTACCCACTGCGAGCACCATTCCGGTCTTCAGAACGAATAGCGGATTGCCTGACGAAGTGGGCAGGGAAGCGACGCTCACGTTGCGCGAGACCAGACTGGCGTAAGTGAGCGCGGGTGTTTCCACCGCCGCCGAAATCTGGGTATCGGCGGTTTCCACATTCCCGCGCACGGCCAGCACCGGTCTGTCACCGGTATTCTGCGACTGGTAAGACTGGTACTTCGGCTTGCTGAAGTAGTGCCAGCCCGGCCCGAGCAGGGAAGCGGTTTGCGGCAGCTCAACGTCGTCCATCAGGCGAAGGCTCAGGACCGTTTCGCCTTTCAGTTGCGGACGCGGCCCGCGCGCCGGCAGCATGATGACCTTCCAGGGCCAGAGCGGAGGGAGCATCCACTCGACCACGTCGCGCTTGGCGTGGCCTTTGCCGTCGATTTGGCCGTGCTTGTCCACTTTGTAGCCGCGGGTTGAGATCACTTTGGCTTCGAGCGGCAGATCGCCGGTGGGCAGGCCGATGCGGTCAAATTGCAGCTTGAGATAACCTTTGCCAAAGAAATGCCCGGGGTCCTTGGCGCTTTCGAGATGCCCGACAAGATAGCTGCCGCGAGGGAAGGCCTGCTGGCCAAACTCGCTGACGCCACGCAGGTGGCATAAAACCGGATCGCCAACTTCCGCGGTTGCTGAAGAAAAGTTGGGCTCATTGAGCGTGCATTGCAGCAGGGTTCCAGCGGGCAGGACGACGTCCCGGGCACTGGCCGCAGAGGCGAAAGCTAGAAGAGTGACGACGGTTGCGGAGAGCAGAGTGAACTTCATACATCCTCCTCGGTTCGGCGCGCCCCGTGAGTCGGGCTGGGTGGGGCAAGAGCGAAAGTTGTGTTGCGCATCTAATCACAGTTTTGGACCGGGGTCAATCGGGTAATTTTTCATTTCGAGCAAACGGAAGCTGTTGGTTCGGTACGTAACACACGGGCCAGAGTGCACAGGTCCTTCAGTTCGCAAAGAGCGCGGCCGGAGGATGACAAACGTTGTTTGTAGTACACTTTTCCGTTTGTCCAGGAGAATCTTCATGCGCCGCATCGTTCTTTTCTTGGTTGTTCTTTCGCTTGCCTCGCCCGCTTTTGGCCAAGCCAAACATCCCTTCACTTTCGAGGACATGATGAAGCTCAAGCGCGTGGGCGACCCGCAGGTTTCGCCTGACGGCAAGTGGGTGATCTTCAGCGTGGTCGATGTCGACCTGGCGGCCAACACGAAGACGCCGCATGTGTGGATCGTGCCGCTAAACCAAACCCAAGGTCCCTCGACTGCGGCGAAGGATTCGCAAGCGAATCCTTCGTCCTCGCTCGGGATGACAAAAGAAAGGGAACTCATCTCCGATCAGGATGCCGACCGACCGCGCTGGTCGCCGGATGGAAAGCGGTTTGCTTTTATTTCGAATAAAGAGCAAGGCTCGCAAATTTGGATTGCGGACTTCGACGGCGCAGCCGGCGCTGTGACCGCCGTCCACAAATGGACTTTCTTCGGAATGGAAGCAGGAGGAGAAGTATGGTCGCCCGACGGAAAGACCATGCTTTTCACTTCCGATGTCTATCCGGAATGTGACAACTCGGCGTTCGTTCGTGAGTACAACTGCAACCTTGGAAAACGTGACGAGGCGGAGAAATCGAAGGTCAAGGCTCAGATCTTTACTCACCTTCTCTACCGCCATTGGAACGCGTACAGAGAAGGGAAACGCAGCCACATCTTCGCGATCGCGGCCCCAGCGCCCGATGAGTCGTGGGCATCAGGAACGGGAAGGCTGAATTCGTATCACGACCTAACCCCTGGCGACTACGAGTCGCCAGTCTTCTCACTCGGCGGGCAGGATGATTACGCCTTCTCTCCCGACGGTAAAGAAATTTGCTACGCCTCGAATCACGACAAGAATCCGGCGGCTTCGACCAATAACGATTTGTGGATTGTTCCAATCACTGGCGGCGAGGCGAAGAACATCACCGCCGACAATCCGGCCAGCGATTCGTCGCCGCTCTATTCGCCCGACGGACGTTACATCGCCTACCGCGCCCAGCAGCGTCCGGGATACGAGAGCGACCGCTTCCGCCTCATGCTCTACGACAGAAAGACAGGCGGGAAGAAAGCCTTAGCTGAGGAGTTTGATGGCTGGGTGGGTAGCTTCACATGGTGGGGTTCGAGCGTGATTTTCTTCGTCGCAGAAGAGCAGGGTGGTGCTCGCGTCTACGATATTTTGCTCAACTATTCTCCACCATACGCGGCGAAGACCTCTCTTAAAGGCTATGACGACGATCTAGCTGTTACCCCCGACAACAAGTTTCTAGTGTTCACGAGGATGTCGATCTCGGCCCCATCCGAAATTTACAAGAGCCCGATTGTGATCGCTCGAACACTCCCCTGTGGTGAGGCGGGTGGCGACGTTTGCACGAGTCAAAATCCTAATTTCGAGCTAACGCATCTCAACGACGCCGCCCTCTCGCAAGCCGCCATGTCCCCACTCGAGCCTTTCTGGTTCACCGGCGCGCACGTCGACAAAGTCGAAGGGTTTCTCGTCAAACCCCCGAACTTCGATGCGTCGAAAAAATATCCCGTGAAGTTCCTCATCCATGGCGGACCACAAGGGGCCTGGGGAGACGACTGGTCGTATCGCTGGAATGCCGAGCTGTTTGCGGCGCCGACTCCAGCGACGCCCGGTGGATATGTCGTCATCATGATCAACTTCCACGGCTCGACCGGATACGGGCAGAAGTTCATCGACGCCATCAACGGCGACTGGGGCGGCGCTCCGTTTGAAGACCTGATGAAGGGGCTCGACTACGCCGAAGAGCATTATTCGTTCATCGACAAAAACCGCGAGTGCGCGCTGGGCG
>DATLKM010000005.1:0-1688 GCA_035538435.1 Binatia bacterium
CGGATACCCAAAGAATTCCTGAAATTTATTTTTTGGAAACAGCCCTTTCAGGACTGAATTGGCCAGAGAGTGCCAGGCTTCACGCACTCGTTATTCGCGAGATCCCCAGAGACGCGTGGCAAACTCCATAGACGAGTAGGGGACCGGCGAACCGCGAACTACAGGATATAGAGCGGAGAACTACTGTTACGACAGTATACACGCGGGATCGGGCTGTGATGGGGCGGCTCGGAGAAAAAAAGAACGGACACGCCCTGGCGCGCAGACGATCATTCCCGCTCCCCGCGCAGGTTTTGAGAGGGAGTGGAGCGTTGGCAAAGAATTCACGACTCGGCGGATGCTTATTGTTCGATAGCTACTCTTCGCACCTGTTGGCCGGCGGGTAATGCGTCGCGTAATTGCCGAACAGTCTTGCCCGACACAGGATGAACGGCATCCGGCGCAATCTCGGCCAGGGGCTCGAGAACGAAGCGGCGCTCTGCTATTGAGGGATGAGGAATCAGCAAGCTGGAGCTTTCCACGACCTGATCGCCGAAAAACAGGATGTCGATGTCGATGACGCGCGGACCTTTTTTCACCAGGCGCCTGCGCCCCATCTTTTCTTCGATGGCGAGAATGTCGGCCATAAGCTCGGCGGGAGATGCCTTTGTATCAAGCGCCACCGCGCTGTTCAGAAACCAGGGTTGATCGGTGAATTCCACGGGTTCGGTTTCGTAGAGCGATGACATTGCCGCGACTTCGCCGATTTCTCTCAGACTGGAAATCGCCGTGGCGATGTTCCGGGCGCGATCGCCCAGGTTCGATCCCAGGGAAAGATAGGCGCGCGTGGACAATGGTTTGGCCATAACTTGATATTCCAAGTTAACCACGCCGCGCGGACGAAGTGCGCCGGGCCGGCCCGGTTGATTTCCATGATTGATAAGGCGCTCTACAACGCCTCTACCGCGGCCTGCAATTCGCGCGCAATCGCCTCGGGCAGGAGTCCGTTGTCAATCTCGATTGGCCTGCCTATCTTCACGCGAATCTCAAACGGCCGGGCCATTTTTCTTCCCTTCTGCTTGACTTCGTAAAGTCCGAAGATTTTCATGGGCAGCACAGGAATGCCGAGATTCGCCGCCAGCAGTCCAATTCCCGGCCGAAACGGCCTCAGATCGCCCGTGGTTGTGTGGTGGCCCTCGGGGAAAACGAGCACGCTGAAGCCGCGATCGGCGGCCTGGGCGGCATAGGCGAAGCTTTTGCGGAACCCGGCCTCACGTGGCAGAGGGAAAAGATTGAGCAGGGCCACGCCCAACGCCCAGCGGACGCGGTCATAACTTCTGGCCAACGGATTTCTGCCTGGCGGAGGCGTGCGCAATTTTTCCAGAGCCTCGCCGCCTGTGGCCGTCGCAACGCGGTTGCGAAAGCGGGCGGGCAGGGCGGTGTAGACGAAGCCGACGTCGACGTCGCCGATGTGATTGCAAATAACCAGCAGCGGTCCGTTCATACCGCGCAGATTTTCGCGGCCTTCGATGCGCGGCCAGCCCAGCAGAACAATCGCCGGCCGCATCAGAAGCCAATGCGCCAGCCAGCGCAGCCAGGTTACAGGCCAGCGCAGCGCCCAGGCCGGGTAGTGATACTCCACACGCGGCATGGCTTCGCCACGCAGCATTTTTTCAATGTCACCCAGGGTGCGGGCGCCGGCGAAGCTG
>DATLKM010000006.1:0-5361 GCA_035538435.1 Binatia bacterium
GCCGCCCCAGGACCTCACCATCCACCTCATATCCCAGCCCCTCACTACAAACTTAAGTCTCTCTTCCTTTCATCCCGGACTGTAGTACGATTGCCTTCCCCCAGGGATTCTTCCCCTTTTGAGTTCTCCATGAGTGCACTCGCCAAGAAAGTTCTGCTTATCGGCTGGGACGCGGCGGACTGGAAAATCATCAATCCTCTTCTCGATCAGGGCTTGATGCCTACCCTCGACGAATTCGTCAACCAGGGCGTCATCGGCAATCTCGCCACTCTGCGCCCCATCCTTTCGCCCATGCTGTGGAACTCCATCGCCACCGGCAAGCGTCCGGATAAGCACGGCATTCTCGGGTTCATGGAGCCCGACCCGCAAACCGGCGCCGTCCGCCCGGTCACCAGCACTTCGCGCAAGGTGAAAGCGCTCTGGAATATCCTTACGCAGAAAGGGTACAAAGCGCACGTGCTCGGCTGGTTCGCCGGACATCCCGCCGAGCCGATCAACGGCATTTCAGTTTCCGATCTCTATCCCTACGCGGTGGGACCGCTCGACAAGCCCTGGCCGCTGCCGCCGGGCGCCGTCCATCCTGAGAGCAAACGCGATCTGTTCGCGAAATTGCGCATGCATCCCGCGGAGGTGACCGAGGCCGCGATTCTTCCCTGGATTCCGCTAGCCGCAAAAATCGATCAGGAAAAAGACAAGGGACTGCAATCGTTCGCGAAAATTCTTTCCGAGAACTGCTCCATCCACAACGCCGCTACCTGGATTCTTCAGAACGAAGAGTGGGATTTTCTCGCCGTCTACTACAACGGCATCGACCACTTCTGCCACGGGTTCATGCACTACCATCCGCCGCGCATGGAGGGCATTCCCGAAGAAAAGTTTGAAATCTACAAAGATGTCGTCAACGGCGCTTACCGTTTCCACGACATGATGCTGCAAACCCTGCTCGATCTCGCCGGCCCCGACGCGACCGTCATCATCGTCTCCGATCACGGCTTCCACTCCGATCATCTCCGGCCGCGCGGCATTCCCATGGAGCCGGCCGGCCCGGCGGTGCAGCACCGCCAGTTCGGAATCATGTGCATGCGGGGCGAACACCTCAAGAAAGACGAACGCATCTACGGCGCGACGTTGCTCGATGTCACCCCCACCATTCTCACTTTGTTCGGATTGCCGGTGGGGGAAGATATGGATGGCCGCGTGCTGGTGCAGGCCTTCGAAGAGCCGCCGCAGATCAAGCGCATTCCCAGCTGGGAAAACGAACCAGGCGATTGCGGCATGCATCCCGCCGACCTCCGCATGGATCCCGCCGCGGCGCAGGCCGTGCTGCAGCAATTCGTTGCCCTGGGTTACATTCAGCCGCTTTCCGAAGATCAAGAAAAGGCGGTCGCCGTGGCCATACGCGAGCAGCAGTACAACGTCTCGCGCGTCTATCTCGATTCGCGCCGCTATACCGAGGCGCAGAAAATTCTGGAAGAACTTGTCGCGAAATGGCCGGACGAGGCGCGCTTCATGCAGCACCTGGCGCAGTGCTATCTGGGACAAGGCAAACGCGCCGAGGCGAAAGAGCTTTTGCAAAAGCTGATGACGCTGAAGCCGAAGCCGCGCCCGCAACCGAAGCAGGCCCAAGGCGAGGGCACGGCGCAACCAAACGCAATCCCTCAGGCCGAACATGGAATTGTTGCGGATGCGACAGGGCCAGTCGCTCCAGAGATTGCGGCACCAGCGGAAACCAAGACCCCAAAGCCCGCACTAGCAGAGCCCGCAGCCCAAAGCCCGGAGCCCGAAGCCCCTGCCGACGAAACCAAACCGCGCCCCTGGGCCGACTTGCTGCTTGGCATCATCAACTTCGAAGAAGGCGACATGGACGCGGCGCTGACTTGCCTTCTGAAAGCGGAAAGCGCCGATCCCCATCTGCCCGACCTGCATCTTCGCATAGGCGAAACGTACCTGCGGCAGAAACGCACGGACGATGCCGATCGCGCCTTCCAGAAAGCCCTCGAAATCGACGGCGACAGCCCCGAAGCGCATCTTGGACTGGCTGTCGTGCGCCTGCGTCAACGCCGCAACGAAGACGCCGCCGAGCAGGCGCTGCTTGCCGTCGGCCTGCAACATTTCCTGCCGCTCGGCCATTTCTATCTCGGCGTGGCGCTGGCCCGCCTGGGCCATCGCGACCGTTCCGCGCTGGCTTTTGAGACCGCGCTCAGCATGTTGCCCGGACTGATGGCGGCGCACCGCTGGCTGGCGGCGCTCTACACGCATCCCAGCGGAGATATCGAAAAGGCCACGCGCCATCGTGAAATTTTCCTGCGCATGCGGCGTCAGCGCCAGGCGAGAGTGCAGGCGTGATCGCGATCGTTTCCGGCCTGCCCCGTTCCGGCACTTCGCTGATGATGCAGATGCTCGCCGCCGGTGGGATGCCAATCGTTTCCGATGGCGAACGCGTGGCCGACGCCGACAATCCCCGCGGCTACTGCGAGTGGGAGCGCATCAAGCAACTTCCCAAAGAACCGGACTGCATCGCGGAAGCGGAAGGCAAGGCGGTCAAGGTCATTTCCCAGCTCTTATTCGCGTTGCCCCCGGGGCGTGAGTATCGCACCATTTTCATGGAGCGCCCGCTGCCCGAAGTCGTGGCTTCGCAGGCCGAAATGATCCGCCGTCGGGGCACCACGGGAGCCAATCATCCCGAAGCAGCCCTGATTGCCGGCCTCAGAATCCACTTGAGTCAGGTGAATGCCTGGCTGGCCGCCCGGCCCGGGATTCTCCTCCATCGCCTGTCCTATCACGATGTGCTGCGCGACCCAGCAGTGGCGGTGCAGAAGATACAGGATTTTCTGGGGCGGGAGATGAATGTGGAGGCGATGGCAGCGCAGGTCGACCAATCGCTTTATCGGCAAAGAGTGCAGGTCACGTGAAAAAGGGTGCCGGCGTGTTGTATGTCGTTGCGCCCACGCATCACTGCTTCAGCGGGAAAGGAGACCTTGGAAAGAACGGGCAAGGCGCACATCGCTACTGGATCGAGCTGCCCACCTGCGAAAAGATATTGCTGGCGTTCGAGCCAATCAGCCGGACCGTGCCAATAACGATGACCAGAACCACCGCCAGCATGATCGAGTACTCGGCCACGTCCTGACCGGAATCCTCCGCCCACAACTGTTGCAGGAATCGAATCATCGTTTCTCCAAAATTCTATTTGCTAGGCCGTTCCCGTCGTGCTCTTCGCCGCGGCCTTTACGCAGCCATTGACAAGAGTCACGCCCCAGGGCTCCTGCTCGTTCGAAAATGCTTGCAGGCCGACCTGATATTCGCCGGTGCCCTTCAGTTGTCTGCTCCAGACCACTTTGTATTCCAGACGCCGCCCGCGATAACTCACGGTCAAAGTGTCGAGAGTCTTCAATTCCCGCCGAATCGCGCCTAGCCTGGCTCCCACTGCGGTCAAATCGAGGGTGTGAGCCAGCGCTTCAAACCGCGCCCCGGCCGCGTCGGTTCCCTTGATCCTCACCGGCAGCACCGCGGACACCCGGTCATGCCGCCGTCGATTGCTTTGTTCAGTCACTGCACCTCTCAAAATCCGAATCTATTTTGGCGCATACCCGCGCGCGGGAAAATGGCTCCGATGAGTGGGGCACAAGGGTAACCATGTTCGGTGTTACTCCAGGCACCTTCCCCCCGCGCTACCCCTCGGCACCTCGCGGAATGTATATTGTGAATGCTGCGGGCTGGTGCTCAACGCCCCACCGAATGCCTTGATTTCTCTCATTTTCTATTTCCTGTTGGCTGTGGCCGTCATCGGCACCGTCTCTTCCACCGTCTTTCTTGGAATGGTGCTGGCGGCGGTTCTTCATTTCCGCGCCGACGTTCGTGACCAGCTTCGCTCCGCCCCGGACGCGGCCGATCTTCCCCCCGTTTCCATCCTGAAGCCGGTGCACGGGCTCGAAGCCCAGCTGAAAGAAAACATCGAAAGCTTTTTCCGCCAGGATTATCCACGCTACGAAATACTTTTCGCCGCCGATGAACCCAACGACGCCGCTTTGGATGTCGTGCGGGAAGTCAGCGCGCGCTATCCCCACATTCCCAGCCGCATCCTCGTGACCGGAACTCCATGGCCGAACCCGGTCGTGTATTCCTTCCACAGCATGGCTCAGGAGGCGGCGCACGACATTTTGGTCACCACTGATAGCGACGTCGAAGTCGACCCTGATTACCTGAGGCAAGTCGTCGCGCCGCTGCTCGACCCTAAAGTTGGCATGCTGACTTGCCTCTACCGAGGCAAGAACGCTGCCGGCTTCTGGTCGGGGCTGACCGCAGTAGGCATGTCGGTCGAAATGCCCGCCGGCGTGCTCGTGGCCAACCTGCTCGAAGGCATGAAATTTGGTTTGGGCCCGACCACTGTCGTTCGCAAAGACGCCCTGGCCAGCATCGGCGGATACACCGCCTTGCGCGATTACATCGCCTACGACTTCGCCATCGGCAACCTGATCGAAAGAGCCGGGTATCGCGTCGCGCTCTCCGGCCACGTCATCAATCACGTGGTCAATCAGAAATCGTTCCGCAAGATGTGGCAGAACCAGTTGCGCTGGGCGCAGACCACACGCTACTCGCGTCCCAAGGGCCATTTCGGCAGCGGCCTCGTCTTCGCCATGCCCTACGGACTGCTCGGTCTGATTGCCGCTGCGGGCCTGGGCCATTGGGGCCTCGGTGTTGCCTTTTTCGCCACAGCATTGTTGAACCGTCTGATTGAGGCGTGGATCGTGGGCTGGGAGACCGTTCGTGATCCTGTGATTCGCCGCGCCCCGTGGCTTTATCCCCTGCGCGATCTGCTCGGCTTCGCTGTCTGGTTTGCCAGTTATTTGAATCTGCGCTATGAGTGGCGCGACAGCCGCTTCGAGCTCAAAGGGACTAAGATCGCCCTGAGACAACAGCAGCAGCCCCAGTCGCGAAGCGACGGTATTCCTTAGCCCGTCACGTGGTCAGCATGGTGGGTAGCTGCGCACGCAGTAGCGTCCGCTTGAGCGGATGGCAAGATGTCTCGCACCCAAAGAAGCTGCTTTACCAATTCTTGATGCATCGGAGCGTCCTTTGCGAATTTTCCTGACCGGCGCGGCCGGGTTCATCGGCAGCAACATGGCCGATCGCATGCTCGCCTCCGGCCACTACGTCGTCGGCTTCGACAATTTCTCGACCGGCCAGCGCCGCTTTCTTGACGAAGCGCTTTGCCATCCTCAATTCCGTCTGGAGGAAGGCGACCTCCTCGACCGCGACCATCTCACCCGCGCGATGAAAGGCGCCGAACTCGTCATCCACTTCGCCGCCAACGCCGACGTCCGCTTCGGCATCGACCATCCCCGCAAAGATCTCGACCAG
>DATLKM010000007.1:0-3258 GCA_035538435.1 Binatia bacterium
ATATTGCGCGGTCATGCCTTGCAGCATGGCAGCGGCGGCCTGCTCCTCGGTTACTCCCGGCGGAATCGGCACCAGCCGGTCGGCGGCGACAACGGCATATTCCGCGTAGGAACCCAATTGCCCGCTCCAGGCGACGCGATCACCCACTTTCACCGACTTCACATCGGAGCCAACCGCGGTTACAACTCCCGCGCCTTCCTGCCCAAGAATGAACGGCGGGGTAGCTTTGTAGCGCCCCTCGCGGTAATACACGTCGATAAAGTTGACGCCCGAAGCCGCCAGCTTCACGACCGCTTCATCCGGCTTGGGCTGGGGAATGGGCAAATCGACCAACTGCATCACTTCGCAGGCGCCAACCTGTTTCACCTGAATAGCTTTCATGGCGGCTTGGATTCGACCGCGCAGGCGAAAGTTTCATTCGCGGGTGCAGTTCCCAGTTCTCAGTTCTCAGTTCTCGGTTCTCGGGGGCTTTTGGAGACCTGAGAAATCGAGTTGCGCTACACTGGTTGCGCTCAGGAGCCTGCCATGCCCGAAAATCCCCAGCAGAATTTTGCCAATCACACGCGGCTCGATCCCTGGTTTCATTTTTTTGTTTTGCCTGTCTTCGCGATCGCACTGCTCATGACGCTGGTCCATTTCGTCGCTCATTTTTCGGAGGGCGATGGGCGGGACAGATTTCATTCCTTTCTGCTGGTCCTTCTGGCGGCGGCGCTGCTCGCCGCGGTTTTCAAAATTCGCCTCTACTCGCTCAAAGTGCAGGACCGGGTGATTCGCCTGGAAGAACGCCAGCGCCTCGCGCTGCTATTACCCGAATCGCAGCGAGCACGTATCCCCGAGTTGACGGTGGGCCAACTCGTGGCGCTGCGCTTCGCCTCGGACGCGGAACTGCCCGCACTTGCCCAGCGCGCGCTCGATGAAAAGCTGGCGCCCAAGGACATTAAGAAGGCCATCCAAAATTGGCGAGCCGATTACTGGCGGGTGTAAAGAAAGAAGGAAAAACGGGGCACGCGGCGGGTTTTCAGGCGGGATTGTGGTCAGCCGCTGCAAACCTTTCGACCTTTCGCCGCCGTCTTACCAGGGAGCATCCTGGCCGCCGAGGTAACCCCTGTGCGAGTGCCGAAGGTAACGGATGCCGTTGGGGTTAAGCATTGACCGTGGCCGCACCGCAGGGTACGATTTTTGATAGAATTTTGCCGGGCCGTGCACAGGAGCGCAATCCGTAACCTATAGATAACTATGCGAGTTGCAAAACTCCAAGTGCGACTTGCCGTGCCCGCAATGCTGCTTTCCGCATTTTGCGGCTGCCAATCGGCCCACAAGCCGGTGGCGCTGGTGCCGGCGGCGAGCGCCGCGCCGGCTCCGATTCAGGCAGTTGCGGCGACGGCGGTTGCGCCATCGCAGCCAGCCCCGGCCGCAGCCGCACCTGCAAGTCAGTCTGCCTCGCACGCGGAACCGGCCGCAGCGCCGACGACCAGCAAGGCGCCAGTTTCCGATCAAGCCGTTGGCTCCGACGCCATCGCCGAGCTGATCGCGAAAGTCGAAAAGGACTATCAATCCGGCCTTGATTCCTACCATGCCGGACAAGTCGACGCCGCCAAACGGCATTTTGACGACGCTTTTAACGCCCTGCTGGACAGCAATCTGGATATCCGCGCGGACGAGCGCCTGGAAAAAGAATTCGACCATATCGTGGATGGCGTGAACCAGCTCGATCTCGGGGGAATGCCTTCGGATAGCGAAGCTCAACAGTCGGAGCCTGCGCCGATCGACGAGACCAATGGGATCACTCCTTCGGCCGATCCCCGGGTCCGGGCCAAGGCCCAGGCAGAAATCAAGCACACGCACTCGGACCTGCCGCTCATGATGACGGACCAGGTCGCGGGCTACATCAGTTATTTCTCGAATCGCGGACGGGGCACATTCGAGCGCGCCTATGCCCGGTCCGGACGATATCGCGAGGTGATGCTGCCAATCCTGAAAGAGGAAGGCGTGCCGCAGGATTTGATTTATCTGGCGCAGGCGGAATCGGGATTTCACCCGCTCGCGGTTTCGCGCGTGGGCGCTCGCGGCATCTGGCAGTTCATGGCCAGCCGCGCCCGGGGCTACGGCCTCAACCACAACATGTGGGTCGACGATCGCCAGGACCCGGTGAAATCCACCCGGGCGGCAGCCAGACACTTGAAGGACCTTTACAACGAGTTCGGCGATTGGTATCTGGCCATGGCCGCGTACAACTCCGGCCCGGGCACGGTGCAGGCGGCGGTCAAGCGTACGGGCTATGCCGATTTCTGGGAGCTTTACCGGCGCAACGTTCTGCCCAAAGAAACCCGGAACTACGTTCCCATCATTCTGGCTGTGACCATCATGGCCAAGAACATGTCGCAGTACGGGTTCGATGACGTCTCGCTGGACGAGCCGGTCCCCTACGATTCCCTTGCCATCAACTATCCCGTGGATCTGAGACTGGTGGCGGAGTGCGTGGGATCGACGCCTGAGCAGTCACAGGACATGAACCCGAGCCTGCTGCGGCGGTCCACACCCGCGACGGGGACGTTCGAGTTACACCTTCCTGCCGGAACGAAAGGGCAATATCAGACGGCGATTGCCAACGTGCCGGCCGACATGCGGCTGTGGTGGCGATATCACCAGGTGCAGGCGGGCGATACGCTGGCCTCCATCGCGCGTGCGTACCGCGTGACGGCGAAATCGATTGTCAGCGCCAACCGGCTCGACACGGATGAATTGAACCCGGGCGCGCAGATGCTGATTCCGATTGCCCCCGGGAAACATGCGGGCAGCGACAACGCGACGTACGCGCGCCGGATCACGCGTTATAAGGTCCGGCGGGGTGACACCGTGGAAAGCGTGGCCGAAAGTTTTGGTGTTTCGCCGCAAATGCTGCGCCGGTGGAACGGCCTGCATGGCGACAGCCTGATGGGAAGAAAAGTTCTGGCGCTGCACTTGCCCGTCGCGCCGGGAACGGAAGCGGCGTCCTCGAAATCAATTTCTTCGCCGCGGCCGCGCAGCAATCCGCACATGACCAACGCGAAAGCTTCCACGAAGACTGCGCCTACCCCGGAGGCGGGCGAGAACGAGACGGCTTCGCCGCCCAGCGTCCTCCACCACACCGTGCGCAGCGGAGAAACTCTCTACTCGATCGCCACCGCCTACAAAACTACAGTGGAGGCGCTGAAGCGCAACAACGGCAATGTGGCGGTGCTCCATCCGGGAATGATTCTGATCGTGCAGGCGGCGCAT
>DATLKM010000008.1:0-5238 GCA_035538435.1 Binatia bacterium
GGAAAATCCGGCTCGCCCGACCAGAAATCGCGCGCTTCGCCCCGAAATCCGAAATGGCTGAAACGATGCTGAAAGGGATTCAGGTCGATTCCCACTCCACCCTCCAGCACGCCTGAAGTCGTCGATTTGCCCGGGTTCGGCCCCGCGCTGTAAATCAACTGACTGTTCTCGCTGAAGTGCGCGAAGCCGCCGCCTACCGCGATCCAGGGCGAAACCGCAGTCGCGGGAAATAGATTCGCGCGAAAACCGGGCGTTACGAAGATTTGCTTGTAATCGATGGGAACCACGCCGCTTCCCGAGTTCAAGTCTTCATCCAGGTTGAACATCGCGGGAACTTCGGCCGAGATGCTATAAATCGAGCCGCCGAAAAAGCGCCGCGAGTAATCGATTTCAAAGGACGTTCCGTTCCCCGACCGGATGAAAGGGTTGATCTGCGGCGCATTCGGCCCGTGAATACCCTGGTCGCTAATGAACGTGCGGCCAATCATGCCCGTCAGTTCGTTGCGCTCCTCTTGCGCAACGGCAGACGACGCCACCAACCATAGCGCTGCGATAACGAATGTCCATATCGCCGTTTTCCCAGACATTGGCCCTCCAGGGACGTGGAACTAAACTTTTTCTTAGGAATATGCTTTAGCCTAGCATGAACGCTGGGCTTTTATAGCCGTGGGATGCTGCCTTCCGTGGTGCCTAAAGTCACAGGGGTAGGCTCGGCTTCTTTGAGGCTTCGTCCTGTACAAAGCCTATCCCGAAGGCCCGCCGGAAGTTCTGGGCCAGCAGGGATGGCTGCCGGCACTGGGCCAGTTCTTCGATCCGTCGCGGGATACGGATCGAGGCAAAGCGTTAAGGTGCAATAGAAACTGGAATAGAGAAGTGGAGGAGTGAACCGGAGCAGAGAAGTGGAACAGAGACAGCACACCCCTTCGGCCGGGCCCGGCCGAGGGGTGTGCTGTCTTTCCATGAGGCTTGCCCTAACTGCCTATGACGGCCAGGCGGGCCGTTCCGCTGTCCCCGGCGCCAGGCTCACGCGAATCACGTTCAGTAATTCGTCGTTATCGGCGGGCTTCTGAAAGAACGCGGCCGCTCCCGCTTTCAGCGCCCGCTCTTCGTTGCTCTGGGGATCGCGGGCGCTCAACACGATCACCGGAATGCCCGAAAGCGCATCGCTGTTCTGCAAACGCTCCAGCACCACAAACCCATCCCCCACGGGAAGTCCAAGATCGAGAATGATGAGCGAGGGGCGGTCTTTCTGCGCGGAAGCGATGGCGGTGTACCCATCGGAAGCCGTAGTCACTTCGAAATTGTTGGCCCGTAGACGCAGGCGCAGCGCCCGCACCAGATCGGGATCGTCGTCGACGACCAGGATTTTTGCTTTTGCCATACTTTTTCCTCCTTGCTTGCTGATTTCAGTGGACCTTGCCGTTGCCCTTTTTCTTTTCGGATTTCCTTTCCATACCGGCCAGAATCATGGCCGAAACCTGGTCAGCCACCAGCTTCACTTGCTCCTCCACTCGCGTATCAGCCGCTATGGGCGGAAGATCGACTGCCGCGGCGCTGATGGTAACGGTGCACTTGCCCCGCAGGTCGGAGATCTTCTCCAGTTGCTCGCGAATGCGGGCCGTCATGATCCCCGAGCGTTGCAAATCGGTGGCCGCCACCACAAAAAAAGTTTCCGCTGCCCCCGAGGTCCCCATCGGCGGCAATACCAGGTCTTTATCCAGGTAAACGCAGCGCCGCACGATCTCCAGGCACTGCTGCCAGGTTTCCTTCCAGTTGCCGCGAACCGGAGTCTGCAAGGGTGTAAGCTCGACCCGCACCAGAACGAAGCTGGAACGCAGCTTGCCTTCATGAACGATGACGGGCGCCAGCAGTTTGGGCAGCGAATATACCGGCAGGGTGAAAGTAAACGTGCTCCCCTGGCCCTGCTCGCTCGCCACCCAGATGCGGCCTTCGTGAAGACGCACAATTTCGCGGCAGATGAAAAGTCCCAGGCCCAGCCCGGAACGGTTATTGTCGACCGCATCGGGGTCCTGATAGAGACGTTCGAAGATCAGCGTTTTGGCGTCGGGACTGATCCCCCGCCCTGTGTCACTGACCGAGAAATAAACAAAGTTCGGATCGGCCTCGACCGTGTTGGCCTGGACCATAATCGCGCCCTCGGAGGGCGTGAATTTGATGGCGTTGTCGATCAGATTGATCAGCACTTCCAGCACGCGGTCGGGATCGGCGTGCAGCAGGGGAACGTGAGCGTCAATGCCAACCTCGATCCCGATTCGCTTCTCGCTGGCCGCGGGGCGCAGCATGGCCACGGCTTGATGGATGACTTCGCTGGCCGAAACGCAACGCGGCTCGATTCTCATCCGGCCGCTTTCAGCCCGGGCCGCTTCCAGGAGATCGCGAATCATGGCGTGCAGCTGGTTTACGCTCTTGAGCATCGTCTTCAAGTGGTCGGCCTGCTCGGGAGTAACCGCGCCTGCCAGCCCGTCAAGCAGCAACGTGACGTACTGGTGAATGCAGGTCAGCGGCGTGCGCAATTCGTGGGAAACGTGGGAAAGAAACTGGTTCTTGAACTCCAGCTGCTTTTTCTGCGTGATTTCCAGCGCGCGCAGTAATCCCTGTCGTTCCACCGCATAGCGGATGGCGCGATCCAGATGCTTCCCTGAGATGTTGCCTTTGACCAGATAATCCTGCGCCCCCTGGTGAACGGCTTTGACCGCCAGCGCTTCATCGTCCTGCCCGGACAGCACTACCACCGGTATGCCAGGCGCGGAATCGATCAGACGGCGGAAGGTGTCCGCTCCCTGGCTGTCAGGCAAATTCAGGTCCAGCAGGACCACCGAAGGACTTTGCTTCGCCAGGGCGGCCAGGCCGTCGGAAAGACGCTGTACGCAGTCGATGTTCACCGCCGACTTGCTCTCCACCAGGCGCAGGCGGATCAGGTCTGCATCGCCCGGGTTATCCTCGATCAGCAGCACGTTCGTCGTTGGCTGTTCCATCATTCTCCTCGTGAGGGTAGGCTGGCGGCGCCAAACCAGAATTTTTCGATCGCGCGCATGGCGGAAAAATATTCGTTCAGGTTGCCCGGCTTGGTGACGTAGCAATTGGCGCCCAGTTCATAGCTTGCTGCCACATCGCGGCCCAGACGCGACGTGCTGAAGATCACCACCGGAATCGGCCGCAGTTCGGGGTTGGCCTTGAGTTCGGCCAGCACCGCGCGACCGTCTTTCTTCGGCAAATTCAAATCCAGAATCACCAGATCCGGTCGCCCCGCACCGGCATATTTTTGCCCTCCGGTGAGAAACGCGATGGCCTCTTCGCCATCGTTCACGCTGCTGATCTGCCCGTCATAGGCGCATCCGGCCAGCGCCTCGCAGGCAAGGGCGATATCGGCAGGATTGTCGTCGACGATCAGCAATTTCGAATGGCGGGTTGAATTCAAGCCGCAACCTCCCCGTGGACCGGAATCGTGAACTGAAAGTTGGAGCCGCCTCCCGGCACCGCTTCGACCCAGATCCTTCCCCCCTGCCGCTCGATTATTTTTTTGCAGATGGAAAGCCCGATGCCGTTGCCGGGATACTCGCTGCGCGTATGCAGCCGGTGGAATACCGCGAAAATGTTTTCCGTGTGCTCCCGGGGAATCCCGATGCCGTTGTCCGAGACGCTGAACCGCCAGACCTCCCCGTCTTTTCCGGCGGCCACGCTGATGCGCGGCTTTTCTTTTCCACGAAATTTAATGGCATTGCCGATCAGGTTCTGAAAGACCTGCGAGATCTGCGTGCGGTCGCTCCAGATCGTGGGCAAGTCGTCGCAGGAAATCGTGACGCCGCTTTCCGCGATCGCGGTCGAGAGTACAACCATCACGTCTTTTATCACCCCGTTGCAGTCAACCTCGGCCCCTACCATTTCCTTCCGGCCCACCCGCGAAAACGCCAGCAGGTCCTGGATAAGCACCTGCATGCGCTGCGCCCCTTCGCTTGCATAGCCGATGAATTTGTCGGCGTTCGCGTCGAGCTTGCCGCGGTAGCGTTCGCCCAGCAGCTGGGTGTAGGCGGCGACCATGCGGAGCGGCTCCTGCAAGTCGTGCGACGCGACGTAGGCAAATTGCTCGAGATCGGCGTTGGAGCGCGCCAGTTCGTCGACTTTGCGGGCCAGATCTTCTTCCACCTGCCGCCGCAATCGCCGCTCTTCCTTTTCCCGCAACGCCCGCCGGATGGCTTCCGGCAACCGCGCCAGCCCTTCTTTCAGAACGTAGTCGGTCGCGCCCTGCTTGATGCACTCCACCGCGGTCACGTCCCCTAAAGCGCCGGTCACAATGATGACGGGAACGTCGAGCCCGAGCCGCCGCAAAACGTCCAGCGTTTCGACTCCGCGCCACTCCCCTAGGTTATAGTCGGCCAGGATCACGTCGGGTACGGACTCGTTCAGGCGGCGTTCGAACTGTTGCGGGGCATCGACCAGGGCGACGGAAAGATCGAGCGGCTCTTTGCGCAACTCCCGCAACACCAGCTCGGCGTAGGCAGGACTGTCTTCCACCATCAGGACGGCGAGCTTTTCCTTCGTGTGCTCTTTTTGCAGTTCGCGCGCCTGCAGTACCGCCGCGGCGTTGCTACTCATGGCCGCACCTCGGCAAAAATGCTCCCCCGCGCCGTTCTGGCAATGGCCGCGCGTAAGACCTGCCCAGGGCGAACCTTCCGCCGCGGAAAATCTTGTTCGGTTTCACAGCCGCCGCCAACGCCAGCCCTCGCGGTGCACTCATCCGCCAATGGGCTTATCGGCAGAAGCTTTGCCGCGCTTTAGAGGAAGTCTGCCTGTGGAAAAGCAGCAAGAAAAGGAATGAAGTTGTTCTCATCCCGCACTTTACAGGCAGCCACCAGGCCGCGTCGGATGACGCGTCTTGTCGCTTGCCAAGTTCTTCGCCCTTGTTAACCTGAACCCACGGGGGCAGGGACATCTCCGGTCAGGATATAAATGACCAAAGAGCGCCGCTATTTACAGTTTGGCAATCTCGAAGCGGGGGAACTGGTTTACGCGCAGTGCAGTGCTTGCGACAGAATGTTCCTGGCGCGCCCCGCTAATGAAGACAGGATCGACGACCTTATTCTGCGCGTTCGCGCCGAATTCGACGCTCACCACTGCAATGGAAGTACCGTTTCGTAACTGCTCCGGTCCTATTTCCCTTACCCTGCTTTGCGCTCGTTCTCCGCTATCGGTTCTTCGTCCCATTCAAACGATAAAGCG
>DATLKM010000009.1:0-24693 GCA_035538435.1 Binatia bacterium
GCAACTGCGGGAGTGGGCGCCCTTCATCGTGGATGCGAGCCTGAACACCGTCGGAACCGTGAATCTTACATGGGTGGGGAATCCGCAACCTTTGACAACAAGCGTGACGCGGGTAGAGCCTTCCAGGGTGCTGGAGTATGGCGATATCCGCTGGGAACTCGAACCCTCGGGCCGCGGTACGCGGCTGACTCTGTGGCACAGTATCGATCGCCGCTTCATCTGCTGGGGCGCTGCGGGCTGGCACATTGCTTTCGACGTTCTGGACCGACTGCTGGGTGGAACTCCCATCGGCCGCATGGCGGGCGGCGACGCGATGAAGTTAAAAGCCTGGCAGCGGTTGGTAGGCGAGTATGCACAACAGTTCGGCGTGGAGCCGCCCAGGTGGTCACAAAAAGACTGAAATGTTTTGCAGGAGGAGGAACTATGACTCAAGGCACGACACGGACGATCTTCCGCTGGATTCACATTGTGGTCAGCATCCCGATTTACGGTTATCTCTACAGCCCCTTCGACAAACTTCCCGGCTACGCCACCCCCGCTCGTTATGTATTCTTTCCGATCATGGTTGTTTCCGGATTGTGGATGTGGAAAGGCCATCTCGTGTGGCGCCTGTTTTCGAAGCGAGCGGCGGCGAGCGTAAGTTCATCCGCGGCGTGAACCTTATGGCAAACTCAGGCCTATCGGTTAAGCAGCGCCATCAATTGCTGGAAGCATTGGAAGCTCGCTTTCAGGAAAACTTAAACCGCCATCCAGACCTCGACTGGCTCAAAGTACGGTCCCGGCTGGAAGCAAGCGATAAGCTGCGGTCATTGAGTGAAATGGAAAAGACCGGGGGCGAGCCGGATGTGGTTCGCCTCGACAAGACGACGGGCGAATACATTTTCTACGACTGCTCGGCGGAAAGCCCGAAAGGCCGCCGAAGTCTTTGCTACGACAGGGAGGCGCTGGACTCCCGCAAAGAAAATAAGCCGAAGGGCAGCGCGACAGATATGGCGGCCGCCATGGGTATTGGGCTTCTGACGGAAGAACAATACCGCGACTTGCAGAAACTTGGTGAGTTCGACCTGAAAACTTCGAGCTGGGTGAAGACGCCGCCGAACATTCGGGATCTCGGAGGCGCGCTTTTTGGCGATCGCCGCTTCGAAACGGTTTTCGTCTACCACAACGGGGCAGAATCCTACTACGCCGGCAGAGGGTTTCGCGGATGGGTGAAGGTGTGAAGCTTATGTTGAGGTTTCCCGCCAGTAACCAAGATTGCCATCGACAAGCGCGCCGCCGAGAGCGAAAACAGAAGGCATGAGAAAGTGCTGTCTGGCGCTGTGCCTGCTTCTGGCGGGCTGCGCCGCCAAGAAGCAGCCGGCGGCCGCAACTCCACCGCCTGTGGAAACCGCTCCGCCTCCGCCACGCAGCCAGACGCCACCGGCTACGGCGGAAGTGATCGAGCACTGTGTCATTACCAGACAGGAAAACGCCAACACCGTAACCTGTAGCTGCATTCCCTCCCGGACGGTCATCGATTCGAAAACCGGCCACACCACCTTGATCTGCAAGAAGATGAAAGAAGAAAACTAAGCCGGCGCAACAATATCAGGGGCACCTTACCAAAGTGCACGGCCCTGTAGGTTCCTTCGCCCCGTCCCCAAGCGCATCTGTGCTTGCCGCAGCGCTGCCGCTACACTCTTTGCGATCCCGTTTCCACCTCGAGTCCGAGGAGCCGCGCTTCGAATGCACATGCAAACAATGAACTCGTTCCGCGTTCCGTTCACCACACTGGTCAGCTACATTCCGCTCATAGCTACGGTCGTGACCACATTTTTCAGCATCATTCTTGCCCGCGCCACGCTACGCTATGTGGAAGCCACGGATAAAGGCCTCGCCCTGGCGCGCGAGGAATTTGAGCGTGAATGGTCGCCCGACCTGCACATTAAACTGGAACGCGTCTCGCCGACCGAGGTCCGCGTGATCGTGACCAATCTCGCTAAAACCTCCGTTCTTTTGCAGTTGTTGCAACTGCGCCAATTGGCGCAAGCCATGCCGTTTGAGCGCTGCCGGCTGAACGATCCTCTGGTAGGGGGCACGACCTGGACAGCGGAAATGGGGCGCCGCATCATCGCGTGCACCGGCGCAGAATTCGACGGTCCCATCGCCGCCGCCATGACGTTCTACGCCGCCGGCCGCATGTACCGCACCGACTGGTTCCGTTCGCAGATCGCAGTACGCGGAGGCCGCATCGCCAGCCTGGAACCGAGCGCCATGCCCACCCGCCGGGTGCGCGTTGTCGAACGCAAAGGCCAGCCCGAACGCCGCCGTGAATTCGCCCAGGACGTGGCGGCCGTATCGTCGCCAGAAAAAGCGGAGAACAAGGATCACGAGAAGTCCTTCGTGATGGGACCCTAATAATCGAGCAAACCAACCGATCTCGCGCTGCCGGGTCCGGACGAATCGATGTACCCCGCGTCGCCGTGTGCTCCCGGTGTTTGGTTTGACTTGACCCGGCACGCTACATTTAAATCCAGATCTAGTGGACCGCGCACGCATCCCAGTTGCGGAGTTGTGACGCGCGCAGCTAAGTTAAACACACACCCGCGCAACAAAGGAGTCTCCCGCATGGAATCCGCCTCCGCATTCATCGACACGAGAATCAAAGAACTTGGCGATTGGCGCGGGAAGATGCTGGCAAAAGTGCGCACCATCATCCATGAGGCCGACCCCGAAATTGTCGAAGAACGCAAGTGGGCCAAGGCAACCTCGCCCGGGGTCCCTGTCTGGTCGCACGATGGCATTGTCTGCACAGGCGAAACCTACAAGAGCGCCGTGAAGCTCACATTTGCCAAAGGGGCGGCGCTGAAGGATCCCGCCCATCTGTTCAACTCCAGTTTGGAGGGCAACGTCCGGCGCGCCATCGACATTCATGAAGGCGACAAGATCAATGAGGCGGCGTTAAAGGAACTCATCCGCGCGGCCGTGGCGCTCAATCTTGCCGGGAAGAGCAAGACGAAAGGCAGCGGGAAGGCACGGTAGAGCCTCCAGTCTGAATTCTGGAACCAGGCTCACTTTTGTTTCGTATACCGGTCTGAGACGTAGCGGCTGTGTGCCTGAAAACGGGAGGATCTTATGGAGTTGGTGCAAAAGCTTCGCGGATCGGCTGTAGTCATTCTGTTCGCCTTGAACCTGCTGGCTCTGCCCGCCGCGCGTGCCGAGGACTGGTCGAAAACCTACGTCCTCACCGGCAGGCCTGACCTGCGAATCGAAACCTCCGACGCCGACATTCATGTCACCACCTGGGAGCAGAACAGCATCGAGGCGAAAATCATCACCGTGGGGTACAAGATCGGAAGCGGCGGCATACGCATCGACGAACATCAGAATGGCGACACCGTGGAGATCGAGGTGCGCTTTCCTCACCCCGGGCTTGTGATTAATTTCGGAAATCATCGGCGAGTCGATGTCAACATCCGGATGCCTCGCGAGGGCAGGGTCGATCTGCACACAGGGGATGGACGAATTGACCTGAACAGCTTCAAGGGAGAAATGGTGCTGCGCAGCGGCGACGGCAGCCAGGAGATCGGAAGCGTGGACGGCAGGTTACGGGCGGTTACCGGCGACGGCCACATTCGCGCCAACGGGCGCTTTGACGAACTTGACTTGAAAACCGGCGACGGCCGGGTGGAGGCCCATGCGGTTGCCGGCTCGGCGCCAGTTTCCGATTGGCGCCTTGAAACCGGCGACGGCAGCGTCACTTTGGATGTCCCTGACAATTTTGCCGCCGATGTCGATCTGCACACCGGAGACGGCCACATCGATCTCGACCTGCCGGTGACGGCCGAGGGAAAGATTCGGGAGAACGAAATTCACGGGAAAATCAACGGTGGCGGCAAGCTGCTGACCATCCACACCGGTGACGGTTCCATCCGGCTGCGCAAGAGTTGATTGCGATAAGGCGGATTGAAGGAAATAATTTGCCCAAGGCGCCTGATCCAGGGGAAACCAGAGATCCCGCTCTGAACTTTGCGTGAGAATGGGGCCACGCGCTCTTCCTTATGCCGGTAGAGCCTATTTTGCCGCGCCGGCGGCGAGGCCTCCCAGACTCGCGCCTTCATCGCTTGAAACCTGCCCCGCAAACATCTGTTTATTGGCCTCGGTTTCGTAGGCATAACCGGTAATGACCGTCGCGCCGTTATGGCCAAAGTCGCCCACCGAAAGCCGCGCCCAACCATAGTGGACTTCTCCGTTGATGGTGAACTTCAGGCCCAGAAATTTGTTCTCGGCTCCGGCCCAGGGGCCCCCGAAGGAAGAATGGGAATACGCGAAAAAAACCGCCATTTCAACCCCGCCATATGAGGTAAACGAGTTGAAAGGCTGATGCGAACCGATGGCTTGACCGGCGCGCAAGGCAGCCGCTTCGCCAACCCGCTTGCCGTATGGGATAGTGGCGTTGCCAGGAACATCGAGCGCAAGGAAAAGCACCGTTGAATGCGGAAAGCATATGCCGCAGTATTCCACGGTGAAATCGTCGGTACCGTCGTGGTTAAGGTCAATGGCGTAACTGCCGTCAAGCGTGACGTTCGCAGGGGTATAAACCACTTTGGCCTGGGCTCGCGGCGCGGCCAATAACGCCGTGCCAGCAGCGCCGGCGGCGGCCATGTAAGCAGCCAGTTTGCGATCAAGGATGTGACTGATTGGTTTGGATATTCGAGGATTCGTCGACTGCGAAGAATTTACTCCGGTCGGGGGCATGGGGATTTCCTTTCCGCTCGAATTGGGCCCGCAAGGAGCTGAGGGAAGATTGGGATTCTGGCTCAGCCTGGGCAGCAAGTCAACCAACAAATTGTAAATTTCAGGTGGAGGCCAAAATGGCCACTGGCCCTAATAACCCAAAATTCGGTTCCTTGATGGGCCTCGCGGATAACCCGAAGCTCCGAATCCCGCGTCTAACCGCACAGGCCGGGATTATGGGCGACCCGTGCTTCCCTGCCGGGCGTATAATTTCGTTATCTGGCCGCAGAGGTGTTCCCATGAAATTCCGATGGTTGGCAATCGCATTGGCAGTGGCGGCATTCGGCGCGGGGCCCTGGAGCCTGGGGCAGACGCAAAATCCGCCGGGACAACCGCAGGCACCGCAGCAGAATCCTCCTACGCCGCCGCAACCCACGCAAGGGCCGACGCAGGACCCCGATAACGGCCAGCCCAAGGCGACGGATGTGCAAAACGCCCCCAAGCAGAAGCCGGCGGCTTTGCCCACCAAAGATGACGACCAGATCAAGCATGATGGCACCATCAATGACGTGGACGCGGTGGGAAACCGCAATGTCGGCTGTACCCGCGGCATGGGGAACTGGTACACGGTCGAGGGCCAGGTCGCCCGGGGACGCGTATACGCGCAGCAGATCGAGTCGCAGATCAAGCTGGTAAATGATCCGGTCATTACCGAGTATGTGAACCGCGTGGGTCAGAATCTGGTGCGCAATTCCGACGCGCAGGTTCCCTTCACGATTAAGGTCATCGACTCCGACGTCGTCAACGCCATGGCGCTGCCGGGCGGCTTCTTTTACGTAAACTCGGGCCTGATTCTGGCCGCGGACGAAGAGGCGGAACTGGCGGGCGTGATGGCCCACGAGATCGCGCACGTCGCCGCCTGCCACTATGGCCGCGAAATGACGCGCGCCCAGTTGCTCCAGATGGCGTCGATTCCCTTCATCTTTATGGGCGGCGCAATTGGGTATGCAGGTTATGAAGCTTCGGGACTGGCGATTCCCATGACGTTCCTGAAATTCTCCCGCAGCTTCGAGGCGGAAGCGGACTATCTTGGCGTCGAGTACATGTACCGCGCCGGATACGATCCGTCCGCGTTCGTCTCCTTCTTCGAAAAAATCCAGGCCATGGAGAAGAAAAAACCGGGCACGATTTCCAAGGCGTTCGATACCCATCCGCAGAGCGCCGATCGCATCGAGAAATCGCAGGACGAAATCCGCAAGATTCTTCCCGCCAAGCAGCAATATGTTGTGACCACCTCGGAGTTCGACGACGTGAAGTCGCGGCTGGCCTCGATTGAAAACCGCCACAAGGTGCTGGACCAGAAAGACGCCAACAAGCCCAGCCTGCGCCGGACCTCAACCAGCAGCGGCGATAGCGGGAATTCGAGCGACAAGAGCGATGACGATCGTCCGACGCTGAAGCGCCGCGATGATTCGTCCTCGAACTGATCAAGATCGGGAGTTTCAGAACCGGGGGCTGCGGCCGCCGGTTTTTTGTTGCCTGGACGTGTGATGTCAAAATAGCGTATTGACATCATCGACGTTTGCGGCTATCCTTGGATTATGGCCAAGAGTCGATCTGTTGCCTTCACCCTGAGAATGGGGATAAAAGAGCGGGCAGCACTGCGCAGCCTTAGCAAGATTGAAGGCCGTCCGATCAATCAGCTGCTCAATGCGGCCATTAAGAACTACCTGAATCGAAAAGGGCAGAAAGAGCAGAGCCTGACGGCCGATTTGGCGAGACTTCGAGCCTACCGGAAGAAGGACCCTGATTTGGAAAAGGCGATTGCCGCCTTCGCCGAGGCTGAGGCCCGGTTCGAAGATCCGCTGGAGGGAGAATCGTTCGACGAACCGTCTGCGGAATCGGGGAAACAAGCCAGCCCGGCCCAAAACAAGATTCGGGACATTCTCGGTGCCTGATTGGGATGCGGACAGCCTGCGGCTTCGATCCAACCTGATCGCCACACTGCGCGAAGTTGCGCGCTCGGCTAAGTCGCGCGAAATCCCCACACTCAATGCGCCACGCCAATGGCATGGGATGATGATGGCAGGCCTCACGGTCCCAGCTATATCCTACGTCGGGTCGTTCCGGGGGGAGCCGGGTCTTGAGAGAGTCGGAGTCAAAATCGGCCCCTATAAAGGTGTGCCGGCAAATCAAGTTGCCGATCAGTTAAGACGATTCGAGGCGACCGTGCAACTCGCGGTTGCCGAACTCGACGCTCTCATTCCTTCTGGAGACGAACCAAACGCCGCCCAACTGGCCGCCATTCTGGAGGTGTGCGCATGGGCGCATGCTGAATGGGTACGAATTCACCCCTTCGTTAATGGCAACGGGCGAATCGCGCGCCTCTGGGTAAACTGGATCGCGATGCGATATCAACTTCCACCGTTCTTGAGATTGCGGCCCAGGCCGAACCGTGGCTATGAGGATGCTGCCGCCAGCGCGATGCGCGGCAACTGGCAGCCGACGGCGACCGTTCTCAGGCGGTTATTGCGCGACTTCCTCGATAGTGCATAGGAAGATTTACAAATCACGAGACCGTAATTCCAACCCACGAAGGGTAGCGCTATCTCCTTTCTAAAATGCCCAAGCGACATCTCTACTGCTTCGCATACTCCGCCTTGGCCTGTTTCAGGATGGGGATACCGGAATCAGCATCTTTCCAGAGGGTAAGAAAGTCTTTGTAAGCTGCCAGTGCGCGGACGCGGGCAGCATCGGCATCTGCTCCCTGCAAACTTTTCGCCTGAAGGGCATTCCCCCGCGCGACGCCTAGATGCGCCAAAGCTCCCGTCCAGCAGTTCCACACGATACCGCTGTGGTCGAGAATTTTCTGGAACTCAGCGGCGGCTTCTTTGCCCTGCCCGGATGCAAGATACGACTGGCCGCGAATATAAGTCGGGTAGAGGCAGGAGAGGTTGGCGACAAACGGGATTTCGCCGAATTCAATGGAGGAAGCAGCTTGCAAGTCATTGAGAGCATCAGGCGAATTTTTTTGGTTCAACTCTAATTGCGCTCGAATCGCGGGCAACCATAGTAACTGTATCTGCGTATTTGCCGGATACCGCCGGTCAATCTCCTGCACTTGGGATTGAGCACTCGCTCTATCGCCAGCCATCGCGAAGGCGAGAGCGGCCTCGACCAGCACACCCTGACTGGCCGGAAACAGCTTTAACCCTTCCGCAGCCGCTTGCCTTGCTTCAGACAGGTTGCCGAAAGCAGCCTCGCGCACTGCCGAATTCTCCAGCCAGACCGCCCCATTTTCCTTGCCGTCTGCGCGAATCGCGGAGTCTACAGAATTTTTCGTCAATTCTCGCGCTCTGGCGAGATGGCCTGCATACGCGTAAGTGTCCGACGCCAGGGAGAGCCCATAGCTCTCTTCCGGTTTGCCCGCGAACCGTTGCTGCAGTTCCTCCATGGCAGTAGAGTCGTTCCGAAGAAAGGCCGCAGCGTAAAGAACCTCAAGAAACCCGGGACTCTCCCGGTTCTGCCGCAGCGCCTGCTGGATCGTCTGCTCAGCTTCATCGACCCGCTGTAGGGCAAGCAGGCTCGAGGCGAGATTGCTGTACTCGTCCGCGAATTCTTTACCAAGCCGAAGGCTTTCGCGGGTCTCTTCCGCCGCTTCGAAGTGCCGTCCCTGCGCGGCATAAACGGCGCCAAGACTGTTATGGACTGCGGCGTCGCGTGGGTAGCCGGCAATCCATTCCTGGTAAGCCTGTGCCGCTTTCTCCAACTCTCCGCTCACCAGTTCGTAATACTGTGCGGAAATCTTGAGCCTTTCCCGCTCACTGGCATGATTCCGCAACTGGAAAGCTTTCACGAGATATTCGCTGGCCCGCCCCACCTGATTCATGCTGTAGTAAGCGTCGCCCACCGCCAGGTAACCCAAGGCAAAGTTCGGGTCCAGTTCGATGGCACGCTGATAATAAGGCACCGCAGCAACCTCGCCTTTCTCTGCAAGAGTCCTTCTGCCAAGGCTGTAGGCTTGCAGGGCTGCCAGCGAAGATGTGGTGGCTTCTTCGAGCGGCACATTCAACTTCTGCACCGAGGCCAGCGATTCGCCCAGTCCGCCGCGCACCTTTGACGTTGCCTCACCCAGCGCATCCAATACCTTCTCTTTGGCGCTCGCCGTGACCTGTTGCTGCGCCAGCGGGTCGCCGGTCTGACAATTCACCGCTTTCAGCCCGAGAACGTACTGGCTGCCCAGACTGGCAATCGAACCGCCGATGTACACCTTGCTGCCAGTACGCTGGCAAAGCTCGCGAGCCACGTCGGGCGTGATCTTGGTGTCAGCCGGGCGGGTCATGAGCTTCAGGGTGGCTGCCACTTTATTGTCGGAAAGCACGTTCAGAAACGGCGACTGGTTTAGCGAAACACTGAGCGCGGT
This sequence comes from Binatia bacterium, assembly GCA_035538435.1. Classification (GTDB taxonomy): domain Bacteria; phylum Acidobacteriota; class Terriglobia; order Terriglobales; family Acidobacteriaceae; genus Sulfotelmatobacter. The sequence continues at coordinate 9,140 of DATLKM010000009.1, forward strand.
TTTGAGCGCGTCATCAAAAACCGGATCGCCGGTTTTGTTGTCGAAGTCGGCCAGCACTACGGTGTCTTTGTCGGTGAGGGGCTGGGGGCGGTGAGAGCGATAATACAGGCTGCCGGCGAGGAGAGCGACGAAGACCATTGCGCCCGCAAGCCTTACCCGGCCACCCGGCCGATATTCCGCACGCGGCTTTTGACGTGGGCCGCGAAGCTTCACTCGCCCGGACTCGTTCGACTCCGGCCGGGGGATGCTTTCGTTGGCGGCCGTCGGTGCGTCGGCGGAAGTGGCTGCTCCGATGGGCCTGCTCTCCGTGTCACGCTTCAGCCGTTCCAGGTCTGCCCGCACATCGGCGGCATGCTGATAGCGCAACTTGCAGTCTTTCTCCAATGCCTTGCAGATGATCCGATCGAGTCCCGCAGGGGTGTTGGGGTTCAGACTTGATATCGCCGCCGGCTGCTTGTGCAGGATGGCCCCAAGAATTTCGCCCGAACTGGCGCCGGCGAAGGGCAGCGTGCCCGTTGCCATCTCGTATAGCACTGCGCCGAAGGAGAACAAGTCCGTGCGCGCGTCCAACTCCGCGGCCCTGACCTGCTCTGGCGACATGTAAGCCACCGTGCCCACCATGATTCCAGGATTGGTCAACTGGTCTGACGTGACCTCAGTTTCCGTATTCCCGGTCGACGACGGGTTGGAAGCGGTCACCTTTGCCAGCCCGAAATCGAGAATCTTGGCGTGTCCGCGCTTGGTGACAAAAATGTTGGCTGGCTTAATGTCGCGGTGGACGATGCCGGCGGCGTGCGCCACATCAAGACCATCGGCGATTTCAACGGATAGAGACAGAATGTCTTCAGTTTCCATCGGGCGGCCGGCGATTTTGTGCTTCAGGGTCAGGCCATCCAGAAACTCCATGACGATGTAGGATTGATCGCCGTTCTTCCCGATGTCGTAAATTGTGCAGATGTTCGGATGATTGAGCGCGGAGGCAGCCCGTGCTTCACGGCGGAGGCGCTCCAGCGCCACAGGATCGCGCGCGATGTCATCCGGAAGGAACTTCAGCGCGACAAACCGCCCCAGTTCGGTGTCTTCGGCCTTGTAAACAACGCCCATCCCGCCGCCACCCAGCTTTTCGACAATGCGATAGCGGGAGATGGTCTGGCCGATCATTTGGCCTCAAATCTTAGGATGATCGGTAGGGAGAGTCAATGAAGGTTAGGCAGCACCGAACGGATTTGACCTGGGCTCAGGCGTCTCGACACCAGATCGATTCCCACTTCCTTTCTCACCCGCGTGTGTGACCACGGTCACAGCCCTTCTGTTGTGGAACTCGATAAGGTACGTTAGCCTGATAAGGTAACGCCACAGGAGCAGCCATCTCCATGCCTGAGAACTCTCTCACCATAACCGACAACCGCACCGGCCAGGTCTACACCGTGCCCGTCGAAAACGGCACCATCCGCGCCATGAATCTGCGGCAGATCAAGACCGATCCGGAAGATTTTGGCCTGATGACCTACGATCCCGCCTTCATGAATACGGCGTCGTGCCGCAGCAGTATCACGTATATCGACGGCGACCGCGGCATTCTGGAATATCGCGGCTATCCCATCGAAGTCCTGGCTGAGCGTTGCACGTTCCTGGAAGTGGCCTATCTGTTGCTCTTCGGCGAACTGCCCACCCAGACTGAACTCAAGCAGTGGATGCACGACATCACCCATCACACCATGCTGCATGAATCGACCAAGAAGTTCATGGAGGGTTTCCGCTACGACTCGCACCCCATGGTGATGTTCGTCAGCTCAGTGGCGGCGCTGGCCGGGGTTTATCCCGAAGCCCGGCAGGTGCACGACGCCGGCAACCGCCTGCTCCAAGTTAAGCGGCTCATCGGCAAAGTGCCTTCAGTGGCCGGCATGTCGTACCGGCACAGTGTTGGGTTCCCGTATGTCTATCCCGACAATGATCTCAGCTACACCGAAAATTTCATGAATATGCTGTGGAAGATGGCGGAGCCGAAATATGTCGCGAACCCCGTGCTGGCGCGCGCTCTCGACATACTTTTCATACTGCACGCCGATCACGAACAGAATTGCGGTACCAGCGCCATGCGCACCGTGGGCAGCGCCCAGAGCGATCCTTACCTGGCAACGGCTTCGGCCGCGGCCGCTCTTGCCGGACCTTTACACGGCGGGGCCAATGAAGAAGTCCTGAAAATGCTCGACGAAATCGGCTCGAAAAACAACGTTCCGGCGTATGTGAAGCGGGTGAAGGAAGGCCACTGCAAGCTGATGGGTTTTGGCCACCGAGTTTATAAGAATTACGATCCGCGGGCAAAAATCATCAAGTGGACCGCGGAACAAGTCTTCCAGGTGACCGGGCGCAATCCGAAATTGGACATCGCCCTCGAACTCGAGCGCATCGCTCTGGAAGACGACTACTTCGTCAAGCGCAAGCTGTACCCCAACGTCGATTTTTATTCCGGAATCATGTATCAGGCGATGGGATTTCCCCCGGAAATGTTCACCGTGCTGTTTGCCATTCCGCGCACGGCAGGGTGGCTGGCGCAATGGCAGGAATTGATCAACGATCCGGAGCAGAAAATCACGCGCCCGCGGCAGATTTATACGGGACACGGAAAACGCGATTTTGTTCCCATTGAAAAGCGAAACTCCAGCGCGGTTGCGGCCGGGTAGTGGCCTGGTTTGAATCGTTGCAGCTGCGGGATTTTATCGGTCTTCAGTGTAGGGTTTGAAAACTACGCGGCTTCTTTGGTGGCCAGCGATGCCACGTACTGCCGACGCTCGGCCGAAGAAGTGATGATCTTCATCTCCTGCCAGTCGTAAGGAAATTCCTTTCCGCATTCCAGGCATGCGACGTACGTGCCGGTCAGCGCTCCGGCCTGGGGACGGCGAGCGTTCCCGCGAATCGTAACAGGAAAACTATACCGGGCATGCCGGCAACCAAAAAACGCATCCAGAACCTTCGCCAACATGGGTCACCTTCCACAGCTCGGTCTTTACGGAATTTACTCGGTGAACGCCCGGGCCCAACTACGGAATCTTACTGCGTTCACTCAGGTATTTAGATTCTGCCCGGAAGAAAATGGTTTCGAGGATAAGTCGCGGGATAAGGCGAGGTAGCGGAAAATATTGAAAAATGGGCGGTTAGAGCGGCTTCCCAATTTCGGAAAGCATGTGCGAGGGGCTACTGACGCGCTTGTTCTAAAGCCTGCCCTTTCAGTTGCGCGTTCAAAGCTATGGCTTTCGCAGCGTTGAGCTTGATCTCACCCACCAGCAGTAAGATCAGCCTTCCGGAACCCGTGCTATCGAAAGCGGCCCGCGTCAGCGTGGCGGAATCCTGGGCTGCGGGAGGCAAAAGGGTTTTCGCATTTGCCGCCTGTTGCATGGCCGCGAGAAGGGTCTCGGCAATCTCTGAGCGCAGTTCGTCGCCCGCGGTTCCGGAGCGCAGGCGCTCTTGAATCATCTCCTGGGCCTCGATACGGGTTGTGTCGATCGCCAAACGCAGTGTTCCATCTGCCGCGGAGGGAGTCAGTTTCAAATCCATCGCGGCCTCGCCTTCGGCAATCTCGTTGGCCGCCGCGCCAAAACAACCCCAGTGCTCGTAGTGCAAATTGAGAGCCAGCCTGGCATTGGCTGAGGCGGGCGTAAGAATCGCGTTTACGAGTGAAATGCGATCGCCGCAGCGGATTCCCTTTTCCACATGACCGCGCAGCAAACCGGCTATGTTTCCCTGCAACTCGGTCAGGTCCTCGGAGGCTTCGAACTCGAAAGGACCGTCATTATTTGCCGGTTCGGAGATACTCCCCGACACTGGAATGAACAAGCTCTGGTTTTGAAATTTGATGGAAGTTCTGACGGTCGGGATCAAAAACCTGGTACCCACCGCCCCAGCCGGGCTGAGAATGCTCATCGCTTCGCCCAGGCTTTGCTGCTGCGCGCGAAAACCCGCCAAGGCTGCGTCGAGATTTCTGGCGGCGCTGGCCAGCGCGGCAGCACCCGCGCCTGCCAGCTGATCGACCTGCCTCGCCTGTTGAGCCAGATCGCCATCGGCGTGGCTCAGCCTTCGTATTACCTCTCTTAGGCCGGTCTTCTGCTGATCGGAGAGGCCATCCAGAAATTTTCGGCTGTCATCGCGCGCTTTCTCGATCGACTGCTCCAGCGCCAGAGGCGAGCCTTTCGCATCGTTGCCGGTGGCAGCCCGTTCCAGATTCTTCAGTTCTTTACCCGCGGCCTCGGCGCTGTTCACCATGGCCTGGAATTGACTGACCTGCTGGCCGGTAGCCTGCAGAGCAAGGGCCTCGTGAAAGTCTTTCAAATCGTCTTTCACTGAAACGCCGCTGGCACGTCCGCCTCCGCTTAGTCCTCCGCCTACCGAAGAACCGCCCCCCACCGAACCGGGGCCGCGCTGCGCCTGGCAAATACATCCCAACGCCAACAGAGCAACGGCAAGTCGAAAGGAGAGTTGGGAAGGACGGATCATAGACGAAAGAGTGCGGAGTCTATTCCGGGAAACAACCATCGCACCTGCTTTTCATCATGCTCCACCCGGGTTGAAAAAGAAAGCGGCTTTACAGTCCTTGAAAGAGTTCGGCGCCCTTTCGTTTCCGGCCCTGCCAAATTTCCTTGACCAAAGTGCCCTTTCCGCGTCTAACCTTATGGAAGCGGAGGCCTTTCACGGGCAGGAGAAACTCTCCAATGTTTTCGCAGGTCCCTCCTCAAGCTTCGCAGCACCGTACGCTGGCGGTATCCCTGGCCGCTCACGCGCTGTTTTTCGTCTGGCTGCTGCACCCGCCCGAGCCCCGTCTCCTGCAACCTTCATCCGCCGGATTGGGAACCAAGGGCCGCGTCGTCGCCCGGATCTACTTCCCAACCCAGACGCCCGACAACAGCGATACGACTTCACCTGACAACGCCAGGCAGGTCTATCGCCGGCAGCGGCTGGGCCACGAAAAAGTTATTTTCAAGCCTGCCTTTCCGGTGAAGTCAGCGGTGCCTCGCGCGCTCTCCCCTTCTCAGGAAGACAACTCGCAAACCGCCACGCTTTCCAATCGCGGTCACGGAGCGCTCGCCGGACTTCCCTACGGTTCCCTGCCCGGCAGCCCGATTTACAGCGACGAAGTTCGCCCCGCCCTGCCAGTCACGACTTCCGATCCCGATGTTTATCCCTGGCAAAGGCCCACCTCCGAAGGCAAAGTCATTATCGAAATCACCATCGATGAGCGCGGCGAAATCGTCCGCAAAACCGTATTACAGAGCCTTGGCTCGGACCTCGACAACCGTTGCCTTGCTGCCCTGGAAAAATGGCGCTTCCAGCCCGCCACACGCAACGGCGTTCCCATCCCCTCCAAGCAGGACGCCATCTTCCCCTTCAAGGCTCGCGGCTAAGGTATCTCGCCTGCTTGCGTGGTTCCGCGCCTTTCGCCACGGAACCCGGAATCTCATGTGAAAAAGCTCCATTTCCAGCGGGCTCAATGGATCATTTTCTGCGACAATCGGGATCAGCAGGAGGACCCGTTGCCCATCCCAGACGAAATCTTCACTCCCACCATCCAATATGCCGAAGATGTGCGCCGCCTGCTTGAGCCGGAACAGTGCGTTCTGGTTGTGGTTGATATCCAGGAGAAATTACTGCCGCCGATTTTTCGCAAGGAACAACTGGTGAGCAATTCCCAACTGCTCATTCGCGCGGCAGGAGTGCTTAACATTCCCGCGCTGGTGACCACGCAGTATGCCAGAGGTCTCGGCCAGACCGTCCCTGAGATCGCTTCTCTGCTGCCGCAAGCCAAAGGATTTGATAAGGACCATTTCTCCTGTTTTGGCAGCGACGATTTTTGCGGCGCGCTCAAGCGATTTCCGGGCAATCGCAACACACTGCTTCTGTGCGGCATGGAAAGCCACATCTGCGTCATGCAGACGGCGCTTGCGGGTTTGCGCGAAGGCTATCTCGTACATGTTGCTTCGGACGCGGTCAGCTCGCGGTCAGAATGGAATTGGAAAATCGGCCTGGAGAGAATGCGTTCGGCCGGAGTGGTAATATCTTCCACAGAAATGATGGTCTACGAACTCATGCGTTGCTCTTCTTCGCAGGCTTTCAAGCAACTGCTGCCCTATCTCAAAGGCTGAAAGCGCTGTCGCGGAGGGACAAAACCTCCCGAAAAATTGTTAACGCGGGGACTTCGAGCGAAGTCAGGAAATCGGCTTTCGCTTTGTCCGGCGATACGCGTCTTACGCGTCTTATGCTTACGCCTCCGCCGCCGGCTCCTTCTTCTTCACCCGCACCACCGTGATCTTCGCGAACCCTTCCTCAAAGGCAGGCGGCTTGAGTTTGGCGGACATGCGCCGCATGACGTCTTCAGGAATGACCCGGTCCCGCCGCTGATGCCGCTCGATGCAAACTTCCAGCGGCACGTCGAAAAACACGGCATGCACTTCGTAGTTGTAATCTTTGGCCAGCTTGATCCAGTGCTGCCGTTCGGCCGGCGTCAAATTCGTGGCGTCCACATAATTCATGGGGCGCTTGGCGATGAGCCGCGCCTTCAGCATGGAACGCAGGTTGGAGAACACCAGATCCTGATAACGTTGCTCGCGCACATCGTCGAACAGCAAGGAACGCAGCAAGTCGCTCGACAGCGGCACCACGTTGTGGCGCTTGAACCACGAGCTTTTCCCCGATCCCGGCAGGCCAATGGCCAGCACAACAATTCCCTTGGGAGGGCGTTGCGGCGCGGCCGGAATCGCCGCGGCACTGGCGCGAGACGGCGCGGGTTGCGCGGCAGCTTCGGGAAACTCCGAGTCGGGAGGCTGCTCTTCATTTTCGATCGGAGTTGACTCGGGTTCCGTTGCCGGCGTGGAAATCGCGCCCTTGGGAGCAAACGCCTGTGCCACCGCTTGCTCGCGGCCGCGACCGCCGCGGCCCCTGCCTCCGCGCCGGCGCCGGCCACGCGCCGGTTGCCTGCGGGAACCGGTGGCGTCCGACGAGTCTTCTCCGTCCGGCGCGGCCGTTTCCGGCTCCGCCTCCCCGGATGGGACAACTTGTGGAACTTCCGGCTCGGAAGAATCCGGCTCACTGACCGATTCGGGCTGCCCGGCCTCGAAATATGCAGGCTGTAGCGGAGGTGGTGCAGGTTCGGGGGTTTCGCTGGTCTTTTTTTTGCGGCGCTGCAGGCGCTCGCGCATCCATTTGCGCATAAAAGGCTTGTAACACAGATCGGACGGTACTATCAATCGCACCGCGCTCAGGCGTACCACGCGCGCTATCGGTCGGATCGCGTTCACAGCTATTCAAGTAAGGAGTTCCATGCCCAACACAGTTCCCCCATCCCTCCACGGCCAGAAATACATTTCCCTGACCACCTTCCGCAAGAACGGCGCCGCCGTGGCCACCCCGGTCTGGTTCGGCGAAGACGGCGGCAAGATTTATGTGATGACGCGCAGCGACATGGGCAAAACAAAACGCATTCGCAATAATCCGCAAGCCAGCGTCGCGCCGTGCACGGTTCGCGGCAGAGTCACCGGCCCGGAATTTCCCGCCGTCGCACGCATTCTGCCCGAATCCGAGCAAACTCACGCCCGGGAAACCATCAACCGCAAATACTGGCTGGCACGGCTGCCCCTGGTCTGGTACCGCACCGACACATATATAGAGATCACGTTTCCGTAGAAAACCCCGGACAGAAGCCGAGTCTTGAGTGATGCCATTCCGTCGGACGCGAAGCGTCGGTGAGGAACCTGCTTCCCGTTCGAGCCACGCCACCCTCATTTACCTCAGTTCCCTGCTCCTGCTAACATCATGGGTTCGCTGATTAGCTCGGAACAATTCTGAGTTGGCTCTCATGGAACGGAGGCTCAATGGCTATTAAAGTCGGCATCAACGGTTTTGGACGTATCGGCCGCAACGTGCTGCGCACGGCGCTCAACGACTCCAACCTCGAGTTCGTCGCGGTCAACGATCTCACCGATCCCAAAACTCTCGCCCACCTGCTCAAGTACGATTCCATTCTCGGCAATCTTTCGCAAAATATTTCCGCGGGCAGCGACAGCATTTCCATCGACGGCAAAACGATCAAAGTCTTTAAGGAAAAAGATCCCGCGGCGCTGCCCTGGGAGTCGGTCGGCGCTCAAGTCGTTGTCGAATCCACCGGCCGCTTCACCGACGCCGCCGATGCCAAGAAACATCTCCGCGGCTCGGTGAAGAAAGTCATCATCTCCGCGCCGGCGAAAAATGAGGACATTACGCTCGTGCTGGGCGTGAATCACGAAAAGTACGACCCCGCCAAGCACCATATTATTTCCAACGCATCCTGCACCACGAATTGCCTTGGGCCAATCGCGAAGGTGGTGAACGACGAATTCAAAATCGTCAGCGGAACCATGACCACCATCCACTCCTACACCAACGATCAGGTCATTCTTGATTTCCCGCACAAAGACTTACGCCGGGCGCGAGCGGCCGCGATCAACATGATTCCCACCTCCACGGGCGCGGCGAAAGCGCTGAAGCTGGTCATCCCTGATCTGGCGGGCAAACTCGACGGCTTCGCCATGCGCGTGCCAACTCCCAACGTTTCGGTGGTTGACCTGGTTGCGTGGGTGGAAAAGAAGACAACAAGAGAAGAAGTGAATGCGGCGTTAAAAAAGGCCAGTCAGAGCGGCCCGCTCAAGGGTTACCTCGGCTACGAAGAGGATGAACTGGTGTCGTCCGATTTCAAGGGCGACTCGCGCTCCTCGATCGTCGATGCGCCCATGACATTGGTGGTTGGTGGAAACTGCGTCAAAGTCATCTCCTGGTACGACAACGAATGGGGATACTCCTGCCGCGTGCGCGATCTGATTCACTACATCGCCGGCAAAGGATTGTGATTTGTTTTCCCGAGGCCATTTGATCTTGATGTCGCTATTTCTTGATGTCATTCCGAACCCCAGCGCAAGCTGGGGTGAGGAACCTGCTTTTTGCCGGCCGGCAAAACTCGGCATGTGACTAAATCCCGCTAAACAAGAAGGACTCGAGGACGAACCAGCCCATGTCCAAGCTTTCCATCCGTGATCTCCCACTGAACGGCAACCGCATTTTCATGCGCGTCGACTTCAACGTTCCGCTCGATGACGGCCGCGTCATGGACGATACCCGTATCCGCGAAACCCTGCCCTCCATCGAATACGCGCTGCGCCACGGCGCGCGCCTCATTCTTGCTTCACACCTCGGCCGTCCCAAGGGCAAGCCCAATCCCAAGATGAGCCTCAAGCCCGTCGCCGAGCGCCTGCGCATGGTACTCGATAAAGAACTCGCCCGCGGCGAAAACGTCGGCTTCTCTCCCGATTGCGTGGGCCCCGAAGCGGAGGAAGTCGCGACGCAGCTGGAGAAAGGCCAGACTCTGCTGCTGGAAAACCTTCGTTTTCACCCCGAAGAAGAAGCCAACGACGAAGCTTTCTCCAGGCAACTGGCCAAGCTCGCTGACTTCTACGTCAACGATGCCTTCGGCACCGCCCACCGGGCCCATGCCTCAACCGTCGGCATCACAAAATTTGTTTCCAAATCCGCCGCCGGCCTGCTCATGGAAAAAGAGCTGCAATATCTGGGCAAGGCCCTGGAACATCCCGAACCGCCGTTCGTGGCCATTCTCGGCGGCGCAAAAGTGAGCGACAAGATTGGCGTCATCCGCAACCTGATGACGAAAGTCGATTCGCTCATCGTGGGCGGAGGCATGGCCTACACTTTCCTGAAAGCGCAAGGCCAGGAAATCGGCAAGTCTCTGCTCGAGGCCGACAAAATCGATCTCGCCCGCCAACTTCTCGATGAGGCCAGGCAACGAAATATCAAGTTCCTTTTGCCCGTCGATCACGTTGTCGCCATGCGCCCCGACGCCAATGCGGTGATCCAGCAGATTGGCGAAGGTCAGGCGATTCCCGCAGACCGTATGGCCCTCGACATCGGCCCCAAAACCATCGAATTGTTGTCTGAAGAAATTTCCCGCGCCCGCACCATCGTCTGGAATGGTCCCATGGGAGTGTTTGAGGTGCCGGGATTTTCCCGCGGCACTTTCCGCGTGGCCCACGCCATTGCCGACAATGCCGGCGCAATTTCCATTGTGGGTGGCGGCGATTCCGTCGCCGCTGTGCACGCCGCCAACGTCGCCGACAAAATCACGCACATTTCCACCGGCGGCGGCGCGTCGCTCGAATTTTTGGAAGGCAGGAAACTCCCGGGCGTGGAAGCGCTCACCGACAAGAAATGATCAGCTAGATACGATCCAGCGTCAGTTGGTCCGGCACTCCGTCAAAATATTTCTTCAGCGCCTGGACGAAAATGTCATCTTCCGGAGAGACCTGGGCAAATAGAGTCATGCACGAGCGGAACTTCATGTCATCGGGTGACCCGAAAATCTGCGCCGCCGACCGATTTTCCGCTCCTAGAACAAGTTGCGTGCATTCTTTCAGGCGAGCGCCAAGAACCGGATGCGCCAGATACGCGCGGGCCTCATCAGGTCCTGAAATCGCGTACTCAATGGCGGTTGGACTTCGTCCCAGTCCGCGAACCTGGGGAAAGACGAACCACATCCAGTGGCTCATTTTTCTTCCCGCGCGAAGCTCCGAGACGGCCTGTCGAAAAACCGGCTCCTGCGCTTCGACAAAGCGCATCAAATTGAATTCATCAGTTCCAGCAGCGGAAGCGTGTTGGCGAGCCATACTTTTCCCTCATCTTTTTTCGCTGGATAAGTCTATTACCGATGTCATTCCGAACCGGCGCGAAGCGGCGGTGAGGAACCTGCTCTTATGCCGTCGAACACGATAAACCTGGAAAGGTCCTCCATGCGAAAAAAGCTGATGGCCGCCAACTGGAAGATGAATAAAACTTCCGGCGATACCCGCGCCTTCTTCCACGAATTTCTTCCCTTGGTCGCCGGCCACGATCGGGATGAAATCGCCGTCTGCCCGCCCTACACTTCCGTCGATGCCGCTGTCGCAGCCGCGCAGGGATCGAACGTCGCCATCGGAGTGCAGAACGTTCATTGGAAAATGGAAGGCGCGTACACCGGAGAAATTTCCGCGCCCATGCTGCTCTCCCTCGGCGTCACCCATGTCATCGTCGGCCATTCCGAGCGCCGCCAGTATTTCGGAGAAACCGACGACACTGTCAACCTGCGCCTGAAAACCGCTCTGGAAGCCGGTTTGACACCGATCTGCTGCGTCGGCGAGGTGCTTGAAGAACGCGAAGCCGGATTATGCGATGACGTTCTCCGCCGCCAGTGCGTTCGCGCCTTTCACGCCGTTTCCGCCAAGAAGGCGGCCAAACTCGTGGTCGCCTACGAACCCGTCTGGGCCATCGGCACCGGCAAAACCGCCACCCCCGAAATCGCCGCGCAAGCCCATGCTGTGATTCGCCGCGAAGCCGCCGAAGTCTTCGGAGAAGACTTCGCCGCCCAGCTTCGCATTCTCTATGGAGGTTCGGTCAAGCCCGACAATGCCCGCGAACTGATGAGCCAGGAGGAAATCGACGGCGCACTGGTTGGCGGCGCCTCGCTCGACGCCAGGTCTTTCGCCGCGATTGTCAAATACTGAGCCCGCATCGCTGCCCGGCATTAAAAATGCGCCAGAAAATTCTGGCGCATTTCCACTTCAGGTCCAGCGAATCCGAACCATGGAACAGCTAGAACGTAAAGATGGGTCCGAACTCGTTCCGCCAGTTGTGCGCCTGCCGGGTCACGCCGCCGGCAAACGGTAAGTATTCCGGCGTAATCACGCCGCCTTCATGGTTGTTGGCCGTGAACGTCACGATATAGCTGGCTTCGTGCACGAACGTGACCCAGCGGTTCAGCCGGTAAGTCAGCGAAACCGTGTCCAGGTCGGTGCGGCCAAGGTGGTTCCCGTGCTGCGCATCGGCATAGTTGGCGCGGTCCGTCCCCCACTGCACGTGCAGGATCCATCCCGAGTTGTGGCCCTCGGGATTGGCGTTGAAGATTCGCGAGAGGGGGAAATTCAACTCGGCGAACCCGCCGGTTCCGCCGATCGGCTGCAGCTTTGCCGCGCCGATTGGAGTTCCCTGGCAATTGATGGTGTTAGCGGGCTGGCCGGCCGTGGTCGCGCCCCCGCAGCCGAACAGAATGGAGCGCCCGCTTTCTGATATCCCCGTGAGAACACTGCCGGGATCGACCAGTGTTTGCAGGTTCGAGAACACATCGTTCAACTGTCCGCCGAAGAAAAACCGCATATCGTTTCCGCGGTAGAACTTCGTCACCAGCGTCACCCACGGCGTGGGCAGCTGCAGTTCGGCGGTGTAAATGTTCTGCGGATTGCTGAGTTGTGCGCCCTTGGCATAAAACTGCTCCAGCGTGCACGTGCCGGAGGCTTCTGGACAGTTCGTTGCTCCAATAACCGATTCTGTCGTGTTGAAGCCAACCGCGGGCGTGTTCAGATTGGTCAGCGGCGTAGGTACGGTGATGGTGCAGGGGAGGGCGGTACAGGTAAACGTGTAACTTGAAGCCGCCTGTGCCGCGTGCGGAATGATTTCCGAAATGCGCGAGTGGTGACCGCTGAAGATCAGTTGCGCCGGGGCAACCCCCGCCCAATGATGCGTCAGTGGTTTCTGAAACACGATCCGGCCTTCCTCGCCCGGCTGGTCCGACTCCGCTCCCGCGCGATCGCCGAAGCGGATGTGCTGATCGGTGGTCAGGCCCGATGAACCGGCGACGGACAGCACAATCGCAAATTCCGGCTGGATCTTGAAATCGCCCGCGTGGAATTGCACCCCCGTCTTGAATTGGGGAATGCGCTCGTAGAGCGATCCCATGCCCACGCCCAGACCCGTCGTTTCAAAAAGGTTGGGCAAGGTGGAGGAGCCCAGCAGGGACCAGTCCTGGCCGAACTCGGCAAACCACGGCAGCTCGCCCAGTTTGTGGTCCAGCCGCATCCATGCCAGGCGCAACGAAAACTGGTTGGAACGCACTGAGCTGATGTTGCGATTGCTCACGTCGGTGTAGTCGCCTTCGAAATCGCCTTCCACCCGCCCCGTAATCGTGAAGCCGGAATTTTTTGGCACCCACTCGGTCTGCATGCCGATGCGGAAGCTGCGCGCCTTCAAGTGGACCTGCGGGTCGGGCGTTGGACCGGTGTCACCGCCAATCAAAAGCGGAAGCGGCCAATCCTGGCTGCCGAATGTGGGCCCGCCACTCGAGGCGGTGTCGGAAATAGCGCTTGCCTTGTAGAAGCCGTAAATCTTCATGTTCGCGCCGCTGCCCAGGCGGATGTCGGGAATCATCCCGCCCTGCTTGGGAACATCGATGGGCAGCGCGCGGGTTGGTAGCACCGCGGGAATCACGGTCGGGCCGTTGTCTTGTGCCTGCAATCCCGCAGGCGTTTGCCCTGCCCGCGGCGGATTCTGGTACTGCGGTTGTTGCAGCACCGCATTGGTGAGCCGTGGCTGGGCGTTTGCCGCACTCACGGGCATAACGGTTGCCGCAGGCGAGACTGCGGCCGTGTATTCCTGGGAACTGATCAATCCTTTTTGCACCAGCAGTTGACCCAGCCGGGCATCGGCCTCTTCCTGCGTGGGCGCCTGGTTGATCGCCGCCAGTTCCTCGGCTGACAAAATTCCTTTGGTCTGGAGCAGTTGAGCAAGCGGGTTGTTGGGATGATTTTCCTGTTGTTGGGCCATGGCGGGCACCGCCAGCAGCGCAACGCAGGCCAAGAGGAGGAAAAGCGAGACGGTTTTCTTCACAGGACAGCCTCCGTGGGAGTTTTTGAGACCGTGCGAACGACAGTATGAAAGGTTCCCCTGTGCCGTCGCAGGGCGCGGTGACTGGCATCACCCTTCGATGTGACGCACTTAAGCGGACGAGTCCAGTCGCGGCCCGATGGAGAGCTGCCTTCGACCTGGTGACAGAGCTTGCCGCCATCAGTCACTCTTGAAACCGGCAAACTGTAACCGGTTTCCTACTGGCCCAAACGAACGTCACCTTGCGAGGCACCTAGTTAATGGCAGATGGGATTAACTGTCAAGGAATTTCATGCGCCGCACGGAAAATGTTCCCGTTTACGGTCACAGATTCCTGTTATATTGACCGATCATGTTTTGCGCTGTTCGCCGCCGCCCGCTCTTTCCACTAACAGTTCTTTTTTTCGCTTTCTTTCTTCCTTCTGCTTTATTCGCCGGAACTATCTCCGGTGTCGTGCAGGACCCCTCCGGGGCCGTCATTCCCGGAGCACGGATCGAAATCTCCGCTGCCGGCCTGCCGCAGCCAATCGTCCTCTCCTCCGACGATCTCGGTAAGTTCACCTCGCCCGAACTCACCCCGGGTACTTATAGTCTCCGGGTTTTGCGCGATGGCTTTGAGATTCTCGTCAAGACCGTCGATCTCCGCGACTCGATCGAACTTCAGCTCACCCTCGCCATCGCCAAAGAAAAAGTCAGCATCTCCGTCGCCGGAAAAAGCCTGGCTTATGCCAACTCCGATCCGGTCTATCGGGAACTTCGTAACCTGGGTCTTGGCCATACCTTTCGCCTGGAAAACTTCACACTTACGTCTGACGTAGGCACTTTTCAGTTCCGCAAGGGAACTTTGACGATGTTGCGCCCTGTCCAGGGAGTCGTGACCGGCGCTGTTTTTATCGGCGATGGCCATTTCATCCTGAAGCCGTTGCTTCCGCTCGACGTCCGCGAACTCAACCGCCGCACCGGCGCTGACGAAGTCAATGAAGACTTCAACGAAGCCGTCTTCCGTTTCAGTGCGGGTGTGCATTTAAATTTCCTTTCTGGGGTTCGCGATGAAGTCGAACCGCCCGCTGAGGCCGCCGCCGTCCTGAACCGCTGGCGGGAAAAAATGCGCCAGCGCCGCCAGCCCGCGCTCGGTTTCAGCGAACACCTGCTGCACGGCGAAACCATGGACAATATCGACGCCGACATTCTCGCCGCCATATACAATCCCGCCCATCCGGAATTTTTCAACGCCTACATCCGCGGCGAAAAACACAAGGACCTGCGCTTTTTCGTTCGCCATCGTGTGGGCGCACTCCCTCAGATCGATTCTCCCGAAGAAGTCGGCTTAGTCAATTTCAACCCCGAAGGCCTGGACGACGGCGTCTGGTATCTCGCGCATCTCAAGGCCGAATACGTAAAGCGGACGGCCAGCTCGGCCGAAGACCGCCGGCTGTTCGCCACGCATCGCTACAAGATCGAAACCGTCATAGCCAAAAACGGTCACCTGTTCAGCAGCGCCGATATCAGCATCGAGCCGCTGATCAGCGGCGAGCGTGTCCTGAAATTCGGCCTGCTCCCCAACTTGCGCGTCACACGCGTGCTGGACGATCGCGGCCAGGACCTCTATTTCATTCAGGAAAGCCGCAAAGAAGACGGTTCCTTTTATGCCATCTTCCCTGCCGCTCCGCCAATGGGAAAAGAGACGACCATCCACGTCGAATACGCTGGCGACAATGTTCTGGATGAAGCTGGGGAAGGCAGCTACTACGTGGGCGGGCGCACTTCCTGGTATCCCAACCTGAACGGATTCGGCGAAAAAGCCCTTTACGATCTCACCTTCAAGGTCCCGAAAA
>DATLKM010000010.1:0-4326 GCA_035538435.1 Binatia bacterium
CTCATGGCGCCGTTTCAGGTCTTCTTCGTGCGCGGGGTGAAGAATCTTTTCGGCCGGGGATCCAATGAAGAGAAACTCGCCGCCATCGAGGACTACTGCAAGAATCCCAATCCCGACGCCCTGCTGATTTTCGTGGCCGACCACATCAGCATTCCTGCCGACGTCCGCCGCATGGAAATGCAGGACAAGGAACGCTACCAGCGCATCCGCGAAACCATGGGCCAGTACTGCGGCATTGTCGAGCTGGCGCGCGTGGAAGAAGGCGAGGCCATGCGCTGGATTACCGATTTCTGCGCCAGTCAGAGCGTGAAGATCGAGCCGGATGGCGCGCGCGAACTGGTCGACTCGCTGGGCGGCGACATGATGATGATCTCGAACGAAATCGAGAAACTCATGTTATATGTCGGAGAAAAAAGGCGCATCACGCTGGGCGACGTGGAAACCATGGTGCTCGCCGCCAAGCAGCGTTCGCTCTACGAACTCACCGATGCGATTTCCTCCAAAGACCGCGTGCGCGCTCTGGAAGTGCTCGACGCCATCCTTTCCTCCGGAGAGGGGGAAGAGGCTTCCATCGGCCACATCTACATGCTGGCGAAAACGTTCCGGCAAATGCTGATCATCCTCGAGCGCAATGTGCGCGATCAGCGCATGTTGTGGGCGGCGCTGTGGCAGGGCTTCCGCGTCCCGCCGTTTGCCGCCGATGACATCATCAAACAAGCCCGCCGCTACAAATCCCGCCGCGACCTCACGCGCGGCATTCGTCTGATTGCCAAGGCCGACCTTGCCGTTCGCTCCAATCCTGTGAGCAAGCGCATGGTGCTCGAGCGGCTCATCATGGACCTGACCGCCGAGCCGAAAATCGAAGTCCCCGGCTGGATGCAGGAGCAATTGCCGGTGTGAATTCACGCTACCTGGTGGAAATCCCGTGGATCATTTTCCTCGCGTATTGGATACTCAGCGCGCTGAACACCAAACGCACCGCGCGAAAAGAGTCCTTCGCCGCTCGCTACGGGATCATGTTCATGGAGATAACCGGTTTCGTTCTGCTTTTCAGCACGGATGCCGACATCGGCTCGCTCTCGCGCCACATCTTCCCACCTACGGCCGCGCCGCGGCTTGCGGGTGTGGCGCTGGTATGGGCGGGAATCGCGCTGGCCATTTGGGCGCGATATCATCTGGGCCAATACTGGAGCGGCCGCATCACCATCAAAGAAGATCACAAACTGGTCCGCACCGGGCCCTACGCGCGGCTGCGCCATCCAATCTACTCCGGGCTTGATCTCGCGGCCATCGGATCTGCGCTCGCCATCGACCGCTGGCGCTGCGCCCTGGGAGTGGCCGTAATTATTGTCGGCTTTTGGATTAAAGCGAAAAGAGAAGAGGCGTTACTATCCGCTCAGTTCGGCGAGCCCTTCGCCGAACACAAACTGCACACGGGATTTCTGCTCCCGAAGTTGTGAAACGATTATCGTTTCTACTTCATGGCGGAAACGCGCGCGCCCAGCCGGGACTTGTAACGCGCGGCGGTGTTCTCGTGCAGCGACCCCTTCTGAATCGCCTTGTCCAGCGCGGAAACGGTGGAGCGGTAGGTCTGCTCGGCGGCCTGCTTGTCGCCTTTTTCGATGGTTTCGCGCAGCGTCCGCAACGCCGTGCGCAGGCGGGAGGTGTTGGCGCGGTTTCGCGCGGTTCGTTTCGTGGTCTGCCGGGCGCGCTTCAGCGCCGAAAAATGATTTGCCATTGAGCTTCGTTACCTTCGTGTGTACAGCGGGATATTCGGGTGGGTCCGAATTCCTTATTATAGGCGAGTAAGTTTTTTCCGGTCAAATAGATGGCCGCCTCTCACCCAGCCGACGCTTTGCCGCGCCTCAAGGTGCTGATCGACTCTTCCACGCCCATTGTCGCCATGGAGACCGTGGAGGAACTGCGTGCCGTGCGCATGGTTCGCGCCGCCTGCACCGCGTTGAACCTCGCCGCCTTCGAATGGAGCGTCGCCAGCGGCCTGATGCGTTGCGGCAGCAGCGTGGGAGAACTCGTGCTCGGGCAAGACGCGTCCTCCGGCGCCTACGCCCCAACCGAATCGATTGAGCAGAATGCCAAGGCGCTTTATAACAGCCGCGAGCCGGCGCAGATGCTCTCCAATCTGGAGAGCATTTCCATCGACGCCGTCTTCATTTTGAAGGACCTTCATCGCCACCTCGATGATCCCGTGGTGGTGCGCCGCCTGCGCGACGTCGGGCAAACCTTCGCCGCCAATCGCAGGACTGTCGTCTTGACCGCCCCGAAACTCGAAATCCCTCCCGAGCTGCGCAGCCTGGTCGAGTTTTTCGAGTTGCCCCTGCCTGATCACTCGCGCCTGCGCCAGATCATCGACGAAACCCTGGTGCGGGTTTCGAAAACGCACACCTTGCAGAGAAAACTCGACTCCAACGGATTAGACGCGATGGCAGAGAATCTTCGCGGCCTGACCGAAGAAGAAGCGGAACGCGCCGTTTCCCAGGCGCTGGTTGCGCGTTACGCGCTTTCTCCTGAAGTGGTGAGCGATGTTCTCGAAAGCAAGAAAACTCTGCTCAAGCGCTCCGAGATGCTCGAATTTGTCGAATCCGTTGACGACATGGCGAACGTCGGCGGACTCGAAAATCTGAAGCAGTGGCTTGCAAAACGGCAGGGCGCGTGGGAGGATTCGGCGCGCGCCTTCGGCCTTGAGCCGCCGCGCGGCGTGATCATTCTCGGCGTGCAGGGTTGCGGAAAGTCGCTTTGTGCGCGCGCTGTTGCCGGCCAGTGGAACCTGCCGCTGGTGAAATTCGATACCTCCGTGGTCTACGACAAATATATCGGCGAAACCGAAAAGCGCATCCGCAAAGTCTTTCAGGTCGCCGAAGGCCTGGCGCCGTGCGTGCTGTGGATCGACGAATTGGAGAAAATCTTCGCCGGCAGCGGCCCCGATTCCGCTTCGGCCGACGCCGGCGTTTCTTCGCGCCTGCTGGCCGCGTTTCTTTCCTGGATGCAGGACCGCAAAGCGCCGGTCTTCGTGGCCGCCACCTGCAATAACGTCACCGCGCTTCCCCCCGAGTTGATCCGCAAAGGCCGGTTCGACGAACTTTTTTTCGTCGATCTTCCCCATCAAGCCGAGCGGAAGCAGATTCTCGCCATCCAGCTCGGCAAGAAAAAGCGCAGCCCCGCGGAGTTCGACCTCGATCAGATCGCCGCAGCCGCTCGCGGATATTCCGGCGCGGAGATCGAGGCTGCGCTGCAAACCGCGCTCTACGCGGCCTATGCGGCCAAACAGCCGCTTACAACTCAGGCGATCGTGGAGGCTTTGCGGCAGACGGTTCCGCTTTCCGTTACCCGGGCCGAGGAAATCGCCGCCCTGCGGGAATGGGCCGCAAAAAGAGCGGTTCCGGCTTCCACAAGCGGCGCAACGGCTGGAGTTTCGGCGTAGCGTTATCGCGGACGAGTCCGTCAGTGAAAATCATGCGACACCGTCTCCGCCTTCGTCACAAACAAAGGCTGCACGCGCTCGGCTTTGACTGAGATTACATTGTCCTGGTTCTGCAAAATACCTTCGATGGCCAGAAACCGCTCGCTGGTGAGCAGCAGCCGGTTCTGATGAAACAGATCCGGCGTGACGATGGCGTTGGCCACTCCGGTTTCATCTTCCAGGCTGAGAAACACAAAACCCTTTGCCGTGCCCGGGCGCTGGCGGACAATCACGCTGCCGCCGATGCGCAGGCGCTTGCCGCTGGGCAAATCGCGCAGTTCGCTGGCGCGGCGAATGCCCATGGCGTTGAGCCACTCCCGGCGGTAAGCCATGGGGTGCGGACCAACCGTGAGCCCCGTGCCGTGAAAATCGGCGACCAGGCGCTCTTCGTGCGTCATGGGCGCAAGCGGAGAAGGCGCGTCAGGCTCGGCATTTTGTTCGAGCAGCGGCCCCGAAGCCCGCACCGCGCGCTCCACCTGCCACAGCGCGTCGCGGCGGTGAAAGGGATTTCTACCGCGGAGGCACAGAGGCACGGAGGGATTCTCGATTGATCGTTGATGGGCGAGCTCAAGCTCTTTGCTTGCTGGATAGACTGTCTCTCTCCCCAATACTTTTTCTATTATTTTGCCCTTCTCTGTGTCTCTGTGACTCTGTGGTGAATTGATCTTGTTCAGCGCTCCGATTTCCGCCAGCGTAGTGAGTTCGTCCTTGCGCAACTCCGGAACGCGGCGGGCGAGATCGTGAATGGAAGCGAACGGGGCGCGCTCACGTTCTCGCACCAGCGCCTGGGCTGCTTCTTCCCGCAACCCGCGCACGTAGCGCAGGCCGAGGCGCATAGCGGGTTCTTG
>DATLKM010000011.1:0-3563 GCA_035538435.1 Binatia bacterium
CGGCATTAGTCTCTTGTCCCTCGTCCTTGGAACCACCAAGGCATCCGCTCAGATCCCAACGGTCGAGCCGCGAGTCGCTACTGAAACGGAACTTCGGGAAAAAGTCGCCGTAGTGGAAGTGGCGCCGCGATTCGTCACCGCTATCCGATTGCCGGACACAGTGAATTCTGTCGTGGTCGGTGATCCGTCCGCATTTCAGGTCGAACACTCGGAGCACGAACCTCGGCTCGTTTTTGTTAAGACTCTCTCCTCCAAACCAGTCCAGTCGAATCTTCTGATCTCCATCGCTGGTGGCCGGGAATTCTCTTTGTTGTTGGTCAGCCGCGGCGAGCGAAGCTCGCCCGAACCAGTTCCTGTCGATTTCTTGCTGAAATACGAGGTTTCTCGCGGGTTTTTGATCCCGCCATCGGCCTTCCCCGCTGCATTTGTGGGTCCAACAGTTCCGTTGGAGCGAGTGGCCACACTCGATAATGGACACGGCAAACCGTCCGCGAAACACACGGACCCACCGGAGGCGAAGGCTTCGGCTCTCGGAGATCCTCGTGGAGCGGACCGTATTGCGTCCACTTCGGACGAAGTTCGAAGTGACGCGTTGGAGCAACTTGTCAGGCAACAAGAAAGCACGCCGCTGCCAGTGCTGTACGGGCAGCGTATCGAGGAGCAGGCGGAGAATGGCGACCACGTTCGCGCCGGAGTCGGCCGTGTCATCGATGGCGGTCAGGAAGTGGTTGTGCTGTTCTCTGTTGTGAATCCGACCAAGCACCCAATCCTGTTGATGCCTCCGCAAGTGCAGCTAGGGGGAAGGACAATTTCGGGGAAGCTGATACGCCACGCGAAATGGTCGACTGCGGAGCAGTTACCCGTCTTGGATTTTCGCCTAAACCGGCGCCGTTTGGGCCCTGCGGAGCGGGCGGATGGTGTCGTAGTCTTTGAGCGGCCGCCGTACAAGCAGTCGAACGAAACACTCTTGTTGCAGGTGGCCGAGTCCGGAGCAGTTGACCGCCCGGCGTTGGCTCCCATTGGGTTCGGAGTGAGCACGCGGCCGGAGGGCAAAAATGACGGAAGAGAATGAGAAGAAAGTCGCTGGAGCGCCGGAACCGGGCCTCCTCGAAGAGTCGCAGTTGGAGGACGGGCAGGCTCCTGCCCGTCCGGCGTGGCGCGAAATCTTCCGCCAGGCGTTCGACAAGGCACGGCGCGAGCAACGCGTCACGAACAGACGCGAGCTCGGCCGCGATCGAAGCCGAACACTATTTCTTCTCGCCGGGGCCGCAATTGCCGTTCTGCTCCTATTTTTGGGCGTGTTCTCTTCGGACTCTGGAAAAAAGACACCGAGTGGGAAACGGCCGGGAGAACCGGACTTGGGGCGCAGAGAGGCAGCGGGCCAGCCGGCCGTGGGAGCACCGGGATCGGTGACACCTCTGCTGAACGCGCAAACCGGGCAACAGGAGGCACAAGGGGCTCAAGATGTTACGCCCGAAGATATCGGGAGAACGGCGCGGCCAATCCAACCGACCTTAGTCGCTCCGCCCAGGCCTGCAAGAGCTCAGGTTGACGGCAATAAAGCTCCGTACACTCTGGACAAGATTGATTTCTCAGATCCCGCAGGGCGACAACAAGCCCAGAGCGCCTCTACGTCATCCGCATCGGAGGATTTCAAGAAGCCTTCGCTCGTATTTGTCCGCAACTCACAAAGCAATGCAGCGAACCCGAAGTTGGGACCCACACCAGAAGCGCTAATGCAGAGCGCGCGGTCACTGGACTTGCCAATTGGGACCAGACTCGTCGCGCGGCTCGAATCGGTTGTGAGCAGCGCTATCAAGACTCCCGTTGTTGCGGCTATCGAGTACAACTACGAAAGAGACGGCCAAATTGTTGTTCCCGCGGGTGCCAAGGCTATCGGTAGTCTCCAGCAGGCCGATCGGTCCGGTTTCGTGGGAATCCGCTTCGACACACTTCAAATGCCGGACGGGAGCTCAGAAAAGATCGAGGCGACCGCGATGAGTCTCGCGTATGGACCTCTCAAGGGCAATGTCGGCGGACGAAGGACCGGAACCCGTTTCCTGGTGCGTACGTTCACGGGCTTAGGCACTGCCGCAACGTATTTGGTGGGCGCGGGAGGGGGAACAGGCTTCGACGGGCCGCTCTCGCAAAGCGCGCTGCTGCGTGACCGCATCGCCACAAACATTGGAATCGCCGGCGACCAGGAATTGAACAGCCTGGCGTTCAATCAAAACATCGTGGTTACGGTCCCGGGGAATACGAGGTTCTACGTGGTTTTGGAAAAGGCGACTGCAACACGCGAGAAAGAATCGCGGACCCCCGCCAGGCAGCTGGCGAGCATTACGCAGCTCCCCACAATCGAGGAGCTTCGCCAGCTGATGCAACTGAGACGGGAACTAAGTGAGATGGCACAGCAAGCGAACGTATCAGGCGGCGCGCAGCAGTAGCCGGAGCGAGGTCGATTCAGGGATGGAGCCCAATTGGAAGCCGCTCGTGGACAAGCTCGGCGAAGAGCGGTGCGCCGGCTTCATGTATATGGGGCGCGTTAACGGGATCAACCTCTACAAGCATGGAATTGCCCGGATGTATTTGAATCTCGACGACCGGGGGCAGTGTTACGTATGCCGCGAAAAATGGCGCTTCGAGAGAACGGACTTTGATGCGCGGCTTGCCCAAATCGAAGCGACCCTATCGGAACTCGGAGAGACTCTTGAAACCGTTTACGACGAGTCGTACATCGAGCAAAAGAGGAAGGCGCTCGAAGCGGCCGGCATTTTGCACGAGCGAACCGAAATTCAGCCTGAGGATCTGTCCATAAATTAGTCCGTCTTTCCTACTTGGACCACCCTTGAGTTCTTCAAACTTTCACACATAGCGGTTCGTATCCTTTTATCCGGCGTCTCGCATCAATTACTCCCTCGCAGGCCCTGAATTGCCTCCGAACGTTTCCGTGGTGTGCATAGCTCACTTTTTTGACAAACGAAAAAAGTGACCGTAGGTTTCCCGGCGCTT
Source organism: Binatia bacterium (assembly GCA_035538435.1). Taxonomy (GTDB): domain Bacteria; phylum Acidobacteriota; class Terriglobia; order Terriglobales; family Acidobacteriaceae; genus Sulfotelmatobacter. The sequence continues at coordinate 3,013 of DATLKM010000011.1, forward strand.
CACCGTTTTCTCTCGCCGCCGAACTGGGACAAGACGGAGAAGCAGAAAGGGGGACCGAAGTCCATGAAGGCGCAAACGGGCGAAACATGGAGGCGAGGACTGGCTGTGGCAGCGATCTGCTTCCTCTTGGGATGCCAGATTGTTTGGGCGCAGAACCTTGGAGGTCAGCCGGCAACCAATGTAGCTGTTCAAGGGCAGACTGCGGCACAGCCGGAAGGCGCTTTCCTGAACTTTATCAACTGGATTGGCAACGTCATCGCTCCAGTGGGAGCCGGCGGCGCAGTTGTTGGCGCGGTCGTTTCCTGGCTGCATGGGCGGGGCGTCGGCCGGTGGCTCGCGGCAGCAGCTGGATTGCTGGCAGTCTCCGGCATAACCCGGTTGATTGAGTTCTGGATCACGAATGGGACTGGAGGCGTGACGTAATCCGAGGCGGCACGCAATCCGCGGCTGGCAGGCGGCCCAAGAAAGGAGAGAAATGGCGCGGGCCGCCTGCAAGCCTGCACAAGAAACAAGGTCTCGGGCCAACTTTGCAAAAGAGAAAGGAAAGATAC
>DATLKM010000012.1:0-25910 GCA_035538435.1 Binatia bacterium
GTGCCACGAGCAACTTTTATGAGTGAACAGATCCATCTGGATGGCCTGCTTTTGACGAAGGACCAACAGGTCGCCTCGGTGATGAACCAGATTCTGGGGACCTTCGCGATTGAAGCGCAGGTCTGCGACGACATCGGCTCCGCCCTGGACGCAGTGACTCACCGCCGTTTGGACACGGTGATCGTGGACTGGGATGGGGTATCGGACCCGACGCGGGTGGTGCGCGCGGTGCGCAAGTCTTCACCGAACAGCAACTCGACGGTGGTGGCGATGGTGAATGCGGGATCGGAGACGCACGCGCTTCTGGTAGGGGCAAATTTTATGATCCTGAAACCGGCCGACCGCGAGGCTGCGAACCGCTGCATGCGCGCAGCGTACGGGACCATGCTTCAGAATCGGCGGCGCTCGGCGCGCGTTTCGGTGGATCTGCCGGTTAAAGCGCGCGTGGGCGGTCAGGAAATTTTTGAGGCAAGAATCAGCGATGTGAGTGTGGGCGGCATCGCCCTGCAATGCAAACAGGCTTTGCAGTTGAATCAGGAAGTCGCAGCGCAATTTTCGCTGCCCGGCTACCCGGACACGATTCATGCGACGGGAAGAATTGCGAATGCGAACGCCAGCGGCCGGGCGGGGGTGCGATTCAGTTACGTTCCTGACGAGGACCTGAACCTTCTGGAAAACTGGCTGGCGATTGAACTGGCCAAGCTGGAAAAAGCCGAGATGCCGGTCTTTGACGCGAGCGGACCGGGCAACTAAAAGTAGCTCCAGTTCCCTTCATCATCCTTCTTCAGCATCTTCTTCTTCGTGCGCAGATCCCGCGTGGTTCTTTGAGCGGCTGTTCCCTCAGATCGTTCTTCCCGATCGTCGTTCAATCGATGGTGGTGCTCCGTCGGGAGTCAGTGGTGGTTAAGGTCAGAGGCTTTTAACCACAGGGGGCACTGGGGATCACAGGGGGCGCGGCCCGTAAATGCCGGTCCGCTGCCGGCAGATGCTTTAGTTGCAGGCGATCATGTTCTGCGTGACGCCCTGAAGGCTGATGGCGGAATTGGCCAGCAAAGGCAGGCCCCAGATCCGGCTGTGGTGCTTCCGCAGGTAATACGCGGCCGCAATGGCGCCCACGCTTTTTACCGAGGCGACAGCGTAGCTGCGGGCCGCAGTGGGATGGGTCCCATAAAGGTAGGCCGATTCGACTTCCATGTTGCAAACGCCCTTCTTCCCCGCCAGCCAGTTCTGCGTAGCAAACATTGTGGTGTAGGAATCGGCGAAAGTGCTGCCCGTGGAGATCAGCGCCAGACTGACAAATTTCAGGTCGACCGGCCTGGTTTCGACCGAAGGCTGCGTCGCGCGCACGACCGGCGCGCTCTGGGAAACGAAGTAGGCGGGCGACGCCTCAGCGGCAACGGCGCTGGGCGCTTCGGGAAGGTCCTTGGCGGCGCCGAGGGCCGGTAGAGCAAAAACCGCCATCAGCGCCAGAAGAGCCTTGGTGATCCCGCCGCGAAAGTTTGAGGTGGAAACTTCAATTTGGTTGCTTGAGCGATATGTTCTGGGGTTCATGTACCCAAGAGTACGTTGAGGCCCTAAGTCGCACAATCGCAAGAACGTGGGGGAAGGTAATAGAAGGGGGTAATACAGAGTAACGCCACCCATGGGCCATTAGGGATGGCGGTGACGCGGCGGAGTCAAGCTTTTAACCACAGAGGGCACTGAGGGGCACAGAGGTCGATTGCCGGCGGCGCGGGGAATAATTCGGCGGCAAGTGCAGTGCCGGTGACGCGGCGGAGTCAAAGGCTTTTAACCGCAGAGGGCACTGAGGGGCACAGGGGTCGATTGCCTGCGGCGCGGGGAATAATGAGGCGGGATGTCGCGCGAGAGGAGAAGATGGTGACCCCGCGCGATGTTTTGCGCGGGGTCACCGTCTGATTACTGGACGGTCAGCGAGACCGAGGTGGTCTGCTGCACGCCGCTGGCGTTTCCGGTTACCGTAACCGTGTAAGTGCCGGCCGGAGTTCCGGGGCTATTGTTGGTGGTTGACGAACTGCCGCTGCTGCAAGCCGCCTGGAACATGCAGCCGGTCAGAATGAGGCAGACGAAGGCAAAGGCGAGAAACTTCCTGCGGTTCGGTTTATTGATGCCTGCGCCGCAGAGGAACAATCCGGGCAGAAGAAGCGCATACATCAGCAGCCTGCCCGTGCGCTCCTGTCCCGGGACCAGAGCGGAATGCGGCCCGGTGGTGCTTACTGTGAGCGTGGCCGATCCCACCCCTTGCCCGCTTGTAATGGATCCCAACGAACAAGTGACGGCGGGAGTTACGGCCGGTGAAGCCGCACAGGTCAGACTGACCGAGGAAGGATCGAGTCCACCCGATGGGGTAATGGTGATGGTGGATTGCGCCGAGCTGCCGGGCATGACGGAAGCCGACGACAACGCGGAAGACGAGAGAGTAAAGCCGGCCGCGGTCACAGTCAGGCTGGAGGCACTGGATGTGCTGCCGGTGAAGTTGCTGTCTCCGCCGTAGACGGCCGTGATGCTGTGCGCACCGGCTGCGAGGGAGGAAGTGGAGAAAGTGGCGACTCCGGCGGTAAGGCTGCCGCTGCCAATTTGTGTCGAACCATCCATGAACGTGACCGTCCCGGTTGGAGTGCCCGAGGTTTGAGGCGACACGGTTGCGGTGAAGGTGACGCTCTGATTGACGTTGGCGGTGGCCGGCGCGTTCAATCCTACAGTTGTGCCGGCCTGCTGAACGGCCTGGCTGAAGCTGGCCGAGACGCTTCCCACGAAGTTGGAATCTCCGGAGTAGGTCGCGGTAATGGAGTGCGAGCCGACGGCCAGAGTCGAGGTGGAATAGGTTGCGGTACCGGCGGACAGAGTGCCGGATCCGAGAGTGTTGCTGCCATCGCTGAAGGTGACGGTGCCGGTCGGAGTTCCAGTGACCTGCGCGCCAACGGTTGCGGTGAACGTGACCGAAGCACCGTAGGTGGAAGGCGTCAGGGTGCTGGTGAGGGCGGTGGTGGTGGGGAAAGTCCATCCCGTCGAGATGTTGAGAAGGACTACGACTCCGCCGACAGCAATGTCGGGCCTGCCGTCGCCGTTCACGTCGCCGATGGCGATACCCGCTCCGGTCGCTCCGAGTGCGAGTGGAGCCTGGGAGGTGCCGTCGCCGTTGCCCAGCATGAGCAGGTTGCCCTCGCCGGAGGCGACGTCCAGGTTGTGATCGCCGTTAAGATCGGCCAAAATCATGCCGTGGAGGCCTCCCATCACCGGCGTGGTGGTGGTGGTGGCAGTCTGCAAGGTGCCATCGCCGTTGCCGAGCAAAACCGCCAGAGCACCAGTATTGCAGTTGCTGGTGTTGCCGCACTGGTTGGAGACGACCACGTCCGGTTTGCCATCGCCGTTGACATCTCCAACCGCCACGGTGAAGGGATAAGCGCCGCCCGAGTTATAACCCACGGCGGGCTGGAATGTACCGTCGCCATTGGACAACAACACGCTGATCACGCCGCTGCTGCAACTGCTGTTATTGTTGCACTCGTCATCGAGAACGATATCGAGCTTGCCGTCGCCGTTGACATCTGCGAGCGCCACCGCGAAGGTGTAAAAGCCGGCTGAGTTGTAGGGGACAGCCGACTGGAAGGTTCCATCGCCGTTACCCAGAAGAACGCTGACCTCGCCGTTGGTGCAGTTGCTGTTGCTGCACTGGCTGGCGGCGATCAGATCGGGAATGCCGTCGCCATTCACGTCGCCGAGTACGATGGAGTATGTGTATATTCCGCCCGAAGAGTAGCTGACCTGGGGCTGGAAGGTGCCGTCGCCGTTGCCGAGCAGCACGCTGACCGAGCCGACAGTACAGTTATTGTCGGTGCACTCGTTGGCCAACAGCAGATCTGGCTTGCCGTCGCCATTCACGTCGCCCACGGTAATGCCTAACGAATTCAGTCCGCCCGAGTTGTAAGCGACCCCCGGCTGGAAGGTGCCGTCTCCATTGCCCAGAAGAACGCTGGCCACGCCGCTGTTACAACTCACGGCGTTGTTGCACTCATTGCCCAGCAGGAGATCGAGTTTGCCGTCGCCATTCACATCGGCCATGGCGACAGAGTAGGTGGCCCAGGCGTCGCTGTTGTAACTGATGCCAGCCTGGAAGGCGCCGGTGCCGGTGCCGAGCAGCACTCCGACCGCGCCGGTGAGGCAGTTGTAGTTGTCGGCGCAGTTGCTGCCCAGCAGAATGTCCGGGTTGCCGTCGCCGTTCACGTCGGCCAGCGTAATCGAGGTAGCGCTGTAATTGCCGGCGGCATAGGTGACGGGCGTCTGGAAGGTGCCGTCGCCGTTGCCCAACAGAACGCTGGCCACCGCGCCATCCATCCAATTGCCGTTCAGGTCGACCACGTTGGCGACCAGCACATCGGGTTTGCCGTCGCCATTGATGTCGGTGAGAACGATACCAGCCGCGTTGTTGCCACCCGAACCGTAGCCCACGGCAGCCTGGAACGTGCCGTCGCCGTTGCCCAAAAAGATGTTGATGGAACCAGCGTCGCAATTATTGCTGTTGCTGCAGGAGTTGCTGACCGCCAGATCCATATGGCCGTCGCCGTTGATGTCGCCAATCGCCACCCCGGTGGCATCAGGAGCGGTGGTGCTGTAAGTGACCGCAGCCTGGAAGGTGCCATCGCCGTTGCCCAGCAGAACGGAGAGTCCTCCGCTGGCGCAGGTGCTGCTGCTGACACAAGAGCTGACCACGGCCAGATCGAGCTTTCCGTCGCCGTTGAGATCGCCGGCTGCGACATACACGGCCCCCTCAGCGCCCAGGGTATAGGTGACGGGGTTTTGAAAAGTCCCGTTGCCGTTGCCCAAGAAGACGCTGACCGAACCGTTGCTGCAATTGCCCGCGGCGCAATTGTCGGCGTCGATCAGGTCGAGAAATCCGTCGCCGTTCACGTCTGCCAGGGCAAGCCCGAGCGTACCTTGTCCGCCGGAGATATAGCTGACCGCAGGCTGGAAGGTCCCGTCGCCGTTGCCCAGCAGAACGCTCAGTGATCCGTTGTTGCAATTGCTGTTGCTGGCGCAATCGTTGGCCACCACCACGTCAGGAATGCCGTCGCCGTTGAGGTCGGCAATGGCGACGGCGGTAGCGTCCTCGCCGCCCGAACTGTATGCGACGGCCGTTTGAAAAGTGCCGTCACCGTTGCCCAGCAATACGCTGATTCCGCCGCTGGCACAGTTGTTGGTGCAGCCCTCGGCGGTGACCATGTCGATTTTGCCGTCGTGGTTGAGATCGGCGGCGGCGACGGCGCGGGTACTCTGACCGGCCGTGTCATAGTCGATGGCCGAAAGGAAGATCGCGCCCTGGGGCGCCGGAGGAATGATAAACGGGCGCGATTTTGCCGCATTTGTACGAGGAGCCTGAACTGCGAGTTCTCCGGGTGTAACCGGACCGCGGCGGTGAGCCCGCGCTTTGGTTTGCAACTGCGAAGAAAATTGAAGGGGCGAGAGTGTCTGCGTTGGGGAAGAACTGGTGCGGCCCTGTGTTGCCGCGAAAGATGCGTTTATCCCACACAGCAAGACGAGCAATACGGCGGAAAACCACGACGTGACGCGCTTCGAAGCCATTGATCCTACCCTCATTTCGTTTTGCCCAGAATCGCGCCACATTTTGCATCACAAGGTGAGACGCAAACCTGGCGTGGTTCGACCTGAGAAGGCGATAGTGGGCATCCGCGGTGCCACTTGTAACTTACGCAAGTAACGGGCACGGGAAGAAAAATCTTTGTGCGGAGAATTCTCACGAAATGGCGAGTGTTTATGCGGTCTGGCTACATTTGCCTTGGCGCATGGGGCGGGTAAAACAGAGGCTGAGCCACGCGCGCCGTTGTAGAGGGGAACGTCGAGTATCGAAATGAATGTCTCGAATCGAGACGCGCGTTTAGAACATAGACGCTCAGTCTGAAGATTTATCGGCAAATTCAGCCGGTGGTTTGAAACGGCTTTCTACTCATGCTCCGACCGCTTCCCCGCCTGCCATTCGCGCAACTTAAAACGCTGCAGTTTGCCGGTGGCGGTTTTCGGCAACTCGGGTAGAAATTCAATCCAGCGCGGGCGCTTGTAGGCTCCCAACCTGTCGACGACCCACTGTTGCAGGTCGCGGGCTAATTTTTCGTCCGGCGCAAACTGATCGTTTAGGACGACGTAGGCGACCGGTTTGGTGAGCCTGCTGCCATCTTCACGGGCGATCACCGCCGCCTCCTGAACGGCAGGATGGGCGATCAACGCGGCCTCCACCTCGGCCGGACTGAGCCAGCGGCCATTCACCTTGAATAGATCGTCGCTGCGCCCGGCGTACCAGAAGTAGCCGTCTTCATCCTGATAATATTTGTCGCCGGTGCGAAACCAGTCGCCCGCGAAGGTCGCTTTGGTTTTCTCATGTTGATTCCAGTAACCGGCACACGTGGAGTCGCCTTTAATGAGCAAAGCGCCAATCTCCCCGGGCGCAACGTCGCCGCCGTTTTCATCGACCAGCCGGGCTTCGTAACCGGGGATAACTTTGCCGGTCGAACCGGGGCGGGCCTGGCGCGGGGTATTGGAAATCACCATCTGCAAGGTTTCGGTCGAACCCAGCCCGTCGAGAATTTCGATTCCAAAACGCTCTTTGAATCGTTCGAAAACCGCGGCGGGCAGGGATTCTCCGGCGGATACCGCCTGGCGGATACTGGAGAGATCGAATTCCCTGCCGTCGGGCTGCCGATGCGCCAGCAGAGCAACGTAGTTCGAGGGCACGGAGAAGAAAAGCGAGGGGCGGTAGCGCTCGATGTTGGCGTAGATCGACGCAACATCGGGGCGCGGGGAAGACAGAATGGTGGTGGCGCCGCAGGAGAGAGGAAAGTATCCGGCGTTGCCCAGGCCATAGGCGAAAAACAGGCGAGCCACGCTGTAACAGCGGTCGCGATCGCCGATTTGCAAAATACCTTTCGCGTACAGTTCGGAACACACCACCATATCGTGATGAAGGTGAATGCAAGCCTTGGACGCGCCCGTGCTGCCGGAGGAATAGAGCCAGAAAGCGGCGTCATCTTTGCCCGTGGGCGCGGCTGCGAGTTGCGGCGACGAGTTTTCCATCAATCTCTCAAGGCCCGCACGAGAGCCTTCGCCGCCAACGACGACAATTTGCTCCAGATGACGCAAGTTCAGTTTCGGAATCGAATCGAGCGTTGAAACCAGGGTGTTATGCACGATGGCAACGCGGGCGCGGGTGTTATCGAGGAGATATTGGTATTCTTCCGCCTTGAGATAGGTATTGAGCGGCACAGCCACGGCGCCGATTTTGATTGCGCCGAAAAATGAATACAGAAATTCAGGAACATCGGGAAGCAGCAGGGCAACGCGTTCTTCCATGCGCACGCCAAGGTTCTGGAGCGCGTTGCCGGCGCGATTGGTGCGCTCGAGCAGTTGGGTATAGGTAATGCGGCCGGACTCGCATTCGATGGCGACGTTCGCTCCCCGGCCTTCGAGCACATGGCGGTCCACAAAGTACGAAGCGACGTTGAACGTGTCAGGAATGGAAATCAAGGTCAGCTTCTTCTCCCCGTATGGGTCTTGGGCCGGAATTTCGCCTGTTTATTCGGTTTGCGCCATCCGGCTCCATAAACTGCCTGGAAGCCAGGAAACACGCAGGTTCCCGAGATAATACCCGATTGGCGTGACAGAGCATGAAGTTAAATGCTCAAAGCCCGGTAGAAGCGGCCAGCAAGCCCCGGGGCCGGTCGCGATGCGGCAGATTTTTGTACCCCAGCCCGGCGAGTAGAATCAATAATGGTTGGCCGGGACAATCCATGGAACGAACGATAGGACCTCGCGAGGGATCCGCCTTACAGCGCCGGCAGGCGGGTGGCGAGCCGCGGCTGTTCTCGACCGCGTCTATCCTCAACCTGCAGAAATCGATTTTCGCCGGCTCTCCTCTCTGCGAGGTTTTAAGCAACATTGCCCAGTTGGTGGAAGGGCAAGCCAAAGGCATGTGCTGCACCATCTGGCTTCCCGATGAAGATGGAAAAGAACTCCACTGCGCTGCGGCGCCCAGTCTTCCCGGCTTTTGTTCCGGGGTGGGGCGCATGACGATCGGCGCCAAGGGTGGATCTTGCGGCACGGCTATTTATCGCAAGGAACCGGTGTACGTGACCGACATCCTGACGGACCCCCTCTGGGACGATTACCGGGAGCGGGTGGGGGCCTATGGGATCCGTTCGGTTTGGTCCCGCCCGCTGTTCACAAGCGATGGCAAACCGCTCGGCACTTTTTCGATTAACTACCGGGAGCCGGGGAGCCCTTCCGACGATGACCTGCAACTGATCGACGACGCCAGCTACATTACCGGCATTGCGATTGAGCGGCACATGAACGAACAAGCGCTGCGGCGGGAACGCGACCGTTTGCGATTGCTGCTGGAAATCACCGGAAGCGTCACCTCCCGGCTGGACCTTCGGCAGATTGTCGAGGGACTCTCGGCGAATCTGTTCAAACTGATGCAATGTGACGTGTCGGCGTTGCTGCTGCACGAGGCGGAGATCGGAGCGTTACGGGTTTTCGTCCTGCACAATCCGGACATGAGAGGGCCATTTCGCGAGGGGTCGCTGGTAGGGATGAACGGTTCGGTCTCGGGGCAGGTCATGAGGAAAGCCAAGACCATCCGGATCGACAGCTTCGAACATATCCGCAACGATCCTGAAACTTACGGGAGCGTGGAGGGCCGACTGCTGCACCAGCACGTGATGCAGGAAGGCTTGAAAACAGGATGTTATCTTCCGCTCATCGGGCGCGAACGGCTGGTTGGGGTGCTCATGCTCTGCCGGCGCTCGGAAAACCGTTTCAAGGAAGAAGACGTTCTCCTGCTGGAACAGGTGGCGTGCCAGGTGGCGATTGCGGTGGAGAACACGCTGGAGTATGAAAAGGCCACGACCGACCGCGACAAAGAGACGAAGCAGAGACGCTATCTGGAGGAGGAGATTCGCGCCGGGCTGGGCGAAATCGTGGGCGAGAGTCCGGCGTTGAAGACCGCGTTGAGCATGGTATCGGTGGTAGCGCCGACGGATTCGAGCGTGCTGATACTGGGCGAAACCGGGACGGGAAAAGAACTGATAGCGCGGGCCGTGCATAAACTGAGCGGGCGCAGCGAAAAAACTTTTGTGAAACTCAATTGCGCCGCGATCCCGCTGGGACTTCTGGAAAGCGAGCTTTTCGGGCACGAGAAGGGGGCGTTTACCGGCGCCATCGCGCAAAAAACCGGGCGCTTCGAGCTGGCCGACAAGGGCACGCTTTTTCTCGACGAAGTGGGCGATATTCCTCTTGAGCTTCAGGCGAAACTGTTGCGGGTGCTGCAAGAGCAGGAATTCGAAAGGCTGGGAAGCAACCGGACGCACAAAGTTGACGTCCGCCTGATCGCGGCCACGCATCGCGACCTGCCGGCCATGGTGAAACAAGGCACGTTTCGCGAAGACCTTTACTATCGCCTGAAGGTGTTCCCCATCCAGGTTCCGCCCCTGCGAGAGCGCGCGCAGGACATTCCGAAACTGGTGCGGCACTTTACGGCGCTTTACGCGCAGCGCATGAACAAGCGGATCGACGAAGTTCCCGGGGAAACAATGGAGGCGCTGGTGCGATATCCATGGCCGGGAAACGTGAGGGAATTACAGAACTTTATTGAGCGGGCGGTGATTCTGTCGCCCGATTCGGTATTGCGCGCTCCCACTTCCGAACTGGAACCGTACCGGCGTCCCAGCAATGGATTGCCTGCCCCCATGAATGGCCTGGCGGAGGTGGAGCGTGATCATATTCTTCGCACGCTGGAGGCGAGCAACTGGGTGATCAGCGGGGCGGCTGCGCGTTTAGGCATGAAGCGGACCTCGCTGGTGTACCGCATGAAGAAGCTGCGCATTCAGCGCCCGGCGGCGACCGCCGGCAAATCGAGCTTCGGCGGTGTGGCCGCCGATTAGCTGGTCCCACTCAGCGGCTTTCAAGCACCTGCCTGCGCCAGTCGGTTGATCTGACGGAAATTCGTCAGCGGCGGAAGTCCGCCGGAGATTGGTCACCTGCGGCATCGGATTCCTCGCGCGCGTTTCCCGGCGAACTTCAACCGCCAGAACGACTTGCCCGGAACCTTCCTTCTTTATGCGATCTTGGCCGGTTTGGCATTTTGCCTGCGCTACCCAACCCATAAATAAGGAGGGCGGTTTATGAGTGACACCCTGTCACCGGCAGCGAGGGGGGCAATGCGAAGCCGCGGCAACGCCGGGGCGACGGTTCCCCTCACCTCCATTCAGCGGGTTGAAGCCGACGGCGTGAATATGTTTTATCGGGCGGCGGGCGGGGAAAACGCCCCCGTCGTTCTCCTGCTGCACGGCTTTCCAACTTCCTCGTTCATGTTTCGCGAGCTGATTCCGCGGCTGGCCGATGATTACCGCGTGATCGCTCCGGACCTTCCCGGTTTCGGATTCACCGAGGTGCCGCCGGAACGAAAATATGCCTACTCGTTTGATCAGCTGGCGCTTACGATCGACGCATTCACCCAGGCGCTGAAGCTCGATCGCTATGCCATTTATGTGTTCGATTACGGAGCCCCCACCGGCTTCCGCCTGGCCATGGCCCACCCGGAACGGATCACGGCGCTTGTTTCGCAAAACGGAAACGCATACGAAGAAGGCCTGGGCGACGCGTGGGGTCCGATTCGAAAATACTGGGCTTCGCCCACGGCGGAAAACCGCGCCATATTGCGGCAAAGCGTTTTGACCGCGGGAGGGACGCGCTGGCAGTACACGCACGGGGTGGCCAACCCGGAGAGCGTTCCGCCGGAGTCGTACACGCTGGATACGGCGTTGCTGGAGCGGCCGGGAAACAAAGATATTCAGCTGGATCTGTTCCTCGATTACGCCTCGAACGTCAGGCTGTATCCCAAGTTCCAGGAATATTTCCGCAAAGCCAAGCCGCCGCTGCTGGCGATCTGGGGGAAGAACGATCCCTTTTTCATTCCTGCGGGGGCAGAGGCGTTTCGCAGGGACATTCCCAACGCCGAGGTGAAATTCCTCGACACCGGGCACTTTGCCATTGAGACACACGTAGTAGAAATCGCCGCGGCGATGAAACGTTTCCTCGAAGGCGCGTGAGGAAGAATGTTTCGCCGGGTCATTCCCTGCCCATGCGATGGGCCAAACGGAGGAAGATATAGAGCGGCGTAAATTTCTTGGCGCGGTGACGGCGGCTTCGGCAAGCGTTGCGCTCAACAGCGCGTTCACCCGATTCGGCGGAGCGCAAGCCAATGCGCCAGCCATGAGTGCGCGGGCCGCCGGCAGGGGGCCCGGAGCGACAGAATTTCCGGAGAACGCCAGCATAGTTCTGGTGCATGCGGCGTGGGCTGACGGGTCTTGCTGGAGCAATGTAGTAGGCCCATTGGAGCGGCATGGCCTGAGCGTAATGTGCGCGCCAATCCCCATGACATCTTTAAGCGACGATGCCGCGGCGTTGAGCCGCGCGCTGGAACGGACCAGCGGCCCGGTGGTTCTGGCGGGGCACGCTTATTCCGGCGCGGTAATTGCGACGACAAAAGAAGACCGGGTGAAGGGGCTTGTCTATGTCACGGCGCTCGCGCCCGATGAGGGCGAAACGGTGGCAAAGGTTTTTTATCACGACGAAGCCGGCCCCTATCAGCCGAAGATGGTTCCCGATGCCCATGGTTATGTGTGGATGCCGGATGACGCCTTCAGCCGCGCGCTGGCGCACAAAGCTTCCGCGGACCAGGCGAAGATTGCGGCCGCCGTGCAACGTCCCATTGCGGTGCAGTGCATTCAGGAGCCGGCCCCGAAACCGGCATGGAAGACGAAACCGGCATGGTATCTGGTGGCGGAAGAAGACCGCATGATCAATCCGAAAACGCAACGCTTTATGGCCGAGCGCATGGGCGCGAAAGTCCGGCCGCATGCGGTGGACCACACTACGATGTACGCCGATCCGAAGGTTGTGGTTGAAGTGGTGCTGGAGGCGGCGCGGGAGACCCTGGTGCGATCGTAGGAACGAATCGTTTGTGAGGACGGCGATTTATGTCGGCGAAAGCGGTGGCCATTGTGACCGGGGCGAGCCAGGGCATTGGAAAAGCCACGGCCCTGCGGCTGGCGCGGGACTTTCCGGCCCTGGTGCTGGCGGCGAGAGAAGAAGACAAGCTGGAGCAAACCGCCGCGGAAGTCAAAGCCGCGGGCGCGGAGGCGATGATCTGCGCGGTTGACCTGAGCAAAGCGCAAGCGGCCGACGCGGTGATTGACGGCGCGCTCGACCGCTTTGGCCGGGTGGATGCGCTCCTCAACATTGCGGGAGCGGTTCCGCAGACGGATTTGTTCGAGATGACGGACGCGCAATGGGACGACGGGATGGCGCTGAAATTCCACGGGGCGCGGCGTTTGACCATGCGCGCCTGGAGCGCGCTGAAGGCGGCGAAGGGATCGGTAGTGTTCATGTCGGGAGGCGCGGCCTTCGCTCCGAAGCCGGCCTTCGCGGCTGTGGCGGCGATCAATGCCGCCATCAATGCGCTGGCGAAAGCGTTCGCGGAACAGGGAATCAAAGACGGAGTGCAAGTCAACAGCGTCTCTCCGGGAGCGGTGATGACGGGGCGCCGGCGGGCGTTCTTCGAAAAGTGGGCGCCGGCCCACAACCTGACGGTGGAAGAAGCCATCCGGCAATTTCCGGAAAAAGCCGGCATCAGCCGCTTCGGACAGCCGGAAGAGATCGCGGAGCTGATGAGCTATCTGGTGTCGCCGGGGGCGCGGTGGATGACGGGCGCGGCGCTGCGAATGGATGGCGGCGAGAGCAAAGGAATCTAGGCGAGAGGAGAAAACCATGGAGCGTCGCATGTTTCTGGGCGGGCTGACGGCCACATCTTTCGGCGCTTTCCTGGAAAGCGCTTTCGCCGAACCGGCGCAGGGGCGGCCTGGAGCCAACTCGCGCACGCAGGATTCGTTCACGACCGCTTCGGTTGAAGTTTCGGGAAACCCGATCTTTGCGCGCCGCTATGGAACCGGCCCGGCGATTCTGCTGGTGCACGGTTTCCCGCGCACCAGCCTGATGTGGCGGTCACTGGCGCCCAGGCTGGCGGAGAGACATACGGTGATCTGCGTGGATCTGCGGGCCTACGGCCGCAGCGGAATACCCGCTTCCACCGACGACCACTTTCCCTATTCAAAACGCGCCATGGCGAAAGAGCTGGTCGAGGTCATGGAGAAGCTGGGCTTTCCCAGCTTCACGCTGATCGGCCACGACCGCGGAGGGCGGGTGAGCTACCGCATGGCATTGGACCATCCCAGGAAGATTGAACGGCTCGCGGTCTTCGACGTGATTCCGATCCTGGAAGCGTGGAACCGGTCCGATGCGCGATTTGCGCGGACGTACTGGCCATGGATTCTGCTCTCGCAGAAAAACCCGCTGCCCGAGAGCTATCTGCTGGGCGCGCCGGACGCCGTGTTCCACAATCCGTTCGGCGAAGGTTCGTTCGGCCCGGAGATTCTCGACGAGTACGTCTCCACCTACCGCGATCCGGCGCGGGTGCATGGAATCTGCGAGGAATACCGGGCCGCGGCAACGATCGATGTGGAGCATGATCGCGCCGACAAAGAGGCGGCGAAGAAAATCGAATGCCCCATGCTGCACCTCTGGGCGGAGGGCGGCCCGCTCGATACGTTTTACGCGAAAGAGGGAGGAGCGCTGGGCATTTGGCGGCAGTGGGCGCCGGACGCGCATGGGCAAGCGATGAAAGGCGGGCACTTCTTTCCCGAGGAAAATCCCGAGGACACGGCGGCCCTGGTCAAACAGTTTCTGGCGGCATAAGCGCACAGCTCCGAGGCGGACGATGGCGCATGGCGCCTTCGGCATCAAATGCGGCGAGTGCAGAACCAGTCTGAAGGCCACGCGAAGATCCGATTTTCAGGTGGAGGAATTATGGGGTTGTCCTGGCAGCAAGGCCCGTTGGCAAGTGGAGCCATCGGCCGATTTCTGGCGCCCGAGCCGTTGCCGAAAAGGCTGTTGTACGTTGAGCCGCTGCGCCGTCGGATGCGGGTACGCTTTGGCGGAAACTGGATCGCCGACAGCGAACAGGTTCTCCTGCTGTTCGAACCGGGGCACTATCCCATGGCCTATTTTCCCGCAGCCGACATTTTTCCCAGCGCACTGGAGAGCACCGAACATACGACTCGGCACCCCGATCTCGGGCTCACGTCCTGGCATGCGGTTCACGCGGGCGGGAAGAAGGCGCCGCGCGGAGCGTGGCAACACGTGGATTTGCCGGCCTACGCGAGCGAGTTGCAGGGGCGGATTGCCTTCGCCTGGCCGGCCATGGAGGCCTTCTACGAAGAAGACGAGCGAATCGTAGGCCACGCCGCGGACAGCTACCATCGCATCGACATTCGGCAGACCTCCCGCCATCTCGTGGTCCGGCATCGGGACCGTACGGTCGCCGATTCCGCGCGACCGCTTGTTCTCTACGAGTCCGGGTTCGCGCCGCGCTGGTATGTCCCGCGGGCGGATGTCGATGAGTCCGCCATCACTCCCGTGGACATGCAGACTTTCTGCCCGTATAAGGGGCTGTGCAGTTACTACGACATCGGGGACGCACCTCTTGCGGCATGGTCCTATCCTGACCCGTATCCCGAGGTCCGCCGCATCGCGAATTTCCTGTCGTTCGAGCCGGACGTCGTGTCGGTGGAACTGGACGGCAAAAAGCTGCGGCTGGAGCCGGGTCAAACCGTGATTCCGCACGGCCCGGATCGCGAGCTCACCGTAGCCGAAGCCCAGCCCCGCCGAAATTAGGGTGGCGCAGGAAGTGACGCAGGAAGTGGCGCAGGAAAAGGAGATGGAACTGTGAAAGGGTCGGCGTTTTCCCTGGAAGTCATCACGCTGCCGGTGAGCGACGTCGAGCGGGCCCTGCGGTTCTACGTCGATCAGGCGGGCTTCAATCTCGACGTCGACTATTCGCCGAACTATTCGCCGAACCAGGGGTTCCGGGTTGTGCAGCTGACTCCGCCCGGATCGAGTTGCTCGATCCAGATCGGCAAGGGGCTCAGCGACGCCGTGGCGGGGTCATCGCGGAACATCTTTCTGGTGGTGACGGACCTTGAGGCCGCGCGCAATGGACTGCTCGAACGCGGCGTGAACGTGAGCGCGATCCGCCACAAGATTCCGGTTGGAGCCTGGGATGGAAGATTCGCGCCGGGACTCGATCCCGAGCGCGGAGATTATGCCAGCTTCGCCGATTTTTCCGATCCGGACGGCAACAGTTGGCTGCTCCAGGAGCGGGGCCACCGGAACGAGGGTGAAGCGCGATAAGCACGTTGAACGAAATTCCCGGCGAACTGGAGTGTGAAGCGGCAAAGGGAACCACCTTGCCGATGCCGCGACTTCATGGGATGTTTTTCCTCCCCAAAAAAAAGGGCCGCCAAGCGAAACGCGGGCTGTCCGCGGCGGTTTTGAAGGGAAACGACCCGAATCTGTGAACGAAGGAGATCAAGAAATGAAAACGTGGATAAAATTTGCGATTCCCATTGCCGCGGCCGTGGCCATCGTGGCCTGGTATGCGTTTCGGCCGGAGCGACTGGTGGTCAATCGGCATGTCGAAGAAGGCATGCCGTCCACACAAGGCAGCGCGGCGCCACAACCTCTGGAATCGGGGCAGTTCTATAGCATCCTGCACCCCACGGCCGGCACGGCAACCATCTATCGGATGGGCGACGGCACGCGGGTCCTCCGTTTTAGCGACTTCAGCACATCGAACGGGCCGGATGTGCATGTGTACATGGTCGCAGCCGACGATGCCAAGGACATCGCGACCGTAGAGCACGCCGGTTTCATCGACCTGGGAGTGATCAAGGGCAACGTGGGCGATCAAAACTACGCGCTTGGGCCCGATGTGGACCTGGCGAAATACCGCGCAGTCTCGATCTGGTGCAAACGACTCAGCGTGAATTTCGGCGCGGCGGCGCTCAAGCCGGCGCAGGCCGCGCAAAATCGCTGAAGACAAATTGTGGAGTTGCTCGAAAACGTGGGAGAAGAAGACATGGTGGCTTGGAACGCGGTGACGCGTGGCGATGTGTTGCGGGCGATACGCGAGTATGACCGGCTGGGGGCGGAGAAGTTTTTTGCCGCGCACGGTTTCGCTCCCACCACCACGTACGAACTCGTCCTGGAAAAACGCCGCTACCCGCCGAAGGCGATCCTGGGGACAGCTTATGAATTCTCCACCGGACAACGGCTCAACTCCGGCGACTTCGAGGGGGGCAGGAGCGGCGCGGTAAAAGTTCTGCAAAACCTTGGGTTCAGTATTGAGAAAAAAAGAAAAGCGGCGCGGCCAACCTAGAACATCTTCGCTTCCCGCTGCCCTGCCCGACCGCACAGAACATTGCCTGCAATTCTTGCGGTCGCCGTTGAAGTGCGTTCTCCCTCCCGAATGGAATGAGGCTTGCAACCACTCTTGTTACAAGGAGAGCAATGGGCACACAAGCATTCACGTTTGCGGCTTCACGTTTTGTTCCCGTAGCAATCGGTTTTTTTGGCCTGGGCACGGGATATTTCATCTGGGGCGGTCAGGCACCTTTTTGGTTTTCCAAAGGCGAGTCCGGAAGTGAACAAGACCATGGGGATGTGGGGATTCTGGATGCCCGGTTTTATGCAGTTTTTGACGGGCGTCTATCTTTTGATCGGATTGACGTGGTTTGACGTGTTTGGAGGCGTGGCTCCTTTATATATGGCGGGGCTGGCGTTCACTGCGTACGGCATCCATTGGTTTGCCATGGCCTATCGCCGCTACATCGGTTCCAGCGACCAACCGGATGGCTGGATGGCAATTGCATTTCTTTTTCTCAGCATTCTGGGAGTGGAAGTTTTCCGGCGCGCCGGCGACATTCCGGTAATGATTATTTTCGTGGGCCTCTCTCTGATTTACGCCGTCGAGATTCCAACACGCTTGTTCGGTTGGAGTCCCGGGGGACGGGTGGTAGGCTTGCTGCAAGTTGTCACCGGAATCTGGTTGATGTACTGCACTTACGCCATTACTGTGGATTTGGCGCTAGGGGCAAAAGCCTGAGTGTAGGCAGCAGGTTCGTTTTTGAGATCGAGAGGTTCGATGTCGGAGGAAGGTCACTCTGTCCTTATCCGGACACTTGAGTTGTGACGATTCCACGGCCGGCAATCGGAGTCATCCAGGCAACCAACTGAGGTCCTGCCAACTCTAGACTTCCAATGCCGACGCGAAGCTTGGGCAACAATCTGCTGTTTGAACCGGGAGCGGATATATTATTTGTTCGTTTTCCGCCTCCATTCTTTGAACAACTTCACTTCCTGACAGCCCTGGATCGAACTTATGAATTTTAAGGACCTTGTCACCCGGTGGCCGGTCGTTCGACAAATTCTGACCGGCGGCGACGGCATGCATGCCGATGCCATGAGCGAACGGACGCGGAATCTTGTTCCCAAGCATCGCGGAGCCGAGGTCGCGCGTTCCGTGTGCCCGTACTGCGCGGTGGGGTGCGGGCAACTGGTATATCACAAGGGGGGAAAACTGATTTCCATTGAGGGCGATCCCGCCTCGCCCATTTCGCGCGGGCGCCTCTGCCCCAAGGGCTCGGACAGCTTCGAACTGCTCACGCACGCGGGGCGGGAGACGCGGGTGAAGTACCGCCGCCCTTATGCCACGCAATGGGAAGATCTGGATCTTGAAACCGCGATGGATATGATCGCCGACCGGGTTTGGGATTCGCGGGAACGCACGTTTGTGGAGGAAGAAAACGGCGAAACCATCATGCACACGACCGCCATTGCGCACCTGGGCGGAGCGACGCTGGACAACGAGGAAAACTATCTGATCAAGAAGTTGTTCGCCGCCGGCCTGGGCATGGTGTGCATCAGCAACCAGGCCCGGATATGACACAGCTCGACCGTGCCCGGTCTGGGCACGACTTACGGGCGCGGCGGCGCCACTACGGCTCTGCCCGATCTGATGAATGCCGACGCCATCCTTATTATGGGTTCGAATATGGCGGAGAACCACCCGGTCGGCTTCCAGTGGGTGATGGAAGCGAAAGAGCGCGGCACCAAGATCATTCACGTCGATCCCCGCTTCAGCCGCACGTCCGCGGTCTCCGACATTTGGGCCCCGCTGCGCGCCGGTTCCGACATTGTGTTTCTGGGCGCCCTGATCAACTACGTGCTGGCAAACGGCAAAGAATTTCGCGAGTACGTTGTTCACTACACCAACGCGGCGATCATCATTAACCCGGATTTCAAGGACACGGAAGATTTGGAGGGATTGTTTTCCGGCTGGGACCCGGAACAGCGCAGGTACGATGCGCGGAGCTGGGCTTATGAGCACTGCGGCCCCGAAGGCCGGCAGGAACAGACGAGCGACTGCGGCCATGGAAAGGAACCGGGATGCATGACTGCGCCGGACCTTAGTTCTTGCCACCGCGACGATACGCTGCAACATCCGGGTTGTGTGTATCAGATTTTGAAGCGCCACTTCGCGCGCTACACGCCGGAGATGGTGGAAAGAACGTGCGGTGTGCCGCGGGAATTATTCCTGAAAATCGCAGACACGTTTTGTTCGGCATCGGGGCCGGAGAAAACCGGGTCAATGTGCTACGCGCTGGGATGGACGCAGCATTCCGACGGCGTGCAGATCATCCGGACCGCCGCCATTCTGCAACTTCTGTTGGGGAACATGGGCCGGCCGGGCGGCGGCATCATGGCCTTGCGCGGCCACGCCTCGATTCAGGGGTCCACGGACATACCGACTCTCTATGACATTTTGCCGGGCTATCTGCCCATGCCTATCCTGGGCGTGAACTCGAAAGACCTGAATACGTATTACGGCAAGCACCGGGATCGGACAGGGTGGTGGTGGAACATCGACAAATACATGGTGAGCCTGTTGAAAGCGTATTACGGCGACTCGGCCACCGTCGAGAACGACTGGGGGTTTGGCTGGCTTCCGCGAGTCACGGGCGACCATTCGCATCAGGGATATTTCCTCGACATGATGGACGGGAAAGTGGAAGGGCTGTTCGTCATGGGACAAAATCCGGCCACCGCGGGACCCCATGCCAGACTGGAACGCAAAGCAATGGCCAGGCTGAAATGGCTGGTGGTGCGCGATCTGGTGGAACTGGAGACTGCATCGTTCTGGTATGACTCTCCGGAAATTGAACGGGGTGAGCTGAAGACGGAGGAAATCGGCACGGAGGTATTTTTCCTGCCTTGCGCCGGTCACGCCGAAAAAGAAGGGACCTTCACCAATACGCAACGATTGATCCAGTGGCACCAGAAAGCGGTGGATCCCCCGGGCGATTCGCGCAGCGAGCCATGGTTCATGTATCACCTGGGGCGGCGATTGAAAGAGAAAGCACGACTTGATCCCCGCCCGCGCAACGCCGGGCTCAATGCGCTTACCTGGAATTATTCGCTGGGTGGAAAACACCGCGAGCCAGAGGTTGAAGAAATTTTGCAGGAGATCAATGGCTGGACTCTGCCTGATCGCACTCTGGTGGGCAATTTCACCGAATTGAAGGCGGATGGATCGACGGCCAGTGGATGCTGGATTTATACCGGAATCTTTCCCGAAGCCGGGCGGAATCGCGCCAACGAAAGAGAGTCGCGGGATTTTTACGGGCACGGCTGGGCCTTTGCTTGGCCCTCGGATCGACGTGTTCTTTATAACCGTGCGTCGGCGCGGCCGGACGGAAGTCCGTGGAGCGAGCGGAAGAAACTGGTGTGGTGGGATGCGGCCCAAAAGAAGTGGACGGGGCTGGACGTCCCCGATTTCACCGCCACGAAGGCTCCCGGCTATAAACCACCGGAAGGCGCGCTCGGTGACGCCGCTCTGGCGGGCGATCGTCCGTTCATTCTTCATCCCGATGGATTGGGCTGGATATGGGCGCCGGCGGGTTTGGCCGATGGCCCGTTGCCGACACATTATGAGCCGTTGGAATCGCCGGTGCGAAACCCGCTGTATCCTCAGCAAACGAATCCGGCGGCGATGCGGGAGCAGCGGCCCGACAACCAATATGCCAATTCGCCGGACGACCGTTTTCCTTATGTGATGACTACGTATCGCCTTACCGAGCATCACACTTCGGGAGCCATGTCGCGCACGCTGTCGCATCTGGCAGAGCTGCAGCCCGATCCCTTCTGCGAAATATCGCGCGAACTGGCGGCCGAGCGCGGCATCAGGAATGGCGAGTGGGTCACCATCACGAGCATGCGTGGAATTATCGAAGTGCGCGCCCTGGTCACCTCCCGCATGCAACCCTTGGATGTCGAGGGGAAACGAATCCAGCAGGTCGGCGTGCCTTATCACTGGGGATATCGCGGCCTGGTAAAGGGCGACATCGCCAACGATCTCACCGCCATCTCGGAAGAACCGAACGTGCGCATCTCGGAAAAGAAAGTGATTTTATGCAACGTGACGGCGGGCCGGCGGCAGAAGGGAAAAGCGGCCCTGGAAGAACTCGCGAGGCAGATCGGGAGAGCGTCATGACCATCAGCGCGTTTCTGACCGACGCTACGCTTTGCATTGGATGCAAGGCGTGCGAAGTGGCGTGCAAGGAATGGAACCAGGTTCCGGCCGACGGTTTTAATTTCACGGGGAACTCCTACGACAACACGAACGCGCTGGGCGCCTCGACCTGGCGGCACGTGATGTTCCTGGAGCAGCCTAAACGGCTCGGAACACAGATTACCGGGACCGAGGATCCGTTTCGCTGGCAATTCCTTTCCGACGTGTGCAAGCACTGCGAGCATTCCGGATGCCTGGAAGCCTGCCCCACAGGCGCCATCGTTCGCACCGAACTTGAAAGCGTATTCATTCAATCCGATGTGTGCAACGGCTGCGGCTATTGCGTGGTTTCGTGTCCTTTCGGAGTGGTCGAGAAAAACCACGAAGTGGGAACAGCATTCAAATGCACGTTCTGCTATGACCGGCAGCGGGACGGCCTGATGCCGGCGTGCGCGAAAACTTGCCCGACGCGGTCCATTCAATTCGGCGATATCAATGACTTAAGAAGCCGGGCCCACATGCGCGTCCAGGAACTGCGCGAGCGCGGATACGGCGACGCGCGAGTCTACGATCCGCAGGAGACGAGCGTGGGCGGGACGCACGCCATGTTTGTCATTCTGGGCGAACCGGAAAACTACAACCTGCCGCCCGCGCCTGAAGTGCCGACGGTCCATCTCAGATCGGCGTGGATGGCGGCGGCGATTTCGGCGCTGGTGGTGGTGCTGGTAGTGTGTTTGGCTTTCGCGCTTTAGCCGAGAAGGAACGCTGCATCTTATGGCTGCAAATCCACGGATTACGGAAGACCAACTGGAGGCGCTCAAAGAGGAGGCGGCGCGGACGGGAAGGGTCCAAAGCCGGGGAGTTGAGCCAGCCGGCATCCCTTCGGTAAAGCCCGCTTCAGCGGCGAGTTATCACGGCAATCCCGTGCTCAAGCCGCCGACCTGGACCTGGCAGGTCCCTCTGTATTTTTTTGTCGGCGGAGTGGCCGGCGTTTCATCGTTGATCGCGCTGGCTGCTCATGTCGCCGGCAATGTCAGGCTGGTGCGCGTCGAGCTGTGGGTGGGATTTATCGGCGCATTGCTTTCGGCGCCCCTTCTCATCGCAGATTTAGGACGCCCGTCGCGCTTCCTGAACATGTTGCGCGTGTTCAAGCCGCGATCCGCAATGTCGCTGGGGGCGTGGACCCTCTCTGCGTTCTCATCGGCGGTTGGACTCGCGTTCGTTTGCCGCGAACTTATTCTGGCAGGATTTGGAAACGAACTGTTTCTTATTGTCGAATGGCTGGCGGAATTTCTGGCGGCGTTCACAGGGCTCGTTCTCGCCAGCTACACTTCGGTGCTGCTGGGAGTCTCGGCGATTCCGGTTTGGTCAGAAAACCGCAGGCTCGTGCCCGTCGTTTTTCTGACCGGAGCTTTGGGCTCTGCCGGCGCAGTGCTTGAGCTCTGCGGTTTTATGATTCCCGCGACCCGCTTCATTGGATTGGCGGCCAGCACAGCCGAAATCGGAATCGCGATCATGATCGAAGTACGTGGCCGCTATGTTGACCGGCCCCTCCGCGAGGGCGCTACCGGCTGGCTCACGCGCGCTGGAGCAATCCTGGCCGGACCTGTAGCTTTGTTGCTCAGGATTTTCGCGGGACACAATCCTGCGGCCGGCGATTTGGCCGCGATCTGTTTTATTGCGGGGGCCCTGGTCGCGCGCTATGCCTGGGTCGGCGCAGGGCGAGTTTCATCCCGTGATCCGCAGGCTCTTTTCCGAATCCAGCGTTCCTGAGCGGGGAACGGCCGTGCCTCTCGTTCCACCCAGGAGTTCTGGGAATCCCCCAGGATTGAAGGCAGGCGGTTGGATGCGGAATCAGTTTGAAATCTGCCGGATCGTCAATTCACCGTGAGAGTCAGGGTCAGGCTTCGCTGCAGGCCATCGCCGCCGGTTCCTACCACCATGAGTTGGTAGGTCCCTGATGGCGTACTCGGCGGGGTTGCGCCGCCTTTGTCGGAATCCCCGCAACCGCTCAGCGCGAATAGAAACGTCGCAAGAAACGCCAGAACCAGGTTTCTCGCGAACCTCCGCTTCGAGCGGGTTGTACGCCGCGGGAGTGTGATCATGCAGGCAGCGAGCGCTCCCCACAAAAACACAGCCACCAGCGGGCCCGGCCGTCGCCATCCTGGGCGCCCAGTGACTTGGGCGCTTACGGCAGTTGTCATCACACTAACCGTGATTGCCGCCGAATTGCTTCCCGTCAATTGAATCGAACTGGGCTGTAGCTTGCAAGTTCCCGCCGCCGGCGCGCCGATGCAAAGAAGGCTTACCGCGTTCACGTAATTCAGCGACGTCGCCGTGATCTCGTAGCTCACGCTGGTTCCGGCGGCAATCGTCTGCGATGAATTGGATCCGTTGGCCATGGCCAGGGCGAAGTCGCCTCCGACTCCGCTGAGCGGGATAATCTGCGGACTGTTTCCGCTGCTGCTGATGATGGTCAGCGTGCCCGTTCGCAATCCGCTCGCCGCGGGAGTAAAGGTCACCGATATGTTGCAGGCGCCTCCCGGAGCCAGCGATGACGGGCAGTTGTTGTTCAGGTTGAAATCTGAACTCGGGGCGATGCTGGTGATCGCGAGCGCGCTGGTTCCGGTATTGCTGATGACGACCGTTTGTGGAGCGCTGGTAAGAGACACCGTTGTGGCGGGAAAGGTCAGCGCGCCGGGAGCAATCGACAGGCTGGGTTGAATTCCCGTGCCGGAAAGCGCGATCGGCGGCGTCTGCGCGTTCGCCGAAAAAGTAATCGTGCCGTTTTGCAGGCCAGTTACGATGGGGCTGAACGTGACTTGAATCGTGCAGTTACCCTGAGGAGCAACCGTGGTGCAGTTGTTGGTCTGCGCGTAGTTTCCTGTGGCCGTTACGGCCGAGATCACAAGCGGGCTTGTGCCCGTGTTGCTGACGCTCACACTCTGCGCGGCGCTGGTTGTGCCCACCAACTGACCGGAGAATGTCAGGGCCGAAGGATCCAGCGTTACGGTTGGGGTAACGCCGGTTCCGCTCAGTGCGATCACGTGCGCGCCTTCGTTATCGGCCATGGTGATCGTCCCGTTCCGCAGACCGGGTGCGCTGGGAGTGAAGGTCACGGCAACCTGAAAGCTTGCGCCGGATGCGAGCGTCGACGGCCACGTGTTGGTTTCGGCGAAGTCTCCGGCAGCGGTGATGCTGGAAATAGCGAGATCGCTCGTGCCGGTGTTGGTGACAGTGACAGTTTGCTGGTCGCTGGTCGTGCCCACGCCCTGCGATACAAAAGCCAGGGTTGAGGAATCAAGCCCCACGCCCGGCGCGTTGCCGGTGCCGCTAAGGGCCACGCTTTGTGTGCCCGCGTTATCGACCAGCGTGACGGTTCCGCTGCGGGTGCCCGCGGCCGACGGAATGAATGTAATCTGCATGGCGCAACCGCTGCCCGCGGAAACCGTCACGCTGCCGTTGGCCGAGTTGCACGTGCCGGCCTGAGTGAAATCGCCGTCCGCCGTAACGCTCGTGATGATGAGATCGCTTGTACCGTTGTTTTGTACCTGGACGCTTTGCGTTGCGCTGACGGTATTGATGATCTGGGTCCCGAAGTTTACGCTGGGCACGGGCAGCGTCACGGCTGCCGCGATCCCCATGCCGGATAAGGCAAGCATGAGCTGACCTGAATTTGTGCCTGCCGTGTAATCCACTATGACTGTGCCCGTTCGCAGGCCCGCGGCCGTGGGCGCGAATGTGACGCTGAGGCCGCACTCGCCGCCGGCCGTAACCTGGCTGTTGCATTGGCTGGCAACGGTGAAATCTCCAGTCGAACTCACGCCGGTGACATTTACAAAACCATCGGTGGTCAGGTCGACGGTGAAATTTGCCGTCTGCTGCGAACTGCTGCCTACGATCACACTGCCGAAATCGATGCTGGCGGGAAGAAGCCCGGCCCCGGGCGCGGTTCCGGTTCCCGACAGAGCGAGCAGCAACTGGCCGGTGGCTGAACCGATGGCGTAATCGACCACGGCGGTTCCGGTGCGCGATCCTGGTGCTGCCGGCGTGAACAGAATGCTCAACCCACATTGACTGCCCGGGCTGACTGCTCCACTGCAAGAATTCTGCGTGACACTGTAATCGCCGCTGATGGTGACGCCGGTGACCGTGACCGGCCCGCTCGTGGAGGGGTCGATAATCACGTTCGCGACCGATTGTGCTGTAGTCCCGACGGTCACGCTGCCAAAATCAAAGCTGGAGGGCGAAAGGGAAACTCCGGGTGCAGCTCCGGTTCCGGATAATGCCAGCACGAGTTGGCCCGCGCCTGAACCCACGCTGTAATCGATGACCGCAATTCCCGTCTCCAGCTCGGCGGCAGAGGGCGCAAAAGTAATGCCCATGCCACATTCACCGCCCGGACTGACCGGCGTGTTGCATTCATTTTCCGAGACCGTGAAGTCGCCGCTGATCATCACGCCGGTAATGGTCATTGCGCCGTTGGTGGAGGGATCAACCGTCACAAAAGCAGTCGAGAGTGAAGTCGTGCCCACGGTGACGCTGCCGAAATCGATGTTCGAGGGCGAGAGGGCGACGCCGGGCGCGGCGCCAACACCGGAGAGACTGAGAATCAGCTGGCCGGTAGCGCTGCCCAGCGTGTAATTGATGACGGCGGTTCCCGTGCGCGTACCTGCCGCGGTGGGATTGAACGCGATGTTGAGGCCGCATTCCGCCCCCGGAGCGACTGCGCCCGAGCACAAATTCTGCGCCAGGCTGAAATCGCCGCTCACGGTGACGCCTGTGACCGTCAACGGGTCGCTGGTGGAGCTTGCGACAGCTACGTTGGAGATCGACTGAGCCGAAGTTCCCACGCTGACGCTGCCGAAAATCAAAGTTGCGGGTGACAGGCTGACGCCGGCGACTGCGCCGGTTCCGGTGAGAACGATCAATTGCGTTCCGTTGTTGTCGTTGATCGTGAGCTGGCCGTTCCTGACCCCCGCGGCCGCGGGCGAAAAGGTTACGGCAAGCGTGCAACTCGCGCCCGGCGCGAGCACAACCGCAAGGGAGGGACAATTTGAACTGGTGACGCCGAAATCGCCCGTGGCAACGATGCTGGTCACGTTGAGCGGGCTCGACGCATTGTTGGTGAAGGTTGCGATCTGCGTGGCGCTGGTGGTGCCGATGGTCTGGCTGCCGAACGTCAGATTGCCCACGGAAAGGCCTTCGGTGGGATCGAATCCAACGCCGCTGAGAACGACGGTGTGGCCGGCGGCGCTATCGACGATGGTCACGCTGCCGTTGCGCGCGCCTGTAGCTGTGGGCGTGAATGTGACCTGCACGGTGCAGTAGCTTTGCGCGGCAAGCGTAGAACAGTTAT
>DATLKM010000013.1:0-2694 GCA_035538435.1 Binatia bacterium
TACAACCTCGCAAGAAAGGAAGTCGAAGACTTCTTTTCCGCGAAACTGCCTATCTCCGACTTCCACGGGCTGATTTCCGGCGAGCACTTCACCAAGGAAATGTCCCAGGAGTGCCGCTTGGTCAACCGTATCTACGCGGAAGAAGTGGGAAAACTCATCAAAGAAAAGCAGGCGTTGGACGAATCGCTGGCAAAGGCCGAAGCGGAATACGAGGCCCAGCGAGCCAACCCGGACACAAGGAATGAAGCACGCGCGCGTCGCAATGCCGCCCGCAGCGCGGTTCGCGCGTACAAAGAGCGGTCCCGCGAGGAGTTTCAGGCCTTGCGGTCGCTCGTTGCCGCCTGGGGTGACGGAAAGAGAGAGAACCGCAGAGGCTGGTGCCAGGCCTTGCACACTGTCATCTGTGCAGGGAAAGGAAACGGCTCGCTGCTCTTTCAGGCCTTTCCCCAGGAAATCATCGACAAGGTTGCCGACGAAACAGGCAGCAATCCCGTACAAGTCTCAGTTCCCGACCTCGTGGATGGGGAAATTGAGTTTGACGAGGAAGGCCGCGTTTTTCTCGTCGAGCAGTTTCCCAGCGGCGACGGAACCACTCACGAGCGCAAGATCTTCCTTCTCCAAATATCGGGGAAAGGGGAAGTGCTCGTGGATGGGAGGGCTGTCGAGCGCGTGCAGCCGTTTCCAATGAAGTACGGAGCAGGGACGATTCGGGACGGCAAGCTGGTGTTCAATGACATTCGCCAGCGTCCTACCATAAAGCGTCATGCTCTCAACCAGTGCCTGCCGGGCGCAAAAGAAGTCAGCCCTGCTGGCGTACCCGATGAAACTCCCTCGTGAGGCAGAAGCTGTCCAGGAGGCCTGAAGTCCAGGGCCTCCTCGGCAGCCCTATATATAAGGATGAGAGGAAGGAGGAAGCATGGCGCGGTTTTGGATTTATTGGGTAGCAGCAGGAATCTTTGTATGGCCCACTTGGGCGCAAAAGGTGGAAATCGAGAAACCGGACAGGGAGACAATCATTCACGTGCATACGGCACTGAACCATCTCACGGTACTGGAAATGACCGAACCGGTGGGGGCGGTCGCCGTGGGCAGTACGGCATTCAAGGTCGAATGGCGCGAGAACAAGGTCTTCATCGAGCCGACAGAACCGGAGGTCGCCACAAATCTATTCGTCTGGACATCAGCTGGCCGCTTTAACTATGAGCTCGATCCGGCCGGCGAGGTCTCGCAAATGGTCTTCGCGATTGACCAACCCGCACCTGATCCTCCGAGGGCGTCGGCTTCGATGAATCGTCCGAGCGAGTCGGCCGCTCCATCCCCCGCCGACGTTCTCATGGCAGCACGACCTGTCCACGTGCTAGGCCCGGTTCCTGAGAAGAATCGAGTCGCAGTCTACATAACGGACTTGCTGGAACACGATGGGAAAGTTTTCATTCGCTACACGATTCGAAACGGAACCAAAAGAGCGTACGTGCCAGGAGCTCCGCAGGCCGTCGCAGTCAAGGCGCCGTGGTACCGAGAATCCCTCTACACACTCAAGGGCACTGAACTGGGTTCAAGTGAGGCGGCTCAAGTGAAGTCGAAAGGGGCAACGACATTAGAAGTTGTGAACGACGCCATCCGCTCTTCGCGAATAGAGCCCGGCCAGGAAACAACGGGGATCGTGGCAATCAAACTTCCACGAGAACAGACGGAACCTGCCGTGATCCGCCTGACATTCCTTGCAAGCTCCAAACAATCTGTAAGCGCAACTCTGGTGCTCTGATATGGCCGACCGCATTACGTCGAAGGAAACGCGCGCCTGGCTTGAGGATTACTTTGGCCACCGCCGGGATGTTGGCCTGTGGAACGCCGTTTGGAACCTCGTGGTCTTGCCTCCGAGCCCGTTCAAGACGGAGGCAGACCGCCAGCTGCGAACAGAATTTCTTTTTGCCGCTGGACTCTTGGCCTGTGCCTCAGGTTGGTTCTTCTACTTCAGTTTTCGTGTGGTGAATGTGTTGCAGTGATGAAGGTCCTTGCGCGAGTTTTGGAAGCAATCGCTGTTCTGGTTCCCGATTTCCAAACGTGGGGACTGAGCACCTCGATCGTCTTCAGTATCTATTGCTGTGGCGAGACGCTCGGCTTTTCGAGCGCGGACAGTGTGGATTCGGGCCTCCTGCTCTCTGCAGTCCTCGGATATGTCGTCGACCTGGGTCTCAACCTTGCAAGCTTCCTCTCGCATACGCCGGCGCCACGGGTCGTCAATTCGCATGGACCGAAGCAGCCCGCGAAAGAAGCCTCACGCGAAACCCCTGCCCAACATCCAGCAGCAACGACGGCCTCCCTGAGGTATTGGTCATGAGGCCTGTGTACGCTGAGCCCCGCGAGCGGCCGCCCCTCTTCGAGAGCTATGAGACGATTCTCGCATTGTTGTTCGTAGCTACTCTCTGGCTCGGCTCCTACATTGCTCGAGCGCGATACCACTTCACTGGTCGCCAGATTCTCGAATTTGTAGGGTATGGCTTGCTGCTCTTGGTTGCCACCGTTTGGCCTTTGTACCGCTTGCTGACGGCGCGCTCCCGTCGCGAAAGGGCGTGGCCGCATCCACCTCTGGCGATTTCTCCCAAGAAAGATGAGCGCGCAACGCGACGAGCCTGGGACCAGAATGCGGTTGTGCTTGGCTACGATGTGCACGGGAAGCCCTGGTTGTGGCCC
>DATLKM010000014.1:0-1725 GCA_035538435.1 Binatia bacterium
GTGACCCTCGGCTGTGAAACCTCGAATAAAGCTGCGCCGATTCGATAGCGGTCACCGATGCATACCTCGTTGTCCGGCAAGCCGTCGACAGTGAAGTTTTCCCCAAATTGTCCGTATGAGAAATCCTTGCGGCCCAGTTCGCGCTCCCAGTAACGGTAGGAGTCCAAATGATAGACCATGACGGCGCGATTCACACCCCCATGGCCGGCCAAGTCTCCTTGACCGTCACCGTCGATGTTCAACGTCCCCACCTTATGGCGACCCCGAACCGTGTCTTTCCACACGGCCGTGAGCACGGTCTTTCCTTTCCATTCGATCTCGCGCGGCAGACCAACATTTACTGAGAGCAGTCGCGCCATTCAGATCCTTAATCCTGTTCGCCCAGGGTTTGGGCGAATGTTTTGCCATAGGGATAGAAGACATCCTTGCGGCCCTGCTGCCAGGCCGCTTTCATTTCGGGCGTGGTGATGTCCCAGTCGGGTCGGCATTTCTTGGTGACGGCGCGGAGATCCTGGCGGAGATCTTCCATCGTGGGGCGCCCCCAGAACCAGTAGCCCATGTAAATCCTATAAATCAAAAGGCCTGGCTCGAGAACGATCACATGGGGAATCATGGGATTGTGGAGCGGATCAGTGTATTCAGCGATGTCGAGATCTTTTTGGACGATGCGGCCCGGGTCGGAGAGAAATGGCCAGTGCGCGCCCACGCCGCTGCGATATTCACTCGTCTCGGTAAGGTTGTCGGTGCTAATGGTGACGAGACGGGTGTACGCGACCTCCATCTCGCGATGGAGTTGAACGAGGAGTTCGGACTGGCGGCGGTCCTTGGGGCAGAAGCCGCCGCGGCTGAGGACGAGGATCATCGGATGCGGTCCTTGCAGCTCGGAGAGCTTGCGGCGTTTGGCTACGTGGTCGGAGAGCTCATAGTCGGGGAACACGGCGCCGGGGGTGATGTCAGGTCGCATGGCAAAGCCTCCGAAGGTTCGATGCGAGGCGGCAAGTTTCGATGCTTGATTGCCAACGCCACGGAACGCGCTGCAAAATCAAAAAGGGATGGTGGGTCAGTTTCCGATCTTGCTTTGCGACATTCTTAAACCCCTCTAGCGACGACTACGCCTTAGCAGACTGTTTCAGCGTGCTTTTGTAGTCGGCCACAAATTGTTGAATTCCTTTGGTGGTGAGATCGTGCCGGATATCAAAACTCTCCCACGCTCGATTCAAATCCAGCGTTTTGTATGCAATGGGTTTCAGCGGCTTATCGGCGTTATCCGTTCCCTGGTAAACGAAATCTGCCCCAGGGAGGGCAAAAGATGAGGCAGCCCACTCTTCCCAGACCTTACCAGGCGCCGTCACCAGTTCCGCCTCCGAAGCAAACGAACCGAGCAGGTGCTTGAGATGGCGAATGCTCGCCGCCAGCACATGGACGTGTCCATCTCCTGCTCCATACATTTGTTTGATGTTTCTCACCAAATCCATTCCAATCTCTCCACGGTCGTCCAGTCTGCCTACGAAAGGAGATACATACACTGGCGCTTTCGACCCTTTTGTTGCTGCATATACCGCAGCGGCCTGCTCTTGCGAAAAACACAGCGTCATGTTGACGCGCATAGCCTCACGAACAGACATTTGCGCAGCGCGCAGTCCTTCATGCGTGCACGGATATTTGACGTAGGCATTCGGAATCCAGGAAAACATTTCGCGTCCTTGCGCAAGCATCTCCTCAGCG
>DATLKM010000015.1:0-28397 GCA_035538435.1 Binatia bacterium
ATTATGAGCACGCGCCAGTCGATTGCTCGAAGGGTTCGTCTCCAGGGGTAAACGGGCAAATGCCGCATACGCGCAGAAATTTCATTCTCGCCTATGTTTTTCTGGTGATTCTGCCGCTGGTCGCCCTGGCCGGCATCCTCAAGTTCGGACGCGGCCTTATCGCTCCCGTTTCTGTTGATGGCTCCTGGAATCTGCGCATCGATTCAGTGAACGCTGATTCTCTGCCCTGCGGGACAGATCTTGGTGATCTGCCTCTCGCCATTTCTCAATCGGGCATGAATTTAGTATTGTCTTCTCCCGCTGATGGGCACCTGTCTGGTGCCGGAACAGTCGCGGGAAACACCCTCCGAGCGTCACTCACGCCGCATCCTGAAGCAGCAGTATGCCCAGCTGACCGCCAACTCTCGCTGATCGCCAGCGTTTCCGGATCCCGCGACTCCCGTGTGATCGAAGGAACGCTTTCATCGTGCTCAACCTGCCCCACACTTCCCTTCCGCGCCGAGCGGCAAACCAGCAGCGCGCCGAAAGGCGGCCACTGATGCCCAACCTTTACACGCTGGTTCTGCAAATCACCGTAATTCTTGCCGTCTGCCGCATCGTCGGCAGCCTTTTCCGCCGCTTTCATCAGCCCCGCGTCGTGGGCGAAATGTTCGCCGGCATTCTCCTCGGGCCCTCGTTGCTGGGCTGGGTCGCGCCCAGCGTTTCGGCATATCTGTTCCCAGCTTCGAGCCTCGGATTTCTCAACGCTCTCAGCCAGGTCGGCGTGGTCATCTTCATGTTTCTCGTGGGACTGAATATCGATCCCAGGGAACTGAAACACCAGAGCCACTCCGCCGTGCTGGTGAGCCACGTCAGTATCACCGCCCCGTTTGTGCTCGCCTCGCTGCTGGCAATCTTTCTTTATCCGCGGCTCTCCGACGATAGCGTTTCCTTCACCAATTTCGCTTTGTTTATGGGCGCGGCCATGAGCGTGACCGCGTTCCCGGTGCTGGCGCGCATCCTCATCGAGCGCGATATGATGCACAGCAAGCTGGGCACAGTGGCCATTGCCTGCGCTGCGGTTGATGACGTCACCGGCTGGTGCATTCTCGCCTATATCGTCGTTCTCATTCGCGCTGCTCACCAGGCCACTTCTATCTGGGTCACACTTGGCGGCATCGTGGTTTTCGCGCTGGTCATGATTTACGGCGTGCGCTTTCTGCTGCGCAACCTGGAGAAAACCTTCCACAAATACGGCGAGATCAGCGAAAACCGCATGGCCTTTCTGATTCTGGCGGCGCTGGCTTCGGCGCTATGCACCGAGCGGCTGGGCATTCACCTGCTCTTCGGCTCATTCCTCATGGGCGCGATCATGCCCAAAGAGCCGAAATTCGTCCGCTACGTGCTCGACCGCTTTGAAACCGTCACCATTACGCTGCTGCTGCCTCTGTTCTTCGCTTTTACCGGACTGCGCACGAACATCCGACTGGTGCAAGGCTCCGCCATGTGGTTTTACTGCGGCCTGATCATTCTTGTGGCGGCAGCGGGCAAGCTGGGCGGATCGATGGCCGCCGCCCGCCTGAGCGGCATGAACTGGCGCAACGCCGCAGGCTTGGGCACGCTCATGAACACCCGCGGCCTGATGGGACTCGTGATTCTTGACATCGGCCTCGACATCAAAATCATTTCGCCCGCCCTCTTTTCCATGATGGTGGTCATGGCCATCGTTACTACCTTCATGGCCGTTCCGCTGCTCGACGTAATCTGCCCCCAGGAAGCGCAGCGGACCTCACCGCGAAAAGTTGCCGCCGCTGTGTCGCTTCAAGAAATAGCCTGAAGAATCTCCCCGGATCGATGTCATTCCGAACGCGCGCGAAGCGCGGGTGAGGAACCTGCTGTCGGCTGCCCGCTAATAGAAACGTGTTATAGGCCCGGAGTTGGCAACCGTATACTCTCCCCAGGATAGCCAAGCGCTTTCAAATCCATTTCTCTTCGGAGAACCGACACCCATGGCGTGGATCCGAACCGTCTCGCAGTCCGATGCCGATGATGAACTCCTAAAGGCCATCGAGGCCGAGCAGGCGCTCTATCCAAAAGAGTACGCCGTGCCCGTCCATCCTGATCCGTCAGGGGCATCGTCCATCGTCGGCTCGCATACGCTCATTCCGCAGGCGCTCTATCACGCCTTCGCGACTTTCGGCGTGCTCATGTCGCCTGACCTGCCCCTCACCCGCCGCCAGCATGAAATGATCGCCACCATGGTTTCGGTGACCAACCGGTGCCGGTATTGAATCGAGTCGCACGCAGAGTTTCTGCGTAGGGTCACGCTCGATAAAGAACTGGTCGACGCACTGGAGAAGGATTACGCAACCGCGCCCATCACGACGCAGGAGCGCGCGATGCTCGACTACGTGGTGAAGCTAACCAAGGACGCGACGAAGGTTTGGAAAAACGATATCGAAGGCCTGCGCGCCGCCGGATTCGACGACCGCGGCATTTTGCAGATCACGCTGATCGCCTCGTGGTTTAACTACATCAATCGCGTGGCCGATGCGCTGGGAGTGGGCAGGCCGTAGGTTAGTCGATGTTATAAGTCACGAGGGCAGCCGCTATCTTGCGATTGACAGGCGTCGGCGTCCAAGGCATACTTATCCGCGCTTCTGAGGCATGCTCCGACCAGCCGTGCCATCCCGGAGATTCGTCGACCTTCGCCAGTCCTTATATCGCGATGTCAGTTCCTATGCCCTCGCCGCCAGCGCGACCGGGGTAGCCGCCTTGGCGCTCGCGCCGCCGGCTTCCGCGCAGATCGTGTACACGCCAGCCCACGGAGTGATTCACAGTGGTGAAAAGATGTTCATCGATTTCAATCACGATGGGCTAAACGATGTCATGGTCCGGGAAATCGCCTTTCCTTCGTCCTACTCGAACGCCGTGCAGGCGGTACCGGCGCCGCCCGGGGGCGGAATTCAACTCGGCCTCGCTTACGGCGGTGCAGCGGCCCTGCCCGCAGGGGCGCTCATCGGCAGCCGTCGCCACTTCTTTTCCCGCTCCATCGACATGGCGCATGTTGACGACACCTACACTTCCCTATGCTTCGGCTCATGGGTAGGATCTCCGCACGCCTTTCTTGGGGTCCGGTTCACAATCGGACGAGAGATCCATTACGGCTGGGCCCAGATTGACCTTAAAAGAGAACTCGCTCCCCAATATTTTGCCGTCTTGCTGACCGGGTACGCCTATGAAACTCAACCAGACGTACCGATTCGGGCTGGCGATCGGGGATAGGATGCACAGGGTGCCCGCGATGGAACTCCGAATTCGCCTGACGGCGCAACAAAACCGGCAGCGACTTTAAGCGCGTTGGCGCGCGGAAGCCAAAGATCCACCAAAGCTCCCAGCGCTTTCTAGCGCAGAGGGTCGCCCACTTTGGCGACAAATACAAACGATCTCAGCGGATCTGTCTATAAAACAACGGCCCGCCTCACGGCGGGCCGTATCTCAAATCGCAAACCCTATCTAGTTCCTCGCCCTGCTCACCGCCTCCGCCATCGGCACCATCGCCCGCTTTACCGCCATGGGCGCGGCCGCGACCGCGGTGCGTATGGTTTTGTTCATCGCCTTTGCCTGTGCCGTTGCCAGCGGGGTGGCGCACTGTACGCAGGTACTGGCCGGCGCCGGAGTGCCGATCAGGTCCTTGCGGAAGCGAAATGCATACAGCACGACTTCCACGCGGCTCGAGACTCCCAGCTTGTCGAAAATGCGGAACAGATAATTCTTTACCGTATGCTCGGTCAGTCCCAGCTGCGAAGCGATTTCCCGATTGGAAAGCCCTTCGGCCACGCAGCGAACCACATCCTGCTCGCGCTTCGAGAGCATGGCTTCGCCGCCAGAATCGACCACTTTCATCGGCTCGGATTCGCACAGGGCTTCCAGCAAAAAGCGAAGCTCCGCGCTGTTGGCCCAGACCTGGCCCTTATGCACGCTGCAAATGCACTTGGCCAGCGCCTTGGGCGATTCGGTGCGGGAGAAGACCCCCTTGGCGCCGCAGCGGAAAGCTTCCACAACAGCCGAACGCTTCGAGGTATCCATCAGCATAACCACGCGCGTATCCGGATGCGTGGCACAAACCTGGCGGATCAGATCAAAACCGGTGGCGGATTCTTCCAGGACGGAACTCATCAAAACTACGTGCGGTCTTTCGTCGGCGACTGCGGCAAGAATGGAAGCGGATTTGGGTTCGGTCCCGGTTACGTAAAACTGGCTGTTCTGCGCTAACGCTTGGGCAAGCAATTGACTGCTCATGCGCGTGCTGTCTGCGGCCAGCACGCGAATTTTGTCGGAGTTTTCGATCAACGGTGTCGGTATTGGAGTCGATTTTTCTTCTGCTCGTTGAGCCATTACTGTGTCCCCCTCGGACGGATGAATTGAAAGGACGACGATAGTGTTCGCGCTGCATTTGGGGAAAGCATTGCGTTTGGAGATGGCATTTACTCAGCTGTGACGTGCAAGAACGGGACGAAGGTGGGGCCGCTCCGAATCGTTTGTTTCAGGACAGGTTCACCTTTGCCACCCGTCCAGAGCACATCGTTTCAGAGACTTTAGTACCAAGGATTGTAAGCGTAAATGGCACTTCCGTGCCATATGAAAAAACTGTGGAAAACCGCCGGCTTTCTGGGGGCGAATCTGGCTTAAGTCGGGTACGAAATCGGCATATCTGCCCTGAAAACACGGCTGATACGGGCAGAAAAACCGGGGTTAAACCGTCGCTTTCAGAAATCCTCACGACCTGATTTCAGAACTCCGACGCCGCATACACCTGGGTGGGAAACGTCGGTGCAACGGCCGGCGCGGTAATGGTACTGCCGGTGCTGCCGGCTTGTGCAGGATCGAAGACAACAAACCCGACTCCGGGTGACGACGTCAGCGAATAGTCATCGTTGCTGGGACTCAGGCTGCTGCCACTGAAAGCCGGATTCTGCTGCACACTGCCGGCGTCTTCCCCAACCCCCTGCCATTGTTGCAGCGAACTGTACGTGGTCGTGTGGCCGCAGTTGCCTTGCTGGCTGGCTGGATCCTGGCTGCTGAAAAAAGCATACGGGGCGCTGGGCAGCGTGCAACTGTTGCCGCTGGGCGCGTAGCAATACATGTTGCTTGCAAAGTTCACGGTCGCAGTCAACACCGAAGCACAATCACCTCCAAGGCATGAGTAGCATCCGCCCTGAATGTTTCCGTTGTCGTAAACCACCAGATTATTGGTGAAATCGAACATTTTGTTCGTCGCCGAGGCTGGCGTGCAGCCTTGCTGCTTGATCGACTGCCGTCCGAACGCGAGAATGTTGTTCCTGATCGTGTTTTGCGCCCCGGAAACGCCCTGTGGGCCGCAGGTTTGCGCCACCGTCGCGGCCGACACGCGATACACCAAATTGTTCTCCAGCGTGACGTTCCCGCTGTAATTGTCGATATACAACCCCTGACCGCCGTAACCGTCAGAGTCAAAAATCGACGCGTCGGTCACGTCGTGGCAAACATTGTTCATTCCCTGGTTTCCCGTGGGCGGGGCCGCGCCCGGCGGGCTGGTATTGAAATAGACGCAGCCAAAATCGTTCATCACGCCCTGCCCCAGGTTGTAAACGTTATTGAATGAAGCCGTATTGTTCGCCGTCAAACTCGAATTCCCCACCGGACAATTCAGGGCGCCGATGTTGATGCCGCCGCTATAGCCGTCATAAATATCGTTGTGCGTGTAAGTGTTGTCGTGATTGCATCCCTGCGCAATGCCAAAGCTTTTGGCAATCACGCGCCCGAAACCTTCAATCACATTGTTCTGCACGGTGGTGAACTGGGGAAGATTCGCATTCGTGTCGCTGCTCTGCGCCAACTGCCCGATGCGAATGCCGTGCCCGCCGACGTCGAAGATCGCGCCATTTTCAAATGTATTGTTCGCGGTCGCAGCAGAGGTTGAAGTAGTAGAAAAATCGATTCCCGTACCCGCGGTTTGCGTGATGGTTACGCCGTCAAACATCACGTTCTGGCAATTCTGGCAGGATACGGCGCTGCTGATATTGGGATCGAGCCGGCTATATGCATATCCCGTGGCAGGCACCGTGAAGTTGTCGTGCTCGAATGTAATTCCCGAGAAAGTCACGTGTTGCAAGCCGCTGGCCACAAGCACTTGTGGCGAAGTCGTCGGCATCTGCGGAACGATCACAGTATCTGTTGGCGGATTCTCGCCCGAGTTCGCGATATAAGTGATCGTCCACGGCTTATGCGAGCGGTCCAGGAACCACTGCCCGGCCGCTGTGAGCGCGTCTTTCACGTTTTCGACCAGATAGCGGTGGCCCGGCGTGAAACCGTCAGACGCAGCATCCTGATGAATCGCCCCGGTGAGATAGATAATGTTGTTCGCGCCGTCGATGCAGTCGATGAGCATTTTCGACATGCCCATGAGCTCAAAACTGTCGATGGCAATATCGCCCGTAGGATAACTGTTCGCCGCCTCATTGCAGGGATTCCCCGCAGGCGCGCTCAAATTCGACCAGTTGGGATTGATTGGGTCGCTCGGGTCGTATAGGAATCTATCGAAACATTCCCACCCCTGTCCGCTGACGTAAACCGTGCAATTCGGATCAGGCGCCGGACCGCTCGATGACCCCGGCAGATAAACCGTTCCCGCTACGCGATAATAAGTTCCCAGGTCGCTCCCACCCACGCGCGCGCGAATCCGCCGCTGGCCGTTGTAATACAACTGCTCAAAATATTGCGCGCCGGCCGGCAAAGTTGCGGTCCATTGGCTGCCGCTGCCTTGCGTCCAGTTGGTAATCTGCCGTCCGCCGCTGATGGCGGGGCTTTCACCCGGATAATTTTGCCAGTAAATCTCCACCGAACCGGTACCCGAATCTGCGGAAGTAAATGAAAGCGGCTGAGGCAGAAAGAACGTTCCCGCTCGCAACATGACTACGACCGAATTCGTGCGGCCGCTCAGAATTCCGCGCACCGCTTGCTGCGCATGAGCGATGGTCGCAAAAGGCGCGGAGAAGGTCCCGGGATTCGAATCATTGCCCGTGGGCGAAACGAAAAAGTCCGCGCTGGGAGTGGGACTGATCGTGACCGTGGCCGACACGGAAGCAGTTGCGCCGGAAACCGTAGCGGTCACGGTAACCGTATTGCCCGAAGGAACGGATGCAGGAGCCGTATAGGTGGTCTTAGCCCCGCTGTTCGTAGTAGACGTCCCGAACGTTCCACAGGAGCCAGCCGGCGAACAACTCCAATTAATATTGCTGCCTTCTGCCCCATTTGCGACAGCCGCGCCTACAGTCGCGGCTGCGGTCACCGCCATTGTAGCCGGGGGCGCAGGTTCGAGCGAGATCGATGTCGGCGGCGGGGACACAGAATTTGGAGCAGCCGAGGTTCCTCCGCCGCAACCGGCCAAAACCGCGCTGCAGAAGAAAATTACCGTGGCTGGAAGTACGAACTGAAAGTTGCGCTGAGCGGTCACAGCCTTCTCCACAGGGATTTGCCTAACCTTAACACCAGCGCTGCGCCAAGGTTCTGTGGCAGCGGCGGAATACTCAGCCGGAAGGGCATCCCGGCCGTCGCTAACATTGCGCACCCTCCGCGATCCGCCCTGAATTCATCAGCTTACGCCGCGGTGGTGGGGATCCGGCTTGAGCCTACGCAAACACAATATTCGCGTTTTATTCACAGAGTCGAATTACTCTACACTATCTACCTCTTGTTGCCCCGAAGGGGCTCCACTATGCTCAGTTGCAAGTTTTGTACGTTCGGCATGCGGTGCCGGACATCTCCCCTATTGGCTAATCATTTACCGGGATTACACAGGAAAGAAAGCATTTGTAACGCGACGTTTTCTGGCAAGACCCATGCCACCCCAGCGTGAGCTGCCCCAGACCCCCACGCAGCGTGTTCGACCCGCGATTGAGCAGGAGCCTACAACATGGTTGAAACATGCAGATCGGTCTGGCCCCGTGCCGGCACGGTTTTTTCTTCGGCGGCAATCTTTGCTGCCCTTGCTCTCTTTTCGACCCCCGTCTCCGCCCAGGTGATTACGCAGCGCAATGGCAACAACCGCCAGGCCCTTTACGATAACGAAATCTTCCTCTCGCCGCAGAACGTGAACGTGAACCTGTTCGGCAGCCTCTTCTCCTATAACGTCGACGGCCAGATCGCCGGCCAGCCGCTCTACGTGCCCGGCGTGACTATTCCGAACGTTGGCACCGTCAATGTGATTTACGCGGCCACGCAGAACGACAGCGTTTATGCGTTCAACGCCGATACTCCCGGAGCAGGCGCTCCGCTGTGGCAGGTAAACTTTTTGAATTCGGCCACCGGAGTCACGGCCGAAGCAATCTCGAACCAGGGCTGTTCGGGAGTCACCGGTTACACCGAGATCGGCATCGAGAGCACTCCCGTCATCGATACCAGCACCAACACTATCTACGTCGTCGCCAAAACTCAGGAACAAGCCGGTTCGGGTTACAACTACTACTTCCGTCTTCACGCGCTCGATATCACCACGGGAGCCGAAAAGTTTGGCGGCCCGGTCATTATTACGGCGACAGCCGGCAGCGGCGGCAATCAGTTTTCGCTCAACGCGCAGGTCGACCAGCAGCGCCCCGCGCTGCTCGAACTCAACGGCTCCATCTTTATCGCCTTCGGCTCCAACGGCTGCGACAAGGGCGCGCACGGCTGGTTTCTGGCGTACAACGCTTCCACGCTGCAACAGCAAGGCGTGTTCAACACATCGACGGACTCCAGCAGCGGAGAAGCCTCGATCTGGATGTCGGGCGTGGGGCCCGCGGCCGACGCGAGCAACAACATCTACCTCATCACCGCCAACGGAACCTACGATGTCAACACCGGCGGATCCGACTGGGGCGATTCGATCTTGCAGCTTACCTTTAACGGGTCCGGTTTCACCGTCACCGACTCATTCACCCCCGACAATCAGTTGACCATGTCGCAGCAGGACCTTGATCTTGGCGCCGGAGCCGGTGTTCTGCTTCCCACTCAAACCGTGGGCCCGCCGAATCTGATGGTCGCCGCCGGAAAAACTGGAACCATCTATCTTTTGAACACCGCTTCGATGGGTGGCTACAATCCGAACCAGGATAACGTTGTGCAGGAATTGCCCAGCGCCGTCACCGGCGTATGGGGCGCTCCGGTCTATTGGAATGACGCAATTTACTTCGCCGGACGCAACGACAACGTTAAAGCATTTCCCTTCGCCAACGGCGTAATCAGCACCACGCCGGTGCAAAGCATGAATGCCTACACCCTTCAGGGTATTCCGTCCATCTCAGCCAATGGTGCAAACAACGGAATCTTGTGGCTTGTGCACAATCTCACGGCTTCGAACGCGACCAATGTTCTGGCCGCCTTCAACGCCAGTACGATGCAAACCACCTTGGTCAAATTGTGGGACACGCAGCAGGATGCTTCGCGTGACGCGCTGCCCACTTCCCCGCACTTCGTCACCCCGCTGATCGCCAACGGCAAGGTTTACATCGGCGCGAATGCGCAGTTGAAAGTCTACGGCTTGTTTCCCGAACTGAATCCATCCGCGGGAAATTTTCAGTCGGCGACGGTCAACACTCCCATCACCATTACAGCTCAGGCAGTCAGCCCTTACACCGGCGCGGGTCTTGCCAACGTGCCCGTGTCCTTTTCCGACGGCGGCAAAGGTGGAACCTTCAATCCCTCTACGGTAAATACCAATTCCAGCGGCAACGCCACCACTACCTATACCCTGCCGCGCACGGCCGGCACACTTACACTTACCGCGACCAGTTCGGGATACACCACGGCCAGTTTTAGTGAAACCGCGCTCGCCGGCCCCGCCGCAACCGTGGGAGTGGTCTCCGGCTCCGCCCAATCGGGCCCGGTCGGCACCGCCCTTCCATCGGCGCTCGTGGCAAAAGTAAAAGACGCTTACGGAAACCTCGTATCGAACGCCCAAGTCACATTCTCTGACGGGTCATTAAACGGCAGCTTCCAGCCGAATCCAGCCACCACGGGATCGAACGGCCAGGCCAGCACGAATTTCACTTTGCCTACGACCGCCAAGACCAGCTTTGCTGTGACTGCTTCAAGCGGCAGCGCCACGCCAGCCACATTCCATGAAACTTCCCTGGCGGGCGCTCCTGCAGCCATTGTGACCAATGGAGGAAATCTCCAGACCGGAACCCACGGTACGCAATTGGCCAAGCCTTTGCAGGTCAGGGTGACCGATCAGTATGGCAATCCCTGCCCCAATGTGACAGTCAGCTTTACCGACAACGGTGCCGGAGGAACGTTCTCGAATTCCTCGCCGCTCACCAACAACCAGGGCAACGCCAGCACCTATTACACCCTGCCCGGCGTGCCCGGCACGTGGACAATCACGGCCAGCGTAAGCACTCTCAAAGTGAATTTTACGGAGGTAGGTAAGTAGCAACGTAGGAGCGGTCGCGGTTTATGCCCGCTCAAACGCTTACGAGGGGAAACGGAAACCTGCACGAATGACGAACCCAAGGGCACTAGCACTCATCACGTTGTTAACTGGTCTTCTTACCCTGCCGCTGACATCACAAACCGTCAGCACCTTCGAGGGCATTGACGCTTCCCAGGTTCCTAAGCCTGCATTGAACGTCGATCCCAACGGCGCCATCGGAACCAAACAGTTCATGGAATACACCAATGTGTATTTCCAGGCCTACGACAAGGTCACACACGCGCCGGTGTGGTCGCAGCCTCAGTCGGCCATCAGTCCCTGGCAGAACAATGGTATCGGGTCATGCAACGACATGGTGAACGACGCCATGATCATTTTCGACCGCCTGGCCCTGCGCTGGGTGATCGCCGGCCACACTTCAGTCTCGAATAATTACAACTATTGCATTGCCGTCTCCAATACAGACGATCTTTCCTCCAGTTCCCTTGCCTGGTATACCTATGTCATTCCTCTGGACTCTTACCTGGGAACCAATGCCCAGGGCCAAACCTACTTTCCTGACTGGCCGAAAATCGCCACCTGGCCCGACGCTTATTACCTTTCCATCGATCTGAACGATCTCAATCTCAATTTCCGCGAAGTCGGGGTTCTGGTTTGCGCACTCGATCGCACCGACATGCTGGTCAACGGCACCGCGAATCCACCCATCTGTTTCAAGGAAATGAGTTCTCCAGCCACCAGCGTTTATCTGGCCCACAGCCTGATTCCCGCCGATGTCGAAGGAACGACCGCTCCACCCTCAGGTCGCGACGAATTTTTCACCAGCATCCAGAATCCTGTGCTCGGCAACGGAAGCATAACGTCTTCCACGTTCAATCTTTGGGATTTTCACGTCGACTGGGCCAATCCCACAAGTTCCACTTTCACCCAATCGTCCATCACCGAAGCACCCTATCAGCCCGGCTGTTACACAGTCGGGAGTCCCGTTGACACCATCTGCGTTCCCGAACCTTCCTCCAGTTCAACCCACGAATACATCGATTCGGTCGGCGACCGCTTTATGCCCCGCATGTCTTATCGGAATTTTGGCGGCTACGAATCGTTCCTGGTGAGTCACACCGTGCAGGTCTCGAAAAGCAGCCAGCAGACGGGGATTCGCTGGTATGAACTGCGCGATGGTGGCAGTGGCGCGCCTTCCCTATATCAGGATGGGACCATCAGCCCCGACACTACGACCTATCGTTTCATTCCCAGCATTGCCGAAGATGCAAACGGCAATGCGGCCGCCGGTTACAGCATTTCAAGCTCGACGACGCACCCGGGCATGAACGCTTCCTATTTCAGTTTGACCAATCCTACAGCCCCTACCGAGATCACATTATTCGATGGTCAGGGCGACGAGGAAAACAGCTGGCACATGGGCAGCTACACCAGCATGACCGTCGATCCAGAGAACGGCTGTACGTTCTGGTATGTTGACCAGTACTACCCCACAAATCAAAGTGGCTTGCAGATTTCGTGGGGAACGCGCATTGCGAATTTCGCGGTCCCTGGCTGCGGCAACCCCACTTTATCTCCAGGCAGCGTTACCTTTGCCAAGCAGGCCGTAGGCGTAACCAGCGCTCCGCAGACCATCACCCTCATCAACAGTCAGCAAGCCACGCTGAACATTTCGAGCATCTTGTTTACCGGGGTTGACCCCGCGGATTTTGCGCAAACCAACAATTGCGGCGCTTCGTTGGCTGCGGGTTCGACTTGCTCCATCAATGTGACCTTCACGCCCGGCGCCGTCGGCACACGCACCGCCATCCTCAACGTGAATGACGACGGCTCCAATACTCCGCAGACCGCGTCGCTGACTGGAACCGGGGTCGCTGCGGTTTCCTTGTCCTCGACCAGCATCAACTTTGGCAGCGTCTACCTCGGGTCGAACTCCACCGCCAATCCGGTCACGCTTACCAACAATCAGAACGTGGCTTTGACCAACATCAATATTTCGATCAGCGGTTCGACCGCGTATTCTCAGCAAAACACCTGCGGAACCAGCATTCCAGCATTGGGAACCTGCACCATTACCGTAACTTTTGCTCCTACCACGACCGGCGCGCAAACCGGAACGGTCAACATTGCCGACAGCGCCAGCAACAGTCCGCAAACGATTTCTTTGACCGGTTCCGGCGCGGCTCCATTGAATCTGTCGCCCGCCTCTCTGAACTTCGGACAGCAGGCCGTTGGAACAACCAGCGCCGGAAAGGTGATCACCGTCACGAATAAGGAAAAAGTGACTGTGAACTTCACCAGCATCACGATCACCGGAGCCGACCCGGCGGATTTCGCACAGACGAACAACTGTTCCAGTTTGGCACCCGGCGCGGCTTGCGCCGTGACTGTGACCTTCACGCCTCAAGCGAAAGGATCGCGCACCGCAAGTCTTCAGCTCACTGACACCGCCACCAACAGTCCGCAAACTGCAAAGTTGTCAGGGACTGGCACAACCTAGGAAAACGACACGGTGCGGATACACGCCCTCATTCTCGCAGCAGTCACAGTGGCTCTTGGGATCTCCGCCGTCGCCCAGACTGTGGTCAGCTTCGAGGGCATCGACGCCTCGCAGATTTCTCGTCCTGAATTTGACGTGGATCCTAACGGCGCCGTCGGCACCAAGCAGTACATGGAGTGGACCAACGTCGCCTTCCAGGCCTACGACAAGGTCACCGACCTGCCGGTCTGGCCCACCCCGCAATCCGGCATCAGCCCCTGGACTGACAATGGCATCACATCGTGCAGCACAATCGGCGGCGACGCCGTCATACTTTTCGACCGCCTCGCTTCGCGCTGGGTTGTAGCCGCGCATTCGTCTCAATCGAACAATTA
The DNA here is from genome assembly GCA_035538435.1 of Binatia bacterium. Taxonomy (GTDB): domain Bacteria; phylum Acidobacteriota; class Terriglobia; order Terriglobales; family Acidobacteriaceae; genus Sulfotelmatobacter. The sequence continues at coordinate 13,304 of DATLKM010000015.1, forward strand.
CAACTTCTGTATCGCCGTTTCCAGTACCGACGATCTGACAGTCGCGACCTGGTACGCGTACGTTTTCCCCATGAATTCGTATCTTGGGAAGAATTCCCAGGGCAACGTCTACTTTCCCGATTGGCCGAGAGTCGGCACCTGGCCCGATGCTTACTACGTCTCCATGGACCTGAACGATGTAAATCTCAGCTATCGCGAGGTGGGCTTTCTGGCCTGTGCCTTCGATCGCACTAACATGCTGATCAACGGCACCGCGAACGCCCCCATTTGCTTTGAGCAGCCGCAACCCGTGACAACCACAACGTATCTCGGCCACGGCCTCAATCCCGCTGACGTGGAAGGCACGACCGCCCCACCCGAGGGGCGCGACGAATTTTTCGCCAGCATCGAAAATCCAGTGCTCGACGGCAAAACAACCACCTCGACCACCTTCAACCTGTGGGATTTTCACACCGACTGGCAGATCCCGACCAGTTCTACGTTTACGCAGACAGTTTTGACCACAGCTGCTTACGAGCCTGGATGCTACCTGCCCGCCAATCCCGTGCACACGGAATGCGTGCCGGAGCCCTCCACGGCGACTACGGGGCAATACATTGACTCCGTCGGCGATCGCTTTATGCCGCGCATGTCCTATCGCAATTTCGGAAGCTATGAGTCCTTTGTGGTGAGCCACACCGTGCAGCCCGCTTCAAGCAATCAGCAGACCGGGATCCGCTGGTACGAACTTCGCGGCAGCGGCACGCCTTCTATTTATCAGTACGGAACCATCAGCCCCGATAACACGACCTACCGGTTTATGCCCAGCATCGCGGAAGACGCTATGGGCAACGCGGCCGTGGGCTATAGCGTTTCGAGTTCGGCCCTTCATCCGGGCATGAACGCTTCGTATTTCAATCTGAACAGTTCGACGAGCACAACCGAAATTCCTCTTTTCGACGGCGCCGGGGACGAAGAAAACACCTATCACATGGGCGACTACTCGAGCATGACAGTCGATCCCGAAAATGGCTGCACGTTCTGGTACGTGAATCAGTATTTCCCCACAAACCAGGTGGGATCTGAGATCTCCTGGGGAACGCGCATTTCAAATTTCACAGTGCCCGGATGCGGACCTCCTGCGCTGGTTCCCTCCACTTTGACCTTCAGCGCCCAGGCCGTCGGCGCCTCGAGCGCTCCGCAAAACATTACGCTGTCCAACGGAGAGGAAGCGACGCTCAACATCGCCAGCATCAACTTTAGCGGCGCCGATCCCTCCGACTTTTCCGAAACCAATAATTGCAACGGCAGCGTGGCCCCGGGATCCAGTTGCACATTCTCGGTGACCTTTACTCCCGGAGCGGTCGGAAGCAGGACCGCGACCCTGAACGTTGATGACAACGGCTCGAACAGCCCGCAGACCGCCGCCCTTACCGGCACAGGTGTGGTCGCAGTCACGCTCTCTTCCTCCAGCGTCAGTTTCGGCAGTGTGCTGCTCGACACCGTCGCCACCGCGAAACCGGTCACGCTCACGAACAACCAGAGTATTCCCCTCACCAATATCAGCATCGCGATTATCGGCGCGGCCGCTTATTCTCAGATCAACACTTGCGGCACCAGCATACCCGCCAACGGCACTTGCACCATCACCGTCAGCTTTGCCCCGACCGCAACCGGCCCTCAGACTGCCACGGTCAACATTAGCGATAGTGCGAACAATAGCCCTCAAACCATTTCGCTGACAGGAGCGGGCATGTTGCCGCTCTATCTGAGCCCCACCGCCCTCAATTTTGGGAAGCAAGCTGTGGGTTCAACGAGTCCTTCGAAGACCATCAACATCACCAATCGCGAGAAAGTTTCGGTTACGTTCAACAGCGAGACCATCACTGGGACCGACCCCTCCGACTTTTCCGTCATTTCCACAACTTGCTCCACCTTGTTGCCGAACGCAACCTGCACTGTCTTTATTACGTTCACTCCCAAGGTCAAAGGCAATCGCACCGCGACGCTTTCGCTGAGCGATTCCGCCACTAACAGCCCCCAGGCCGCAAAACTCGCCGGCATGGGAGATTAATACGAGCATCCAGCGGCTTGACAGTTCCTCCCCGCCCTAGAACACTTGTGTGTTAATTTAGCGCACGTAGCGCGAGAAAAACCGGTAGCCAGAAAGGAACCTTTTGTCACGAGAATCGAGTGTCCTGGTCGTCGGCGGTGCGGGATACATCGGCAGCCATGCCGCACGCGTATTACGAAGCCACGGCTACGATGTCCTGATCTTCGACAATCTCTCGCGCGGCCACCGTTTCGCCGCCGAAGGTTTTGAACTCATCGAAGCCGACATCGCCGACCGCGCGCATCTCTCGCAGGCGCTCAAACGCGTTGCCGGTGTCATGCACTTCGCGGCTGATTCTCAAGTCGGCGAGAGCGTCGAGCATCCGCGAAAATATTTTTTCAATAACGTCGAAAAGGGACTGGCGCTTCTCAATGCCGTGGTTGATGCCGGCGTCCGCAACTTTATCTTCTCTTCCACCTGCGCCGTTTACGGCATCCCTGGCAAAATGCCGATCACCGAGGACACTCCGCGCCAACCGGTCAATCCCTACGGGATTTCGAAACTGTTCTTTGAGAACGCACTCGAGTCCTATGGCCGCGCCTACGGATTGCGCTCTATGAGCTTGCGCTACTTCAACGCCGCCGGCGCAGACGAAAGCGGGAAAATCGGCGAAGTCCATGAGCCGGAAACTCACCTCATTCCCTGTGCCCTGAAGGCCATCACCGGAGATCGCGGCCCGCTCCAACTTTTCGGCAACGACTATCCCACGCCCGATGGCACTTGTGTCCGCGACTACATTCACGTCAATGATCTGGCAGAAGCGCACGTGCAGGCTTTGAAACTCCTCCAGGATGGCGCGCTTTCGGCGCAGTACAATCTGGGCACTGGCATCGGCGCATCCGTGCAGCAGGTCATCGCCACGATTGAAGAAGTGACCGGGTCGAAAGTGCCGCGCCAGATGGGGGCAAGGCGCGCTGGCGATCCTCCGGAACTGATAGCCGATCCCTCGCGCGCGCAAAAGGCTCTAAGCTGGAAAGCCACCCGTTCGCTGCGCGACATCATCGCCACGGCTTGGCAGTGGGAACAGAAAGCGCGCCGCGATGTCCTCGGCACGGATAAAGATGTTTAATTGAAGCGATAAAATACCATGCCCAACACTCTCACCGGGAAAAAAGTCGCCGTCCTCGGCGCAGGCAAAATGGGGGGCATTCTCCTCCAGGCTCTGCTCAAGAACGGCCTGCTCTCACCAAAACACACCACCGCCACAGTTGCCCATGAAGACCGCGCCAAGGCGCTCGGCAAAAAGCTGGGCATCAGCGTCGGCACCGACAATGTCAAGGCCGCCGAAAACGCCGACATAATCCTGATCGGCGTCAAGCCGCAAGTCGTGGAAGAAGTCGCCTCTCAACTTCGCGGCCGCCTCACGCCGAAACAACTCGTCATTTCAGTCGCGGCCTCCGTTCCCAATAGCCTCATCGAAAAAGCTCTTAACGCCGACATCCCCGTCATCCGCGCCATGCCCAACACGCCCTGCTTTGTGGGCAGCGGCATGACCGCCATCGCCAAAGGCGCACACGCAACCGCCAGGCATCTCGAACTCGCGACCGCTATGTTCAGCTTGGTTGGCCGCACCGTGGTGGTCGACGAAAAACACATGGACGCCGTCACCGGCCTCTCCGCCAGCGGCCCGGCCTACATTTACATCATTCTGGAATCGTTGGCCGAGGCGGGGGTAAAAGTCGGGCTTCCCCGCGACATCGCCACGTTGCTGGCCGCGCAAACCACGATGGGCGCCGCAAGAGTTGTCCTGGAAACCGGCGACCACCCGGCGCTGCTCAAAGATTCCGTCACCACTCCCGCCGGTTGCACCGTCGATGGCCTCATGGAACTGGAAGAAGGCAAACTCCGCGTCACGCTGATCAAGGCCGTGGTCAAGGCCGCGCAACGAGCCCGCGAGCTCGCCTACAGCTGAAAATGCCCAGCTTCTTGGCCGCTGCATCCGGCAAACTCTCAACGCTTACACGGATATCATTCCTAACCGCCCCGAAGGAGCGGTTAGGAATCTGCCGGCATCTCACTTCGCATCCGCCACTTGCTCCCGCGCCTCGTTATACGTCCCGTACTTCTTCGCCACCACCTTCACCGTAGGGTAAAACTGCACGAACGTGTGCTCCACCGCTCCGTGAGCGTCATGGCAGCTGTAGCATGCATTTCCTTTCGGCATGGCCTCGGCAGATTTGTCGTCGGCCCCAAAACCGTAGTACGCCCACTGGCTCGGGTTATGTTCGGAGTCCTTCACTTCCACCGCGAGTCCCATCAGGTCGGTCTGGTAGTGCCCGTGCTTGTTGATCGAACTCTTGCTGTCGGCCTCGCGCTCATCAATCACGAACATTGTCCTCTGCGGCCACTTGCCCGAACTCAAGAATTCCTTGTATGCCCAACGCTGCACAAAAACATTGGTAAACATGTCGTGGCTGCCCTCAGCGGCGTTGTAGTTCATCCCAAAGCCAGCCGAGAGAAACTCCCAGTCGCGGTAATCGGTTGGGCGCTGGAGTTTCCCCGCTGCGTCATATTGAGGTTCGGGTGATTCACCTGCCGGCGAAGCCGCCAGCAGAACGGTGCATAAGGCGAGCAAACCAGCAACTCCCAGGCGGGTTTTCATCAAGGCCTCCAAAAGCTCCGCGCTGTATCGGCGAAGGCTCGAAAGATTCGCTTACGATGGAACCATCCTAGTATCGGGCCACCCGCTGGCAAATGGCCACGCCGCCCGCTGCATAGGGCCGTCGATTCGCTGCATTTCTGCGCTTTTCTGCTGCAATTACGTTAGGATTTTCATCATGACCCCGGCACGCTCACAATTCCGGCGATGGCTTTGGGTCGCCGCCATCTGGACGGGCGTGGCCTTGTTCGACGCAACCCAGACCGTGTTCGTGATGCGCGCCCAGGGCATGCATCACTACTGGGGATACCTGTTTTTGACTCTGGTCCTCTTCTGGCTACCTTGGGCGCTTGCCACCCCCTTTCTGGCCGCGCTCGGCCGCAAGTATCCCCCCACTCAATGGAAGCTCTGGCGGATGTGGGTCAGCCACATCGCCGCCTTCCTGGCGATCGGAGTCATATCAGCCGCCTGGAGTGCCTCGCTGGAAATACTTCTCAACCCGTGGGCATTTTCGCCACCGCCCAATTCGTTCGCCGCCCTTTTCCTGACCAAATGCTTCAACTGGCTGCTCGCCTATGCAATTCTGTATAGCATTATTCTCTTTGCCAGCCAGATGCTGGACTCGCGAGAGCGCCTGGCCCGCGAGGAAGCTGAAACGGCGCGATTGAATGAGCAGCTCTCACAGGCGCAACTCAGCGCGCTCCGCCGCCAGATCGAGCCCCACTTCCTCTTCAACACCCTCAACGCGGTTGCCGGACTGGTGCGCGAAGGCAGAAACGATGCCGCCGTGATCATGATCGCCGAACTCAGCGATTTTCTCCGGCGCGTAGTCAACGATTCCGACCGCCAACAGGTGCCGCTCTCCGAAGAGCTCGACTTCACGCGAAAGTATCTCGACATTCAGAAAGCTCGCTTCGCCGATCGCCTCCGTTTCAGCCTTGACGTTCCGGCCGACCTTCTGCCGGCACAGGTTCCCAGCCTGATTCTCCAGCCAATGGTCGAGAACGCCATCAAACACGGCATCGATAAACGCGCGCAAGGCGGCAGCATACGCATTTCCGCTTTTCGCTCTAGTGGCGCTTTACGGCTTCTTGTCTATAACGACGGCCCGGCGCTGCCCCCGGAGTGGAACCACCAACACTCGGGTATTGGAATTTCCAACGTGCAAACCCGGCTCCAAAACCTTTATGGGCGCCACTTTCAATTCGATTTGCAAAATCGGAATGGAGGGGTGGAAGTATCGCTCTCTCTGCCGCTCACCTTGCGGCAGTCCCGGCTTTAGCCGGACTTAGTGCGGCGCATATCGAAACCGAGTCATTTCGCCATGGAACAAAGCTTGAAGATTCGAACCATCATCGTCGACGATGAGCCGCTCGCCCGCAGCAATCTCTCCATTCTTCTCCGGCTCGACTCGACAATCGACATCCTTGGCGAGTGCGGCTCGGGAAGCGAAGCCCTCGCCCAGATTCGCAAGGCCAAACCCGATCTGGTATTTCTCGACGTACAAATGCCCGAGTGCGACGGCTTCGACGTTCTCGAACTTCTCGGCCGTGACCTTCCGTCGGCTGTCGTGTTCGTTACCGCCTACGATCAATACGCTCTTCGCGCCTTCGAGGCCGGAGCGCTCGACTATCTGCTCAAGCCGTTCGATAACTCCCGCTTCAAACAGGCACTCGACCGCGCAAAGCAAAAGATTGCCGGCTCAAGTGGTCGAGCGCCAAAACTGGAACGGCTCGCCATCAAAGACGTAGGGCAGATTTCGTTTGTAAAAGTTTCCCAAATCGACTGGATTGAGGCCGCCGATTACTACGCCTGCGTCCACGTAGGACCGAAAACGCACCTTTTGCGGCGCAGCCTGCTGGAACTCGAACAGGAACTCGATCCGGCGCTCTTCTGCCGCATTCATCGCGGCAGCATCGTTAATCTCCAGCGCGTCCGCGGCCTCACGCTGCGCGAAGACGGAGAGTACGATGTTGCCCTCGAAACCGGCGCGCGCCTCCGCCTGAGCCGCCGCTATCGTAAGCAACTGCAATCCCGTCTCGGGGTCGGCGAAGCGCAATTGAAGTAACTACGCCCCGACGCCAGTCGACCTCCGTTCTTCGCGATGAGCGCCGCGCTCCATAAATCGCACCCATAAACCCCCACACAAATCGATATCTTTCGACAGCTCCGAAGGGACGGTAAGCAACCTGCTTTTAACTTTCGCGCTGCAGAAAGAGCTAGCTTGCTGCTCGAATCCGGGCACTAATTCCGGCAGACTTTATTTACAGCCCGCACTGCTTGTCCTTATACAGGCATACGCATGGCCTATAGCCCAAGGGCTGTAGCCTGAAGACCATCCTTACTGGCCTATAAGTGCCATTGGCCAACCTGTTACTTTGCGCTAGCATGGATAAAGATCGGCGTGGTATCTTTGCCCCCGAAAAGCCCCCCAGGTTCAGGCCGCTCGATATCCTCCCTCTCAAGTCAATGGCACATTCAACGGCTCTACCCGGAAGCTTGCCACCTATCCGTGTCCTTGCGGTCGACAGCACGCGCATGAACAGCCAGTTGCTGGCCAACGCTCTGCTGCGCGAGAAGCAGTTCGTCCTGCTCGAGACCGAGCCGACGGCCGCCGCCATCCTCGCCACCGCAGCCATTGAGAAACCCGACGTTGTGCTATTGAGCGCCTGCCTCGAAGAGAACAAGTCGTTGGGCTTCCAAGTGGCGAGGCAATTGCAAACCGCTAATGCCCAGGTCAAGATCGTCGTCCTGCTTGACGTCGCCGAGCGCAGCGCCGTCATAGAAGCCTTCCGTGCGGGAGCACGCGGCGTCTTCTGCCGCACTGAACCTTTGAAGTCCCTTTCCAAATGCATTCGCTGCGTTCACGAGGGCCAGGTGTGGGCTGGCAGCAACGAACTGCGCTACGTCCTGGAAGCCCTCTCGCAAGACGTTTCCCGCCGCATGGTCGGCGTCGGCGGACTTCCACTTTCCCGCCGCGAGCAGGAAGTGGTTCTCGGCGTGGCCGAAGGGCTTTCGAACCGCGAGATCGCCGCGCGCCTGGGCCTCACCGAGCACACCGTCAAGAATTATCTGTTCCGCATTTTCGACAAACTCGGCGTCTCCAGCCGCGTGGAAGTCGTGCTTTACGCGTTCAATATGAACTCGACGCCCGCGCCGCCACGGGCAACGGCTCCCGCCAGTGGCAGCAAAACTTTTTCGCCAGAACACTCCCGCAAACCACACAGCACAATCGGGACACCCAAGCCGGAACCGAGACCGAACTAACGAAATAGCCCTTGGGTTCAGAAATTCGAGCTTCAATCATCGGAATGTCATTCTGAGCAAGTAAGCGAAGCGCGTCAAAGGGATCTCATACGCCCTAAGAAAAGTCACGCGTGAGCCTGCCCCGCCTTGCATTCTGTCTACTTCCCGCCAGTGACGCCCGTTTCCAGCAGAACCGGCTTCGACCCGATCGCCACAATCCCGCCAGAAATTGCGGATTCATTTCCGCTCAAATCGCGAAATTCGACGAATGGCGCGGCAGAATATTTCCACGTAATCCCAGTATCGTAAGAACGCGCAGCGCTCCAAACGATGCGCGCCGGCTTGCCATCGCCACGAGTAATATCGCAGGTCCAAACATCGTGATCGCCGGAACAGGGCTTCAGGAACGAAGACCCCACCAGCCATTTGTACACTTCTCCATAGGCTGTGCCCGCTTTGAAAATGCCGCTGGTATCGTCCCACAAGCCGCCCCACGCTCGCGGATCGCGGCCCATGTCCCACATGTACCAATACGCGCGCTGCACGCCCGCAGAAGCTTGCAGAATCAGCCAGCGCGCCACATAAGCCGCCTGCGCATCGGGATCGGGCATTTCTCCGTTCGTGCCCCAGCCGCCTTCCGTGGTCCAGAGCGGCTTTCCACCCATGCCGCCTTGCCTGGCGAGCGAACGAAAAGTCTCAATCTTGCCCAACACCGTGTCAGGACATGCCTCCGACTTCGTTTCACGCGGGCAGCCGCTGCCGGCGAACGTCTCTGGAAATGGCGCGGGAACGATGCCGTGCGTGCGCGCCGCATAAAGATGCATGGCAATTGCGTCAGGATAATTGCCGTACTGTTTATAGGCAATCAGAAAATTCTTGAACCACTCGTCGTAGCCGCGCGCGTCCCCGTTATCTTTCGTGTCGCCGGTCGTGGCCGCGGAAATATCGGGCGTGAGCGTCACACAATCTTTGCACTGCGATTTCACCACCTGTACCATGTCCGAGCACATTTTCGCGCTCTCGGCGTAGGTGCCGATCCAGAAGCCGTCGAGGTTCGGTTCGTTCCAGCAGGAAAACGCTACAATGCGGCAGCTCTTGCCCGGCGCTTTCCCGCTGCAAACATGGTCGAGCAGGCTGGCGATGAATTCCTTGAAAAAACAGTTTGTAGTTGTCGTCCCTTGCAGCGGGCCCTGACAGGCTGCGCTTGTGTTCAGGTCGGCAGGTGGAGAGCAGTCCGGCTCGCCACGGCTCGGCCCGCAGGTGGAGCGCGGATTGCGCGCCGCCCACGCCGGCGTGTAGGTGAATGTATACATCACATCGACATTGTGAGCGTGCGCCGCGTCGAGCCAGCGATCGAGTGCCCGCCAGTCGTAACGTCCCCGCGCCTCGCCTTCCAGGTGATACCAGGTCGTAAGATTCCCCAGCATCCGCAGGCTGCCAAAAGGCACCGACGGCCACGGCGTGGTGAGCCGGTTGATGTGCATTCCAAAGAACGTCCGAGGGATCGTCGCCGAACCTGAGGACGACGCGTTTGAATTGCGAGTCCCCTGCGCAGAGCAGAGAAGCGCAACGAAAAGGAAATTCAGACACAGGTTTTTCATGAGCCTTCAATCTTATCGCTTGCCTGTCGACCATGCGATTTACAAACACAAAAAAAGCGTGGCTCAGTCGCCACGCCTTTCGGAAAACATGAAACCACGATTTTTTTGGCCTGCCGGCCTTAGCTTACCTTCGTGCTCGAGTGGCTTGCCAAACTAAGCCCCGATTCTGGACAGCGACGCCGTCATCGGCTTGCTTTCGTGCGCTGGAACAGAAGCGGCCAGCGGTGCCTTCGTCAGCAAGAAATTATCCATCAGCAGCGCGTCAATTCCCGAGCAGGAATAGCTGCGGATGGCATCGAGCGGACTGACCACCAGCGGCTCCCCGAAAAGATTGAAAGAAGTATTGATCAGCATGGGCGCCGCCGATTGCAACCCGAAGCGTTTTAGCAGATCCCAAAGCACGGGGTTGGCCTCTTTGCTGACTGTGTGCAAGCGCACCATGCCGCCGGGAAGAACGAAATCTTCCGGCAGACCTTCGACTCCGGGACGAATTCTCGCCAGCGTGTTCATGCTTTCGCAAAGCGAGGAGCACTCAAAGTATCGCGGCGCGTCCTCCACCGGCACCGAAATCGCAAAGGGCCGGAACCATTCCCGGTGCTTGATGAAGTCGTTGAGATTTTCCTTCACGTACGGGGCCCACGGAGAAGCCAGCACGCTGCGGTTGCCCAGCGCGCGCGGCCCAAATTCAGCCGCTCCCTGAAACCAGCCGATGATCTTGCCCGCCAGCAGCAGTTGAATCGCCTGCTCGGTCTGCTTTTCGCGCATCACCTGGAACGAGAAGCGCGCCTTGCAGTTATCCAGCACATCTTTGATGTCATGGCGCGAATAGCCCGGCCCCCAATACGGGGTCGCTGGATACGGCTTCCGCGGCGCCTGCCGCTCGTGATGCTGCAAATACAACGCCGCTCCCAACGAAGTGCCGGAATTTCCCGGCGCAGGCGGCACAAACACGTGATCGAACCCAAGTTGCTGTTCCAGAGAAGCGACCAGCAAACTGTTGTTGAACAGCCCGCCGCCAAGGCAAATGTCGGAAACCTTATGCTCGCGGCACAAAGACTCAACGATTTCTCCGACTTTCTCGGCGCAAGCCTGCTGCACGCTGGCCGCAAGATTGCGGCGCTGATCTTCGCTTAATTCCGCTGGATTCTCGGGCAGCCCCGACCTCTGCCAGAACTTCGCCGAGAGCACGAACCGATCGCCGACGCCGTGATCCAGGTAGCTGTAGTCGAGCCGCACAGACCCGTGCTTTGACTCCCGCAGCATCTCGCGAAAAACCCCGATATATTCCGGCTCGCCGCCCAGGCTGAGCCACTGCGTTTTGTGCTCGTCAGAACGCGGCACAAAACCCAGAATCTCTGTGACTCTGGAGTAGAGCCACGCCAGCGAGTGCGGATAGGAAATATCGTGCAGTTTGCGCAGCCGCGTGCCCTCGCCCAACGCAGCCATGCCAGATCGCCCGTCGCCGTCTTCGTCCATGGTCACGACCAGCGCGCGATCGAAGCGCGACAAGAAGTACGCGCTCGCCGCATGGCTCAGCTGATGTTCGACGTTGACGATTTTCTTTTCCAGTCCCGCCCCGGCCTGGTGCCGAAGCAGCCGCAGATAGCCGATTTCGCGGGCAAAACGTCCGACTTCCCGTACCTGGGTGTGACCCGCTGCCACGAAATCAAGCGGAGAAATCCTCGCACCCGCAGTGGAGCGACGCATCCATCCCCGCAAAGGTGTGGCCGTCAGCGCCACAGCATCCACACTGTGCCATCCGGCTCCCGTCTTCGACAGACAGAACTTGATGGCGGCCGCAGGCAGGCCGCGCGCGTCTTTTTGACGCGACAGCTTGCTCTCTTCGACGACGGCGCGGATTACGCCATCCTCAATGAGCGCGGCTGAGGTGTCGTGACCGAAAGATGAGAGTCCGAGAATGCGCATGGTGATGTTTTCGGATCAACGCTGAGAGGGAGTCTACGAAACGGCGGTGCGACCGCGAGCTTTTCAGTTGGAGTCTGACGGCACACTGGAAATGGCCGCCTTCGCTAAGAACCTAGTCGCCGTCGCCCACCGCTACCGGATTCGCCTTCAGCCTCTGCAACAGCGGGCTGTTCTGCGACAGGAATTCGAGGTGGCCGCACTTGGGGCATTCCAGCATCACATTGCCGCCCTGCGAACCGTAGGGGAGGAAATTCAATTTCGTGAACACGTAGGTGTCAATCTCGTGTTTGCAGCGCAGGCATTGCACGCCGCTGGCAACTCGTGCCATCGGCTTTTTCGGCATCTGCGAAACGTTGCGGCTGGTTTTGTCCTTGTCCTCGGCCATGTTCGTCACTCAGGCAAATTGCCCTTCCAGCGAATGAATTTCAGGATACCCCAATCTGGCCAGCACCGGTCCCGCATACTGTTGCACAAGTTGAGCCTGCCCTTCGGTAAACGTCGCCCGCCATCCCCCGGCAGAACCGCTGCGAATAAACCGCCCCTTGGCCGAGGCCCGCTGCGGTGTGGCCTTTTCCTTCTCTTTCATGCGCGCCAGCGAATTATTTTCGATGGCCGCCGGAATGCGCGCCTTCACCTCCGGAACGCGCAGAAAATCGGCGATGCGGGAAAGTTGCTGCACCGGGTTCTGCTTCAACTCCTCGAAATTCACGTGCAGGATATCGCCCCTTTGGCGGTCGGCTGCATCCAGCCAGGAGTTTACATGGTCGATCCATGAGCAGAACGGATTCACTCCCGTCCGCATGAACCGCTCGAGATAGGAATCGAACTCGTCGTTGGCGAAGCCGAGCGCCGTCTGATACGCGAATTCCGAAAGTGCCACGTCGCGGGGATCGCGCACCAGATAAATCGCTTTCTTGTACTCCGGACGAAAAGCCTCGTGGGTCTTGATCAAACGCCCGCTCCCCGGCAACACTTCGGCGCCGGCCTCATGCTTGCCTACATCTGGCAGCATTTCGTTCGTGTTGTTAAAACCGGAAGCCTGCCCGGCCAGAATCTCCAGCAGCATGAACCGCAGCCAGGTGCTGCCCGAGCGCGGGTAGGAGCCGACGAAAACGTCGGTGGGCCGGAAGCCGCGATGGCGCATCCACACCAGCGGAACCCGGACGGGCGTTTTCGAAAGAGTATGCCGAACTTTGCGAAGTGTGCTCATGATTGCGGTTAGTTTTGATTCGAAGCTTGTGTCAGAGCCGGTTCTTGCAGGGCCTTCGATTCGGGTTCGGCGGCGGGTTGCGCCTTCGCCCCACGGTAGCGCCGCAAGACCGGGATCGGCGCATAACAATAAACGAACGCCGTGAAGCGGTCGAAGAAACGGAGCGCGCGGTAGTAAATCTCATCGCTGGCGCGTTCTGCAATTCCCAGCGACCGCACCGCTTCAGCTTTCCGCGGATATACCGGCCAGGCCCCGTCCGTCGCGTCTTTCCAGTGCGCGATGTAACGCGCAATCTTCGCTCTCAGTTCAGGATCGAGGGCGGCCTTATCTTTCCCGTTCCCATTCAGGCCAATTTTTTCGCTCTTCACGCCCGCGTGCTGAGGCGCGTCGTAAATCGCGGACCGGTCGGCGCCGATCAGCGAAATCATGCGCGGCTCAAACTCAATGTCGAGAAATGCGCAAATGCCCCGCATCACGATCTCGGGCGACTGCACCATTTCCTCGTAGTAAATCTGGTGCAAAGGCACACCGCGCCGCTCCAGCGCGTCGCACTCGCGCTTCATCTTGCGGTAGCCGATCAGGGCCCGGTGCGTAATGCCGCGCTTGGCGAAAAACGACGATCCCTTGCCCGCCTGCGCAATGCTGCGGCAGGTATCGTTCAGGTCGCGCCAGATCACAAGAAACCGCGCCTTCGGAAATTCGCGCGCCAGCGGCTGCAACGAGTCGAAATAATTCGGCGACTTCTCGCCGTAGAGCGCACCCTTGGAGTATTGCCGCCAGACCTCCGTCGCGGCCTGGCTGTAACTAGCCGCACGCGCCGGAAGGCTGCCGGCATCAATGTTGTGCCGGCTCATCCCGTTGTTCCAGAATTCCCAGCGCTCCAGCCAGTCGGCCTTGCCGCCTCCAGCGCCAAATAACGAACGCAGAAGAAAAAGATCGCTTTCGTACATGAGAGCGACCTCGGTGTGCTGGTTGAGCAGCGTGTAAAGCAATGACGTGCCGGAACGCCACATGCCGATTACGAAAAGGGGTCCCGAAAATTGTTCGTTGGTCATTGAGTGCGTGCTTGGCTATAGAAGATCAACTTCCCCACCCTGCCGCAGAAAACCCGACCAGGGTGGGGCAAACCGCAACGTACTTAGTCACCTTCAACGCCGGCGAGCTCAAGAGTGTCGGCAGTCACCACCTGCGAACGAATCCAGGGATAGGTCCGCGCCAAACCGTCGGCCAGAGAAATGTTCGGCTCCCAGCCCAGCACTTTGCGCAGCAAGGTGTTGTCGCTGTTGCGTCCGCGCACGCCCTGCGGTCCAGTCAGGTTGTGGCGCTTCACCAGCTTTTTGCCGGCAATGCGCGAAACCACATCGACCAGGTTGTTGATCGTGGTCAGTTCGTCGGTGCCGAGGTTAAGCGCGTCGCGATGATCAGAGGCCATCAGGCGGATCAGGCCCTCCACGCAGTCGTCAACATACATAAACGAGCGCGTCTGCTCACCGTCGCCCCAGATTTCAATGTCGCTGCCGTCTTCCGCGAGCGCGACTTTACGCGAGATGGCGGCGGGCGCCTTCTCTTTTCCGCCGTCATAGGTGCCGAGCGGACCATAAACATTGTGAAAGCGAACGATGCGCGTCTCGAAGCCGAAATCTTTGTAGTAGTAACGGCAGAGTTCCTCGGCGAAGAGTTTCTCCCATCCGTAGCCCGGCTCGGGATCAGCAGGGTACGCGTCTTCTTCCTTCAGCGGCTTCACATCTGGGTCCTTCTGCTTGGCCTGGTTGTAAACGCAGGCGGAAGAAGAAAACAGGAAACGCTTCACGCCGTTCTTGTAGCTGGCATCAAGCATATGGGCATTGATAAGGATGTTGTTTCGGCTGATGTCGGCATGGTTGGCCGTGATGTAACCAATGCCGCCCATGTCAGCGGCAAGGTTGTACACTTCGTCGATGCCGCCACGGGTCGCCAGCAGGCAGTTTTCGATCTTGCGCAGGTCGAGAATTTCCATCTCGTCGGCGGGGCTGGTTTCGTATTCGGGCAGCTTAAGGTCCGCTCCGCGCACCCAGTGCCCGTCCTTCTTCAGACGTTTAACCAGGTGGTGGCCGATAAAACCTCCCGCGCCGGTTACGAGTATCCGCTTTTGCTTGGTCATGTTACTGGTCTCCTGAAATGGTTCTGAATTCTTTCCTGCGGCAATCTTGCGGGAGGGCTTTAGCGATCGGGTGCTACCCAAAATTCTAAAGAGCGGCCATTCCTTCGCGCACCGCAAAAGCGATGCCACAAATCCCATTACGAACTCTTGGCGAAAATCCCCGGCAACAGATGTTCCACGCACACCGCCCATGCGAACTTCGATCCGTTTACGATGTAGCGCTGCCACAACCGCTTGGGTTCGTCGCAAAGCCGGAACAACCATTCCAGGCCGTTCTCGC
>DATLKM010000016.1:0-3358 GCA_035538435.1 Binatia bacterium
GTATCGTCGGTGTATTCGATGAAACGGGTCTTGGGCCATTGCAGCTTGAGCGACCACGGCTGGCGGATGGGTTCGGCGTTCAGCAGGTTCATGCCGCTGGGCGCGTAATTCCAGGTGACGTCTTCCGCCGCAATGTAGTAATGGCGCGTGGCGGCAAAGCAGGTGGAAACGCACAGCAGAAGTGGAAGAAGAAAGATACGGAGACGGCTCACGGCAGCATTATTGCACGGGGAGAATCCGATGGAGCGGCCCCGGCCGCGTTCTCTCTCGACTCCAGCAGCGCCTTCAACCGTCCCGGCTCCGCCGGCTGCCAGAGCGATCGCCTGGCTTCCTCAACAGTTGGCTGCTTCTCCATATACTGCGGAATGTCGGCAATCTCATCCGGGCCGTGCAGGGCAATGCCCGCGCCGAAGCGAACAAACTGCTCGACATATTCGTAGCCCCCCGGCTCCAGCCATTTACACAGGAAGCAGGGAATTCCCCGGACCGCGCATTCGGTGGAAACCGTTGAAAGCACCGTGACCGCACACCAGATTTTCGCCAGCAGGTCCTCCGTCAAAGGTCCGCTGATCATTTCCGTGGACTGGAATTGTTTCTCGGAGAGAATTTGCCGCATGAACCGGGTCCGCTCCCGTTGGCTTTCCGCCGGATGCAACTTCACCACCAGCTTTCGTCCGCTTGCCGAGGCCAGGTCGCAAAGTGCCGGCAACACGTCCCGATAGGCAGCTTCGCCGCGCCCGCCCAGCACCTCATACTGTTCGGAAAAGAAAACCACGCAGGGCCGGCCTTCACCTCCGTGCGGGCTCGTCTTCACAGCCATCGGCAGTGCCGGGGCGCAAATCTCCACCCGCTCGGCCGGCACCCTGCACTTGCGGACCAGGTAGTCCCGCTCCATCTCGCCTTTCGCCCAAATCACGCTGCCATAGCTGCGCTTCAGCACATAGCGGGCGTCAAGTGCACCGTGATGGCAGGCGATGCCCGGCAGACCGCGCTCGCGCGCCAGCAGCAGCGGTATCCGCGTATAAGGATTGCTGTCGTCCGCGCATAGCACTGCCTGCACCGGTTCACTTTCCAGCACCTTCCCCCACGCGTCACGAACTTTAAGGGCGTGTTGCAGCCGCTCCGAAAAAAGATGCAGGCGCCCCAGCCGCTGCAAAATCTCAAATTCCGCAGTTTCCTGTAACCCGCTCAGAAGGTCTTTGCCGCGGCGGCCGAGATCGGAATTTTCCCCTCCGCTCCCGCTCCATGCCGCATAGGATGAGAGCCGCGCCATTTTTACGTTGGGCGGGGGCGCATTCATCCACCCGCTTCGCCGGGTGTTGACGAACAGAAAATTCTGCTCGGAAAAAGTCCTTGCATACGCGATTCCCGTCCGGGAGGCGTTGACGTACGCGGTTGGAACCAGGACCACGAGGCTCGATGAAGCTGCCCGCCGCCGGGCCAGCCGCCCTCGGACTCGGTAGCTGGAATCGTACTTGTCTCCCAGCACGTCCATCACCTGCGAGGCCGACAACCTGCTCGCAGCCCGCAGATAGTGCCGCAATCCTTTTTGTGTTCCGGAGTGAGGGCGGAAAATTTTAATACGCCCCTTGAGAAGCCAGTGCAGCACGTCCGCGGAAAACCCCGGCCGCGAGATGTGAATTTCCTCCGAACTCCCCAGGGTCCGCGTTAGCCGCTCCAAAAGAATAATGACTTCCAGTTCCTCGTGCAGCAGGATCGACAGGATCTCCCACCAGTCGAGGCCGAAGCGATCGACCAGCAGTCCGCAGCCTTGCCCCAACAGCTCGCGTACCTGGTAGAAATCGCCGAAGCCATTGCGAAAAGAATCCAGGCCTTGAATCTCGCAACCGAATCGCTTGCTCCACTGTTCATGGGTCCGCAACCCGGCCTTGCCCAGGTCAATGATTAAGTCCCATGATTCCCCGGTCCAGGGGCCGGCGTCAGCCGTATCCAGCGCATCGATCAACAGAATCTTCATCGCGTTGGCGGCAGGTCCCGCGCGGGTTGAGAAAACAATGCCATGCTCTGCGCTAGAATAGCGCAATCGGATGGTGGAGGTGCCCGGCGAAGGTTAAGAGAGTCACTTCTTCGGGGAAAAATCCCGACTCAGGTACAACCGGCGCGCTTCAACGTTGCTTCGTGCCAAGTTTTCCGTCTACAATTACCGTGTTGGCGCACGGCCTCGCCCACGGAAACGGGGCGCAGGCAAAGACTGCCGCGCCATGGGAGTGATCCACGCAAGGAGCAGGGCGGCAGCCCGGCTCAGTTTTTCAAAACCCGGAGAGGTGGCAGAGTGGCCGAATGCGGCGGTTTGCTAAACGCGTAATCTGTTGAAAAACAAGATGCTTACGAGCACACTTGAGCACACCAAATGCGCGAATTTGCAACGCGATGCACCGGGGCCGCAAACGAAAATGGGATGAGAGTGGGATGAATTTCCGCAGGCCGGATGCGACCGTCATATCAGCTTTTTCGGCGGTCAGTTATTTTTTAATACGATGGTGATTTGCTGGCAGGGTGAGTAGCGGGCTGGCTGAACGTTTTGAGATTGCTTGCGGCTGTCATGGTTGGTTCAAGTCCTGACTCCCAAAGCAGGTTGAGTACGTAATCGCCCAAAATGTTGAATGCGGCCAGATTTCCGTGCTTTTCGCAGTCATCCCGCAAACAAGATTTCCATACCGCGAAACTCATCGGATTAGTCATGGCTATGCCGCTAAGTTACCACGATGAGGTGTGTGGCGGGCTACGCCAACATGCGACACAAGATCATCTGGGTAGATTCGCTCGAATGTTCGCAACAGAACATTCGATCATCAGCAGAGCCTTGCGGATCGCATCCGGGTTGTCAGAGGCGGTGAGCATCATCTGTAGCTGATTAACGATCTTCAGAACGTCCTTCCTAAAGCGGTTCATTCGCGCATCCCTTCGAAAGAGTTCCTACCACAGAACCCATCGCCCCGGCTCTACGCATGTGCGGCCATTGCGCGAGGCTCTTGCAGGTTGAGTTGAAAACGCACACACTCGAGAAAATCTTTCCGGTTGGGTGGCACGTTTGAGATTCGGCACTCTGCGCGATACACCTTGTAAGCGGCCTTCTGTTGTTCGGTCATTTGGATCACCCCATCGAATCGAATTTGACTGCGACCACGATCCGAGAATCGCTCCGACCGCGTAAACCGGCAAGGGGCCTGAAGTGGTATTACGCTTTCGGTACTTTAATTTCAGCAAGAGGCGAGGCTAGTGATGGTTGAAAATAAAGTTAGATTTTAGAGTAATTTGCCTTTGGATGTTGTGCCGTTTGGTGCATACTGAGCGGGTTCAAGGAAATTAAAACAAGATGCATGAAAAATCACAACGC
>DATLKM010000017.1:0-27754 GCA_035538435.1 Binatia bacterium
CGCTATGCGTACTTCTACTGGATGCTGCGCCAGAACATTTCTCGATTCTGCGAGCGCCGAATCGATGATGCCGGCCATGTCGATTGCCTCCAGATGCAGCTCAACTTTGTGAGCGTCCAACTGAGCCATCTCCGTGGCTTCCCCCACCAGGCGGTCGAGACGGTCGGTTTCTTCGTTGATGACCGTCAACAGTTCCCGGCGCTGCGCTTCATCCAGGTTGTAGGAAAGAAGCCCGGTGACGGCGGCTTTAATTCCAGTGAGCGGGGTGCGCAGTTCGTGCGTCACCGAATCCAGCAGGACGGCGCGCAGGTTCTCGTTTTGCCTGGCGGCTTCGGTCTGGGAAAGCTTCTCCATGGCGCCGGCGCGTTCAATGGCAATGCCGATCATGCTGCCCAAGGCCTCAAGCGTTGCGCGCGAGAGCGCGGGGCCGGCAATACCGACAGCGCCGGTGGTGCGAGTGCCCAGATGCAGCGGCGCCAGAGAGATTCCGCGTTGCGCATCGATCACCGGCTCGCCCCTGGAACTCACTAATTGCAGGTCTTGCAGCGAAAGCTGGGTCGCCATCGGGTCGGTCCGGTAAACCTGCTGAGTATTCAGCAGGTAAATTGCCGCGGCCTTCCCCCCGAAACCGTCGCGCACATAGGCGGGGATCGCGTTCAGCAGCTCAGCCATGTTGTCGGTGGCCAGCAGCCGCTGGCTGAAAGCGTATAACCTTTCCACATCGCGGCGGCGCTGGTGCGCATCGGCGGTCTGGCGGCGGGCGCGGTCCGCCAGTTCGCTGGCAATCCCGGCCGTAAGCAGAAACGCGAACAGCGCCACCCAGTTTTGCGGATCTGCCACCGTGAAAGTCCCGATCGGGGGCAGGAAATAATAATTGAATGCCAGCGTGGCGAGTACGGCGAGAAATACGGCAAAGCGAAATCCCCAATAAGCCGCCGCCAGGAGCACGGTCAGCAGATAGGTCAACGCAACCGTTGTGGGATTGACATGAAGCAGGTGGCGATAGGCCTGCGCCACTGCTTCCGCAACTACGAGGCATGCCGTATAGCGAAACGCGTGCTGCGTCCAGCGGGCTTTCACGCGCACGATTGTAAATGGAATTTAACGGGAGCGGAAAAGCGTAAGCCTAGCTAGAGACTTCATAGTCGCAGGCATTGCGGCAGGGCTCGCAGTACATGAGCCCGTCCTGGCAAATGCGAATGTCAAGCTGAGACTGGCAGAGGCAGCAGAATTTTTCGCACTCGCACTGCTCTTCGGACTTCTCGCATTGGCCGCAGCGGAATTTGCCGCGCGCAGTTCCAGTGGACATAGAAAAAATTTAATGGCTCTGGGGCGATATGGGTACATGCCGTTAGTAACCGCGCGTTGGGTCACAATAACCGATGCCGACATCAATCGGCCCCAATTTCCATATAATTCTGGCAATGACTTTTCAACAACTGCTGGATGGGGCGGAAGTGCTCACGCAGAGCGGCAATGCGGAGGTGAGTAGTGTCGAATACGACTCCCGCCGCGTGAAGCCCGGCAGCCTTTTCCTGGCCATGCGCGGGGAATCCAGCGATGGCAATCGCTTCATCGACCAAGCTATAAAGTCTGGCGCGGTCGCCATTGTCACTGATTCGGCCGGCGAAAAACAGCGCCCGAATGTGAGCTGGGCCGTGGTTGTGAGCGGCCGGCGCGCGCTCGCGCGCTTGAGCGCAAATTTGTATAAGAGGCCGGCGGAGCGCCTCGCCATCACGGGAATTACGGGGACCAACGGAAAAAGTACGACGGCGTTTCTGGTGGAGTCAATTTTCAATGCGGCGCGACGGAAAAGCGCCCTTATCGGCACCATCGAATATCATGTTGCGGGGAAAGTCCTGCCTGCGCCGCACACCACGCCCGAATCGCTCGATCTCAATCGCATCTTGAATGAGGCGCTGGGCAATGGCGCGACCGACGCGGTGATGGAAGTTTCTTCCCACGCACTTGCCCAGGAGCGCGTATTCGGCGTGCCGTTTGATGTGGCCGTGTTCACCAATCTCACCCGCGACCACCTGGATTACCACCAGACGATGGACGAATATTTCGCCGCTAAACGCTCGCTATTCGAGGGGTGCGGGACGGAACCGCCGAGGGTGGCTGTTACCAACTTGGACGACGAAGCAGGCGCGAAGATCGCCGAATTCAGCCGGAAGAAAAGTTCTTTGGTGTTGAAATACGGGTGGGACCGCGGCGACTTCTACGCACAAAAAGTCGATATCACGACGCGGGGTACCCGCTTCGACCTGAACTCTCCCCTGGGCAAGATTCCAGTTTTCTCGTCATTGATCGGCCGCGTGAATGTCTACAACATACTGGCCGCGGCGGGCGCGGCCTACGCGCGCGGTTGCTCCGGGGAGGCTGTCGCCGGCGGAGTCGGGGACCTGACGCGCGTTCCCGGCAGATTTGAGCGGGTGGATTGTGCTCAGCCGTTTACGGTCGTCGTTGACTATGCCCATACCGACGATGCCCTGCGCAATCTCACCGTTCTGGCCCGTGAACTGCTTTCGGGCAAGGCCCGGGTAATTACCGTCTTCGGCTGCGGTGGCGACCGTGACCGCAAGAAGCGTCCACTGATGGGCGAGGCCGCGGGGCGCGGCAGCGACTTCGTTGTCCTGACGTCGGACAATCCCCGAAGTGAGGACCCGCTTGCCATCATTAACGACGCGGTCGTGGGCCTTCAAAAAACCGGAGTGAAGTACAGCATCGAACCCGACCGGCGCAAGGCCATCGCCCTGGCCGTTAGTGAAGCTCGCCCGGGTGACATTCTGCTGATTGCCGGCAAGGGACACGAAAAAGTGCAGATCACCCGCGAGGGCGTGGTTCCATTTGACGATATTGCGGTAGCGCGCGAAGCCTTGCAGGCCGTCGGCTTCGAATGCCATGCGGCTCGCGTTTAGGATTACAGATTTCCGGTCATGAAGCTCAAGTTGAGCAAAATCGCCGAATTTATTTCCGCTTCGGGAGAGTTTCGCGACGCCGAGGCGCAGGCGTATTCCATCGACTCGCGCGCCATTGCTGAGGGCGAGCTTTTCTTCGCCGTGAAAGGCGACCGCCTCGACGGCCACGACTTTGTCGAACAGGCGTTGGCCAAAGGCGCGGTCGCCGCCGTGGTGCGCCGCGATCAATTAGGCCGATTTTCTTCGCCTTCGCGACTGCTTGCGGTCGATGACACGCTCGTCGCCCTTCAGGCGCTGGCCACCGCCGTTCGAAAAATGTGGGGCAAGACTTTAGTTGGAGTGACCGGATCGGCGGGAAAAACCACGACCAAAGAAGCGATCGCCCATGTTCTGGGCGCGCGTTTCCGCGTGCTGAAGTCCGAAGGCAATTTCAACAATCACTTCGGGTTGCCGCTCATGCTTTTGAAATTAGAACCGGAGTTCGACGTAGCGGTCATTGAGATGGGAATGTCGCACGCGGGCGAGATCCGCGCGCTCGCCAAAATTGCGCAGCCGGAGATCGGCGTGGTCACCAACGTTGCGCCTGTGCATCTTGAATTTTTCGATTCGCTGGCGGGCATTGCCAAAGCCAAGTACGAATTGGTCGAGTCGCTGCCGTCGAATGGAGCGGCTATCCTGAACGCCGACGACGAATACGTCTCGCAATTCGGCCGCGGATTCAAAGGCAAAGTTGTTCTGTACGGGACATCCCCCTCCGCCGATGTGCGAGCGGAAAATATTGTTGCCCGCGGGGCCGGCGGAACTGAATTTGAGGTTGTCGCGGACAGCGCGCATGCAGGCGCGTCGCTGCCACTGGTCGGCCAGCATAATGTGCTGAACGCTCTGGCGGCCGTCGCTATTGGGATGCAGATGGGAATGTCGCTCTCTGACTGTGCCACCGCTTTGTCCACCATAAAAGCCGCCGACAAACGCGGCCAGGTTGTTCAGTTTGGCAACATCACGGTCATTAACGATTGCTACAATTCCAATCCAAAGGCCCTCAAAGCGATGGTCGATGCTCTGGCTTCAATGCCGGCGAGTCGCCGGGTTGTGGTTGCCGGTGAAATGATGGAACTGGGACCTGCGGCGGAGCAGATGCATCGCGAAGCGGGCGAGTACATTGCGCGGAGAAAAATCGACACCTTTCTCGGGGTGCGCGGATTGGCCAAAGCCATGGTCGAAGGCGCAAACTCCGGGACGCGAGCAGAGTTTGTCGCAACGCCGGAAGAAGCCGGCGAATGGCTCGCCCGCGAAGCCCGGGATGGAGACGTAGTGCTGCTGAAGGCTTCCCGGGGCGTGAAATTAGAAAAAGCTTTGGAAACGTGGCAAGCCCGGCGCGGGAAACAAAATTGAACGGGGCAAGACTCGCGGCGGGCATTTTCGCCCGAAACCGGTTGCCGAAAGCTGATGGCTGACTGCTAAGTGGTGAAAGCGGAGGAAGATTGCTCTACTGGTTGTTGTTCGTCAAGTTGCAACATTACGTTCCGACGTTCCGCATCTTCCGCTATTTGACCTTCCGCACGGCTTTCGCCAGCCTTACCGCTTTGTTTACAGCCCTGATCGTGGGACCGCTCGTCATCAACCGTCTCCGCGAATTTCAAATCGGACAATACATCCGCGAAGAAGGTCCCAAGGCTCACCAGAAGAAAGCGGGCACGCCCACCATGGGCGGGTTGTTGATCGCGATCGCCGTTATCGTTCCGACGCTGTTGTGGGCGGACTTGAGCAACCGCTTCGTCTGGATCGCGGTCTTTGCCACCTGCGCCTTTGCCGCCATCGGCTTCACCGATGATTACACCAAGGTGATTCACCGCCGCAATCTCGGATTGACTGGGCGCGCCAAACTCGGCCTGCAAATTGCTACCAGCATCGTGATCGCTGTGATGCTCATTGCCATGCAGACGTATGGCATGTATTCCACCAAGCTGATCGTCCCGTTTCTCAAGCAATTTCATCCCGACCTCGTCGTGCAAAGCTGGGAGCACCTGCCGCATCTCTGGCCCCTGGCGTTCCTTCCATTCATAGCTTTCGTCGCGCTGGTCATCGTCGGCTCCAGCAATGCGGTCAACCTCACCGATGGACTCGACGGGCTCGCCATCGGTTGCACCGTGATCGCCGCAGGAGCGCTGACCGTGCTCACTTACGTCAGCGGCCACGCCACTTTTGCGACGTATTTGGAAATTCCCAAGATGCCGCAGGTCGGCGAATTGACAATTTTTTGCGGGGCCATGGTTGGTTCGGCCATCGGATTTCTGTGGTACAACGCGCATCCGGCAGAAGTCTTCATGGGCGATGTAGGTTCACTGGCCTTGGGCGGGGCGATCGGCACCATTGCAGTCATGATCAAGCAGGAACTGTTGCTGCCCTTCATTGGTGGAGTCTTCGTCATCGAGGCGGTTTCCGTTATTCTCCAGGTTCTTTCATACAAGTTGCGCAAGAAGCGCATTTTCAAGATGGCGCCCATTCATCACCATTTTGAACTCCTGGGTTGGTCGGAATCGAAGATCATTGTGCGCTTCTGGATCGCATCGCTGGTGTTCGCGCTGTTTGCGTTGACGACATTAAAGTTGAGATAGAAATTCTTCACCCCAGAGACACCGAGAAAACCTCCGTGTCTCTGTGCCTCTCTGGTGAAATCGGTTTTCTGTGGTGAAATGGAAGCGATGGAACTTAGCGATAAACGCGTGCTCGTGGTCGGCCTCGGCAAATCGGGAGTCGCATCCGCGCTGTTTCTCAAGGCCCACGGTGCGCGGGTGACCGTTTCCGATACGAAAAGTGGGGATGAATTACGCAACGAGATTCCCGTCTTGCTCGATCACGGAATCACGGTCGAAACCGGCGGCCACGGCGAACGCACGTTTCGCGGCCAGGACCTAATCGTCGTCAGTCCCGGAGTGCCATTCGACGCTCCACTTTTACAAACCGCACGTTCGCTGGGCGAGCCCGTTATCGGCGAAATCGAACTCGCTTCCCACTTTTTACCGGGACCGGTCGTCGCGATCACGGGTTCGAACGGAAAAACCACAACCACAACCCTTACCGGGGAAATCTTAGCCGCAGGCGGCTTGCCCACACTGGTAGGAGGAAATATCGGCACGCCCGCGATTTCTCTTGCCGGGCGCGCCAGCCGTGAAACGGCCGTCGTGCTCGAGGTTTCCAGTTTTCAACTGGAAACGATCCAAACCTTTCATCCCAAAATTTCGGTTGTTCTCAACGTGACGCCCGATCATCTCGATCGCCACCGCACCCTTGAAACTTACGTCAACGCCAAGGCACACATTTTTGAAAATCAGGCGGGCGACGACTTCGCCGTGCTCAACGCTGACGATCCGACCACCGTCACGCTGGCTGAACGCACGCGCGCGAAAGTCTTCTGGTTCAGCCGCAAAAAAGAGGTGGAGCAAGGCGCGTGGGTTGAAGAGGGAAGAATTTTGTTTCGCAGGGGCGTCGATCAAAAAGAAATTATGCTGGTTCCGGAGATTCCCCTGAAAGGCGGGCACAATCTGGAAAACGTGCTCGCTGCGGTTTGCGCAGGCGCCCTGATGGGCTGCGCGCCAGAAAAGATTCGCGCGGCTGTCCGTGAATTCAAAGCCGTTGAGCATCGCCTGGAGTATGTCACGACCATTCGCGGAGTGGATTACTACAATGACTCTAAAGCCACGAACGTTGACGCCACTATCAAGGCGCTCGAATCGTTTCCGGCGAACATTCATTTGATCCTCGGGGGCAAAGATAAGGGGAGTGACTACGGCGTCCTGAACGATCTGCTCAAGCAGCGCGTCAAGCGGGTTTACACGATTGGCGCGGCCGCGGGCAAGATCGAATCGCAGATGATTTCTCCCAAGGATGGAGGTCCTGAAGTAGTCCACGCCGAAACCCTGGAAGCCGCCCTGCGCAAAGCCAACGCGGTTGCCGAACCGGGCGATGTTGTGTTGCTTGCTCCAGCTTGCGCCAGCTTCGATCAGTTCAGGAGCTACGAACATCGTGGGCAGGTGTTTAAGGAAATTGTGAGGGACTTAGGATAGCGTTTGTGTGCAGTTGCGACCTAGTAGAAAGCCCATTCCCCCATCCGCGACGAAGATCTCCCTTGTACCAATTTGATTAACAATCAACAGCAAGAATTGGCAATTTTCCTCCGTCTGTTTCGTTCGCTCCATGATGAAATGACCTGTCATGGCAAAGCGGGTGAGTGTTGATCGCTGGCTGTTTACGGTAACCATGCTGCTGGTCTTTGTCGGACTGGTTATGGTTTTTTCCGCTTCGGCGGTCATGGCGCGCGAGCGCTTCGGCTCTCCCTACGCTTTTCTGCTTAAACAGATGATGTGGGCTGCGGCCGGTTTGGTCACCATGGTCCTGGCCATGCGAGTCGACTACCGCCGCTACAAGCACCCCAGCTTCGTTTTTACTTTTCTGGGAATCACAACCCTGCTGCTCATTTCCGTCTTTTTTCTCGACCGCTCGCATAACACGCATCGCTGGATTCACGCCGGGGGTCTCTCCTTTCAGCCTTCCGAACTGGCCAAGCCGGTGCTCATCCTGTTTCTCGCTTATTTTCTCGAAAGCCACGTTAAATCCATGGACGACTGGCGCAACACTCTCATGCCCGCGTCCGCGCCCGTGCTCGTCTTACTGGGATTAATCGTCCTGCAGCCGGATCTCGGCACTGCCATCGCCTGCGCCGGAATCTCCGCCTGCATCTTTTACGTTGCCGGCCTGCGCATGAAATATTTCGGATATGCTTTCGGCGCATCGCTGCTTCCGCTTTACGTTCTTCTGTTTCGCGTCAGTTGGCGCCGCGACCGGTTGCTGGCTTTCTGGAATCCCTATGCGGACCGGCAAAAGGCGGGGTTCCACATCATTCAATCGTTGATCGCCGTCGGGACCGGAGGCGTGACCGGAACCGGCCTGATGGAAGGGAAGCAGAAGCTGTTTTACTTGCCCGAGCCGCACACCGATTTTATTTTCGCCGTCACTGCCGAAGAACTAGGACTTTTGGGAGCCATGTTCGTCATCGTGTTCTTTGCGATCTTTCTCTGGCGAGGCATGCGCGCTACCTGGCGTACCGAAGATTTGTTCGGAAGATAT
The DNA here is from genome assembly GCA_035538435.1 of Binatia bacterium. Taxonomy (GTDB): domain Bacteria; phylum Acidobacteriota; class Terriglobia; order Terriglobales; family Acidobacteriaceae; genus Sulfotelmatobacter. The sequence continues at coordinate 8,046 of DATLKM010000017.1, forward strand.
CTGGCGGTCGGAATCACGAGCATGGTCGTCTTGCAGGCCTTCATCAACATCAGCGTGGTTCTTGGAATGATGCCGACCAAGGGCATTCCACTCCCCCTGGTCTCGTACGGCGGCTCGTCTTTATTTGTGACTCTTGCCTGCGTTGGCGTGCTCTTGAACATTACCAAACAGGTGGAGTGAAGCGCATCCCCCGGGTCCCGCGCCTTTTCCGCTTTCCACTTTGAGACGCGGCAGCTTCCTTGGTAATACGAAACCGCGCGAAGCGCCGGTCTGCATGAGCTTAAGTGAGATCATGGAACCCGTACGTGTACTAACAAATGTTATTACGTCGATAGGAGAAGGTAAGAGCTAATTTAATATTCGAAGTATGCGCGTCATTCTCGCGGGCGGGGGAACCGGCGGCCATGTCATTCCCGCGCTCGCCATCGCCAACGAATTGAGGAAAACATACGCGGCCGAGGTCTTGTTCATCGGAACTGCACGCGGTATGGAAAACCGGCTGGTGCCCGCCGCAGGATATTCTTTGAAACTGATTCGCGTGGGCGCGCTGAAAAATGTCAGTTGGATGACCCGCGTCAAAACCGGCTTCGATCTCCCTCTTGCGGTCTGGACAGCCTCGGGAATTGTCAACGAATTTGCCCCGGACGTGGTCATTGGCGTGGGCGGTTACGCTTCCGGACCGGGGATGCTGGCTGCCATCGTCAAGCACATTCCGACGCTGGCGTTCGAGCCCAATGTTGTGCCGGGGTTTGCCAATCGCGTGGTGGCCCGCTTCGTTTCCGCCGCGGCTGTGCATTTTGAGGAAACGGCAAAGTATTTTCGCAACCCGCAAGTCACGGGCGTTCCTGTGCGGCAGGCGTTTTTTGAAATTCCGGCGAAACATGTTGGAACACCGAGTGTGCTTGTCTTCGGCGGAAGCCAGGGAGCTCACGCCATCAACCAGGCGATGATTCGCTGCCTGCCGGAACTGCTGCGCCAGGCGCCGGGTGTCCGCATCATTCACCAGACGGGCGAGCGCGACTATAATGACGCGCTGGCGGCCTATGGAGCAGCCGCAGCGAACGCCGAGGTTTTCAAGTTCATCGACGACATGCCGGCGGCATTCGCGCGCGCCGATCTGGTGATATGCCGTTCGGGCGCGAGCACAGTGGCCGAAATTACGGCGGCGGGTAAGCCGGCGATTTTTGTGCCATTCCCGCGCGCCGCCGACGATCATCAGCGCGTGAACGCCTTAGCATTAGAGAAGGCCGGGGCGGCCGTGCTGGTCGAAGAGCCCAAGCTGGAAGGCGTATGGCTGGCGGAAACCATTGCCGCCCTGCTGAATGATTCGCTCCGGCTGGCGCAAATGAGCCAGGCCGCGCGCCTGTTATCGCACCCCAACGCCGCGCACGACATCGCGAATATGGCGGCGAGGCTGGCGGGAACCGAAGGGCCGCGGGATACCGGGGATTTCGGCGGATGATATTTTTCGTTATATCGGCGTAAATGCTGCGAATCCGGGCCAGCAACTGATTTTATGTTTGCCAAAATCCAGCAGGTACATTTCGTAGGCATCGGTGGCATCGGCATGAGCGGCATCGCCGAAGTGCTGCTGAACCTTGGCTATAAGGTCTCCGGTTCCGATCTGAAGACTTCCCCTGTAACCGAAAGGCTCAAGAGTCTGGGCGCGATCACATTTGAAGGGCATCGCGCCGAAAACATCGCGGGCGCAGAAGTGGTGGTTACCAGTTCCGCCATCCGCGACGAAAATCCAGAAGTCCTGGAAGCGCACCGCCTCCATCTTCCCGTGATTCAGCGTGCCGAAATGCTCGCGGAATTGATGCGCTTGAAATACGGGATAGCCATCGCGGGAATGCACGGCAAGACGACTACCACTTCGATGGTCGCGGCGGTACTGGCCGCGGGGGGTCTCGATCCCACCGTCGTGGTCGGCGGCCGCGTCGACGCCATGGGTTCCAACGCGCGCCTGGGCAAATCCCAATATCTCGTCGCCGAGGCTGACGAGAGTGACCGCAGCTTTCTCAAATTGACCCCGATTCTTTCCGTGGTCACCAATATCGACCGCGAGCACATGGATTGCTACCGCAACATGCGCGACGTAAAAAAAACATTCTTGGAATTCATGGACCGCGTGCCCTTTTACGGCATGGTGATTTTGTGTAACGACGATCCCGTCCTGCGCAGGTTGCTGGCCCAAGTCAAGCGGCGAACCGTGACCTACGGAAAGCGCCGCGGTTCAGATTTCTGGATCAAGCCTAGAGCCAGTTCTTCGCGCCAATCCAGCACTCCGCAAAGCCGATTCTCGGTGCTTTATCGCGAGAAGGAACTGGGCGAGTTCACTCTGCATGTTCCCGGATTGCACAACATCCTGAACGCGACCGCGGCGATTGCCGTAGGCGTCGGCCTCGATGTTCCCGTGGAGTTGATCCGGGCCGGCCTCGACCAATTCCGCGGAGTCGATCGGCGATTCCAATTGCGCGGAACTGCTGCCGGGGTCAGCGTGATCGATGACTACGGCCACCATCCGACTGAAATTCGAGCCACGCTGGCCGCCGCCAAAGAATGCGGCTTCCGCAAGATTCATGTGATTTTTCAACCGCACCGTTATACCCGCACTCGCGACCTGATGGAGGAGTTCGCCTCCGCCTTCAAAGACGCGGATTCGCTTATCGTTCTCGATATCTACGCCGCCAGCGAAAAACCGATCGAGGGCATTACCGGAGAAGCGCTGGCTCAGGCCATACGTGAAAGATCCGGACGCGACACCAAGTACATGGGTTCATTCGCGGATGCGGCGGCCGAGGCTGCGGCCTCGGGTCAAGAGGGCGACATGATCCTGACCCTGGGCGCCGGCAGCATCTCGCAACTGGGGCCGATGATTGTGGAGAAGTTGGGCCAGAAAGTCGCTGCGGTCGCGAGTTGAATCCTCGCCCCGCCGCCACGACCCTCCGAGGGGCAGGTTTCCCGGGGAAAAGCAGAAATGCTATTGGGGCCGATCCTGCAAGGCGTATGTGTAAAAACGGGGAACTTCCTCTCTGCCCCTTGCGTACCTTTAATCGCTAACCGATTTGGATGGAGTGCGTCTATCCAAAAAGCGGGGATCAAGCCATGAAAACGACACAAGCGTGGGGATGGTTGATAGCCGGAGTGGTGGCTCTGGGGTTGAACGGCATTTATCAGGACGGCGGGGCCGCCTGGGTCAATCGCGCGGCCGGTAGGGTCATGAATCGGGTGGAAGAACGAGTCGGTCCGGTTCTAGCCATGGCCACGGGACGGGCTGACTGGTTCCTGGCCCGCACCAACACAGTGCTCGCCCAGCAGGAAACATCGGCGTGCCGCAGGGCGACCGCGGCAGCGCGCGCGCAGCGTGCCTTCGTCCGGTCTGATTTCGGCCGGTTCGAGAACTATTCCGCCCGGCAGGAACAGGCGGCGGCGCATCTGGAGGAAAGGCGCGCCCTTATGGAAGCCCAGATTGCGGAAATGCGCTTCGAGCCAACAGTTTTTGAGAAGACGTGGAGCTGTCCCCGCGTGCGGGTCAGCGTTCCCCAAATTAACGTTCCCCAGATTCATATCCCGCACGTCCAAGTGCATGTACCTTCCATTGACGTGAATGTGGGTGGGCCGATCTAGGCGTTGACTTTTCTCATCTCTCTCCTCACACGGCGGCCGGTTTTGCGGCCGCCGTTTCTTTTTTCCACACGCGGAGACCAAGGGTGCTGAATCCGGTTCGGCTGTGCAAAACTATCGAAATTTTTGTGTCCCTCGCCTCAAAATGACGCTATAGTTTGATTGCTCAGCGATTCTTCACGACAACTGACCTGAACTGATGGCGCGGAAATCGGGGCCGTCCATCTTGCAGGAAGAGTTGTATCCGCCGTCGGCGGAAACTGCGGGCGACGATTCGTCGCTTGGGCAGATCGACGATGCCCGTCTGGTCGATCTCGATGCCGACGCAGGATCGCCTTTCCTCCGCGCACAAAAGCGCGTTTCTGCCCGCAGAAGCGCACTCCCAAAGAAAACTGCTCATCGGCTGTTATGGGGAGTTGCCTTTGCCGGCGCTGTTTGTCTGCTCGGCATCCTGGCTGCCGCCCTCTATCGTTACGGCGAACGCTCGTGGCGCTTCCGGGTGGAGTCGAGCGACAACATTGAAGTTTCCGGAATGCAGAACGTGACCAAGTCGCAAATCATGGAGGTCATGGGCGCCGATATCGGACGCAATATTTTCTTTATTCCCTTGGCACAGCAGAAGCGCCAGTTGGAAGAAATTCCCTGGGTTGAATCGGCCAGTGTCATGCGCTTTGTGCCCAACCGCCTGAAGGTGGAAATTCAGGAACGCACGCCCGTCGCCTTTGCCCGCGTGGGCCCAAGAATTTTCCTTATCGATTCCGGCGGCACGCTCATGGAGTTGCCGCCCAAGCGTAAATATTCATTTCCTGTAATTCTGGGGATGTATCCCGGCGAGCCGCTCTCCACTCGAAACCCTCGCATGAGGGCCTATGCAGGAATGGTGCGGGATCTGGATTCCGGCGGCGCACGTTACTCGCAGGACCTGAGCGAAGTTGATCTCTCCGACCTCGATGACATTAAAGTTCGGGTCAACGATCCGGCGGGGGACGTGCTTGTCCATCTTGGTTCCGCTGATTACTTGCAGCGCTACAAGATTTACGTCAGTCACGCGCAGGCCTGGAGGCAGCAGTTTCAAAAGCTGGAGTCCGTCGATCTGCGTTATGAAAACCAGATCATCGTGAACCCCGAATCGCAGGCCAGTGCCAAGTCTGCTCCCATGAGTCTTTCGGCGGCGAAAGCGGCAGCCGCAGCGGGAGTGAAGCCCGTGGCGCTGATTACGCGTTTGCCGCACGACCGCTCCGTGCCCAAGCCGGCGTTCGAGCTGGCGGAGCGGAAGCCCGAACCGAGAAAGCCTGCTGCCAGAACCGTCGCGAAGCCCGCCGTAAAACATAGCAAACCGACCAGGATCGCGTCGGTGAAAGCGAAACACCCGGTCGAACCTCAACATGAAGCCGTCGCGCCGCAGAAGCCGGCGGGCGTAGCCAAGCCAAGTCCCGCGGTTGCGAAAGCTTCGGGGCAATAAATTTTTCGAAGTATGTTGTCGGAGAACTCATAAGGAAATGCCAAATCAGCAGTCTCAATTCTTAACGGCAATTGACGTAGGCAGCGCCAAGACTTCCGCGCTGGTGGTCGAAGTCCTGGACGGCGCGCTGCGCTACCGCGGCCACGGCGTGGCCGAGTCTCGGGGCTCGCGCAAGGGTGTCATTGTCGAACTCGACAAGGCCGTGGGCTCCATTCAGAAGGCGGTTGAAGCCGCCGAAGACATTGCGGGTGTAGCCGTCGAACATGCCATTGTCGGCATTGGCGGCGCTCATGTACGTGGTGTGAACAGCCACGGCGGCATCAGCCTGGGGACGCGTCCGCGCGAAATCGGCCGCGACGAAATCAAGCAGGCGGTCGAGCGCGCCCGCGCCATCCCGCTGCCGGCCGATCGCGAAGTGCTCCATCTGCTCCCGCAGGAATTTATTTTGGACGACCAGTCCGGGGTGCATGATCACCTGGGCATGATGGCTGCCCGCCTCGAAGTGCGCGCTCATCTGGTGACGGCGGCCGCCAGCGCCACCCAGAATGTAATCACCGCGGTAAACAAAGCCGGAGTCCATGTCGATGACACCGTTTTCGAGCCGCTGGGCGCAGCCGATTCCGTTCTTCGCTCCGACGAGCGCGAGCTGGGCGTATGTCTGGCTGACATCGGCGCGGGCTCAACCGATCTGATCGTCTTTATTCAAGGGGTCGTGGCCTACACCGGAGTCATTCCCATCGGCGGCGACCACTTCACCAGCGACCTTTCGGTCGGCATGTGTACGCCTCTGGCCGAGGCGGAGAAAATCAAAAAGATCTACGGCAACGCCATCGTCACACTGATTCCGGAAGGCAATGAGGTCGAAGTGCCATCCGTAGGCGACCGGCCGTCGCGTTTGCTGGCGCAAAGATTTATCGCGGAAATTCTTGAGCCGCGGGCGCGTGAATTGTTCGAGATGATGCGCGACAGCCTGCGCCAGGCCGGGGTGTTCGATTCCTGCCTGGCGGGGATTGTTCTGTGCGGAGGGGGCTCGCGTTTACCGGGGATCTTCGATGTTTCTGAATCTGTGCTGCGGCGGCCGGTGCGATTGTCCTGGCCGACTCCGTTGCCCAAAATGCCCGCGACTTTGGCCGAGCCTGAGTTTGCCACAGTCCTGGGCATGGTGAACTACGGCCAGCGAGCCCGAGTAGCGCGAGGGTTTCAGGCTGATCGCTGGGGATCGAAGTTAAAAGCGATGTTAGTGGGATAGAAGTCTTTGCGTGTCGGTCATCGGCGACGATCCCATGCAAGTCGCCGATGACGCAAGAGCTAAGACAGTCAGATAAAGGCGAGTGGCCAATGACCAGGGACGAACGACCAACGACGACGAATTCAAAAGGGTGAAGGATCATGACAACTGACTCCAGTATTCGTATCAGCTTTAACGAAGAGCCCACCAACGACGCCAAGATCAAAGTCATCGGCGTAGGTGGAGGCGGCGGCAACGCTGTCAACCGCATGATTGACGCCGGAGTCGAAGGTATCGAGTTCATCGCCGCCAACACCGACTTGCAGGCGCTGCGCATGTCGCGCGCACCGGTCAAATTGCAATTGGGGGTAAAGCTTACCAATGGCCTGGGTGCGGGGGCGAATCCGGAAGTCGGCCGCAAGGCGGCGCTCGAGGACTCCGATAAAATCATCGAAGCCCTGGAAGGCGCCGACATGGTTTTCGTCACCACCGGGCTTGGCGGCGGCACGGGCACGGGCGCCGCGCCGATCATCGCTTCGCTTTCGACGGAAATGGGCGCGCTTACTGTCGCGGTGGTGACCAAGCCATTTTCCTTCGAAGGCAAGAGGCGCATGAAACAGGCCGAGAAGGGAATCGAGGAGTTGATGGACTCGGTCGACACCACCATTGTGATCCCTAATGAAAAGTTGCTGGCGGTTGCCGAAAATGCGGGTTTCTTCGAATCTTTTCGCATCGCCGACGACATTCTGCGCCAGGGCGTGCAGGGAATTTCCGACATCATCACCATCCCCGGCATCATCAACCGCGACTTCGCCGACGTGAAAACCATCATGGCGCGCATGGGTTATGCCGTCATGGGCACCGCAACCGCCAACGGCCAGATGCGCGCCATCGAAGCGGCGCAGAAGGCCATCGCCTCGCCCCTGCTTGAGGCCGGGGCAATCGACGGCGCGCGCGGAATCCTGATGAACATCACCGGTTCGGCTTCGTTGAAGCTTGCCGAAGTGCAGCAAGCATGCAGCATTATTCAGGGCGCCGCTCACGAAGACGCCAACATCATCTTTGGCGCGGTTATGGACGAAAAGATGAAAGACGCCGTGAAAATCACCGTCATCGCCACCGGCTTCCGTGAAGTATCCCGGTCCCAACATCGCGGGTTGGAGGTCCACACCTCGTTTGCATCGTCGCACGACGTCGCCATGGAGTTTCCGGAACCCGTAGGCGCGGCATCGCAGCACGAAGACCCGCTGCCACCATTCGAAGAGACACCAGCGGTGGAAGGGCCGAATGCGGTCGAGCCTTCCGAGGCGGAGGCGATTTCTCACGAAGCCATACGGACCGCCATGATCGCGAATTTCGAACAGGACGATCTGGATGTCCCGGCCTTCCTGCGGAAACGGGCAGACGTGATGTAGAGCGGAACGAGCAGGGAACGACAGCGCCAATGTGGACGAATGCGCCCGCGCTGCATCTATTGTTTGGTGGGCACTTGGCTGTCGCAAGAGTTGCAATCCGTTGCACTTGGCCGCCGGGAATCCGAGTAAGTAACAGGTTACTGAAGGCGCGGGTACTGCGGTAATTCGCGCACATCTTATTGAGCCTTAATTATTTGCGGGAAAAATCGCGCTTTGGGCGGCAAGAACTTTTTCGTTGTCAGAACGTCGCAAGTCTCGTACTATCAACAAACTGAGTGCAAGTGGTTGCTTTTCAAGGCTTGGCCGGTAACTTGCACCTTAGCCCAGTAGTTTCCGGGGAAAATCCAGTGATGTCGAATTGGGGATCGCGCCTGCCACGTCTCGCTTTCAGCGTTGTAGCTTGTCTAACGTTTGCCGGATCCGTTTGGGCTGCAAACGTCAACCCGCACTCGCTCAGCCCGTCGAGTAAATCAAAAAATTCTAAAGTGAGTGAGACGCAGCATACGCGGCGCCGCCTGCACCATCTGGCTCATGCTCGCCCGGCATCGGCCGCTCACGCCAGTGCTGCGCGCGGAACGATGACGCGTGCATCAGTCTCAACACATCACCGTTATCACGAGCGCTTTTTCGTCAGCTCCTTCGCCGAAGGCATTGCCGCCGGCGATACGGTTGAAGGCGAGGATCCTGTTGTCCGTCAGGCCGCCATTGACGCTCTTGGCAATATGAACGGCACCGTGGTCGCGATTGAACCGACCAGCGGCCGTATTCTGGCCATGGTCAATCAAAAGCTCGCGTTATCGAGCGGCGCTCAACCCTGCTCGACGATCAAACTTTCCGTCGCACTGGCCGCGCTGAACGAAGGCGTTGTTTCCAAAGAAACCGAAGTGGCTCTTGGTGGCGGGGGCAGGATGAATCTCACGCAGGCCCTGGCGCATTCCAACAATGCCTACTTCGAAAGTCTTGGCCGCCGGCTGGGCTTCGAAAAGGTCGCCTATTACGCTCATCAATATGGGTTGGGCGAACTGGCCGGATACGACATTCCCGGCGAGCAACTCGGGTCCTATCCCCCGGAAGTGATTTCTCAAAAGCTGGGCGGTGTCGGCAAGATGTGCTCCTTCGGCGAAGGCATCTCCATGACGCCCCTGCAATTGGGCGCGATGGTGTCCGCGATCGCGAACGGCGGCACGCTTTACTATCTGCAACACCCCAACACGCCGGAAGAAGTCATCAACTTTCAGCCGCGTGTGAAGCGGCAACTCGATATCGCACCTCTTATTCCTGAAATCTCTGACGGCATGGCGGGCGCGGTGCAGTATGGCACGGCACGTCGACTCGGCCTGAATTTCAGCGAAGAGGAGATTCTGGGCAAGACGGGCACCTGCTCTCACGCCGGAACGCGCTACGGTTGGTTTGCCTCCTACGCCAACACAACCCGCGGCCGGGTCGTTGTGGTCGTGTTCCTTCAAGGCGGACGCCCGACCTTCGGTCCGAAGGCAGCGGAAATCGCCGGGTTGATGTATCGCAACCTCTACGATCACAACTTCTTTATTGCCGGCAGCCCGATGCGGGAAGCCTCCACCCCGCATAACGTATCTTCACCGCAGTAGAAATCGCATCCAAGGCGAAACCAAAAGACCTCGCATGAGGTCTTTTTTCTATTGCCGGCAACTTAACCCCTTCTAACCCACAAGAACTTCCAGCATTTGGCCGATAAATATTCCGGCGGGTTGGTTTCGCTTCGTCTACCCGACCGGCAAGGCCCGGCGACAAGTATGGATACAATCGTCCCAGACGCTCTAATCCGTACCGGCTTCGATCCCCGGCTCGTGCTTCTCTCGGCGGTGCTGGCCGTGGTCGCCGCCTACGCCGCGCTGGATCTGGTGGGCCGCGTCGCTTCCGCTTCAGGGCGCATCAAGGCATTTTGGCTGTGCGGGGGCGCTGCCTCCATGGGCGTCGGCATCTGGTCCATGCACTACGTGGGCATGCTCGCGCTCAATGCGCCTATCCCCATTTTTTATTACACACCAACCGTTCTGCTCTCCCTGCTGATTGCCATTGGCGCCTCTGGCGTGGCGCTTTTTGTGGCCGCCGGGCCGCAGAGCTTGTGGACCGAGGGCCTTGGCAGCATTGTCATGGGCGGCGGCATCGCAGCCATGCATTACGTGGGTATGGCGGCCATGCGATGTGCCGCCACAGTGATCTATGACGCCCGCATTCTGGCGCTTTCGATTGCCATCGCAATCGCGGTTTCCTATGCCGCTCTAAAGCTCGCCTGTCGGCTTCGCGCGGACAAGAAAACCAGCGCTCGCAAGCTCTTTAGCGCAGCCGTGATGGGCAGCGCTATTCTCCTCATGCATTACACGGGCATGTGGGCGGCCAGCTTTCGCCGCGCGGCCGAAACCATCGAACTGCACCACACGACCAGCAATTCCATGGTTGGAGTGGCCGCAATCAGTATGGGCAGCCTGTTTGTTCTAAGCCTCGCTATCGGCTCATCCTTCCTCGACCGCTTTGTTGAAGCCCAGAAAGGAACGCTCGATTCCGCACGCGAGCGCGAGTTGCTGTTTCAGACGATGGCCGAGGCCATCCCGGAAATGATTTGGACCGCCGATTCGCGCGGGGCCGTCGACTACAGCAACCGCAAACTGATCGACTACAGCGGCCTGACCAACGTCGGATTGTTGGGGGCCGGCTGGAAGTCGATTATTCATCCCGACGACCTCACTCTATGCCTGGACAAATGGCAGAACGCTTTGGGCAGCGGCCAGCCTTATGAAATGGAATTCCGAATACGGGCGCACGATGCATCCTACCGTTGGTTTCTGGTCCGGGCCAATCCCATTCGCAGCACGGCCGGAACAATCGTTAAGTGGTTCGGCAGTTGCACCGATATCGAGAGCCAAAAGCAAAATCAGCAGGTTCTGGAGGAAGAGATTCTAAAACGCACTACTGAACTGGCGCAGCTGAATACGCAGTTGCAGGACGAGATGATCGAGCGCGATTTTGCCCGCAAACAACTCGATCGCCAGCATGAAGACATGATGGAGCACTTGCAGGAGCGTTCCCAGCGCGCCACCATGCTCGCCAAGATGGGCGAACTTCTGCAAAGCTGTATCGGCAAAGACGAAGTCATAGCCGCCGCTTTGGGCTACGCGCCAAAAATTTTTCCTTCCGTACGCGGCGCCATCGCCCTTATGAATGCACAAAGGAGCCTGGCGGAGGTGATCGGTTCCTGGTCGTACTGCCAGCTTGACGCCACGGATTTTGAGCCCACCGCCTGCTGGGCCCTGCGCACCGGCCAACCGCATCTCGTCGTTGCGGGAGATTCCACGGCCACGTGCGCCCACGCTTCCGGCGTCCGCCACACTTATCTGTGCATCCCAATTCTGGCGCAGGGCGAAACCATGGGCATCGTTCACTTCCAGGCTACGGACGAAGCGCCCCAGCTCGAGCCTTCTGAAGTTTCGCTGAAGAATACCTTTGCCGGACAACTGGGCCTCTCGATTGCGAACATCCGCCTGCGCGAAGCTTTGCGTACGCAGTCCGTTCGCGACGCCCTGACCGGCCTTTACAACCGCCGCTACCTCGACGAGATTCTAGATCGCGAACTGCGACGGGCCGGGCGGGCCGGGCAGTCACTCGGCGTGCTCATCGTCGATCTGGACCACTTCAAAAGCTTTAACGACACCTATGGTCACGATGCCGGCGATACCGTGTTGCGCGAAGCCGGCGCAGCCTTGACCCGCGGCGTGCGCGCCGAGGACTTTGTCTGCCGCTTCGGCGGGGAAGAATTTGTCATTGTATTGCCCACCGCGACCCTGAAAAACTCGAGTGCCCGGGCCGAACGGCTGCGCAGCCTGCTGAAGAACCTCTCCATCATGCATCAGGGCAGATCGCTGGGCACCGTCACCATCTCGGTCGGAGTCGCCGGCTTCCCGGAGCACGGCGCCTCGGCGAAAGATCTCCTCGCGGCAGCCGATAAGGCTCTTTATGAAGCCAAACGCGGCGGGAGAGATCGCGTCGTCACGGCGAGCGTTCAGTCCGAAGAAGATTCCGTTCCCGCAAGCGCGCAGATGGCCACAGGCTTATGATGTGGCACGATAATAGCAGTCGCCTTCACTTAATCTGCGTCGAATAGATCACTCCATTGAGCGATTCATCATATCCAGCGCACCACACGCGATATCCCGACCCCACCGGCTGCGAGGCGCAGGCATCCATCTCTGCGTTGGTCGTAACATCCACCGACCATGTTTGCCCGCCGTTGCTACTGAAGTAAATCCCACCTACGCCGGTGTAAAGGTTTCCTCCTGCCGCCCAGCCGTCTTTGGAATTCAAGAACAGAATTTCACGGATAGGCCACGGCCCATCCAGGGTCCTCCCGCTCCACGTTTTGCCGCCATTTGTGGTGACGTGCACCCACCCTTCCACATTCGGGCTGATCTCTCCGCCGCCCACCCATCCATAGGTGTCATTCAAGAAGAATACCGGCCCATCGAAGACTGAATCGACCGACGGCCCACAACTCCACTTCGCGCCGACATTCGGGCTGGCGCAGAAATTAATTCCCGATGCCCGGGCATGAAGATTGGGAAGCAGGCTGAATTGCAGGCCAAACCAGTTTCCTTCCGGATTATCGATTACATTCGCCCAATCGTTGGCTGCCGCTCCTCCATTCATAGTGTATTGCGCCTGATTTCCGGACGAACCTCCAATCAGATCCATAATCAGGCCATCGTTCGCATTGGCGAACCGCACCCGCTGCACCCAGCCAGTGCTCGTGAGATCGATGTCATTGCTCCATGTCTGGCCGCCGTCGCTGGTCCAGCGAGTCAAACCTTCGAATGTGCTGGAATCGTAGAAGCCGGAGATGACAACTTCGTTCGCGCTAAGAACCGAAACGCCATAAAAGTAATATGGATAGTTCAGGTTCAGAACCAGGTTCCAGGTCGAGCCACCATTGGTGGTCTTGTAGACGATGCCGCCTTCTCCCACGGCGTAACCGATCGAGGGAGACGCAAAGCCGATGTCGTGTATGACGGAACCGGGCAAAGTCGCTTGCAATTGCCAATTGTGGGCGGGTGGATTCTCGCGGGGCGCCGCGACAGTGACAGGTTCTGTGGGCAAACGTTCCGCCGATAAAGCACGCCCATCCTGAACCGGCTCAAAGCTTGAGATGTGCTTCTGCGGCGTTTGCGCGGGTAAACTCGAAACCACGGCGCCAGCGAGCAGGGCCAAACCGACGATTCGATGCAAAGGCATATTCTTCATCCCCCGATGAAATCAGGCCCCGAATGTTAGCACGAAACGAGGCGAGCGATAAGCGGTTCACCCCGAATCTCCAGGCAACCACGGACCAAATATGTGCCTCACCCGCCGGTGTCTGGAGGTTACAGGTTTTCACGAGGGACTTCGCGCGGATCGAATCCCGCGTTAACCAAGTTCTTAATGCCATGCGGAAATCTCTTCGGTTTACGCAGACACCGGACTAGAATGGCGTGCGGGTTAAACTATTGAGTTTCATCACGGAGAATAATCATGGGCAGGACGCATTCCAAAGCTTTTAGTCTCTTGACGTCGCTGATCCTTCTCTGTTGCTGTTCGGTTGCTCAGTCCTCCGACCCGCGCCTCGACAAAGCGTACCGCTTTCAAAAGGGCGGGTGGACCTACGTCCATCTCGAAGGCTCACCTTCTGAGATCGGCTATCAGCACGGCTATCTGTTGGCCCCTGAAATTGCCGATGCTCTTGAGGCCGTAAAGCTGATCGATACTCACGATACCCAACGCGACTGGGAGTTCTTCCGCAAATCTGCGCGCGAAATGTTCTGGCCGCACATCGATCGCGAATACCAGCAGGAACTCCAGGGCATTGCCGATGGCGCGAAAGCGCATGGCGTCAGTCTCGACGTCTACGACATTGTCGCCCTCAACGGATTTACCGAACTGCCCGACTACTATGTTCCCTGGGTCAACAAAAGCGAAAAGCAGGCCAGCACGCCGAAGTTAAAAGCACCCGGGCATTGCAGCGCCTTCATCGCGACCGGCAGCTTCACCAAGGACCAGCAGATCGTGGTCGCGCACAACAACTGGACGGGCTACCTCGACGGCGAACGGTGGGTTATGGTCTTCGATATCGTTCCGCAGCACGGCCAGCGCATTCTGATGGACGGCTTCCCCGGGGTCATCACCAGCGCCGATGATTTCGGCGTGAACTCTGCGGGCATCATGATCACGGAGACCACCATCACGCAGTTCGAGGGCTGGGATCCCAACGGCAAGCCGGAATTCATGCGCTCGCGGAAAGCACTGCAATACGCCAAAAGCATTGACGACTACGTCCGCATCATTAAGGACGGAAACAATGGCGGCTACGCCAACGACTGGATGATCGGCGATCGAAAGACTGGAGAAATCGCGTATCTGGAATTGGGCTTGAAGAATACGCCTTTGTGGCGCACCAAAGACGGTTATTACGTCAGCTCGAATTTCGCGCGCGATCCCAAGCTGATCAAGGAAGAGACCGATGGCTTCGATTCCAATGATATGTCTTCGTCAATGAACGCGCGCCACGTTCGCGCCGAAGAGATGGTGCAGCATGCCAAAGGCTCGATTGATCTGGAGTTCGCGGAGGCATTCCTCGCCGACCACTACGACAGCTTCGAGAAAAAAGAGCAGGCCGATGAGCGCTCGCTTTGCGGTCACGTCGACGCTTCCGCGCGAGGCGTGCCGCAGTGGGGAAGAGAAGCCTACAGCCCCGAAGGCGCAGTGCAGGGCAAAGTCATGGACAGCAAAATGGCGGCCAACATGAGCTTTATTGCTCACACCGGCCATCCTTGCGGCGCGGATTTCCATGCCGCCGATTTCCTGAAAGATCACCCGGAATTCTCCTGGCAACAGCCGCTGCTGCGAGACATGAAATCCGGCCCCTGGACAAAATTTGCAGCCGGCCAGAAACAGGAGTAATCGAATGGAGGAAATGCGGCCCGGACCGTCTCTGGGTCTGCGCATGGGGTGAGAAATGAACGAGACTCCTCAGCAATACACAAAGCGCATTCTCAGTCACACGGAAGGCCAGACGCCCTTGGCCGTGCAGTCGGCTACACCGAAAAAACTCGAGCGCCTGACCAAAGGCAAGTCAGCCGCGAAACTGCGCAAGCGCCCCGCCCCGGACAAATGGTCGGTCAGCGAAATCCTCGCTCATTTGGCCGATGCAGAAATGGTCGGGGCGTTCCGTATGCGCTTAATTCTGGGCTCGCCCGGTACGCCGGTCGCCGCTTTCGACCAGGACGCATGGGTCACCAGCGGCCATTACGACAAGCGCGATCCGCGCAAATCGCTCGAGTTATTTCGCACCGTGCGGCAAGCTAACCTGGCGCTGCTGAAATCGCTCACTCCCGATCAGTGGAAGCACTACGGAATGCACTCGGAACGCGGACAGGAATCGATTGAGCATATCGTTCGCATGTTCGCCGGCCATGACCTCAATCACATGAAGCAGATCGAGGCCATTCTGAAGTAGCTTGAGTGTGAAAGCTGTAACCACCCCCGGATCGTCACCCGAGCGCAGCCGCTTTCAGGCGGAACGAAGGATTACATAGCTCACGGGTCGGGTGTCAGACGCCCGCGCCCGCGAAGCCTTCCTTCCACAGCTGTGCATATCTCTTCTCTTTCGCACAGCCGGCTTGCCGCTACAATAACGCGGAACTGCCGTAAAATTAGACTGAGCCCAATGCCCCAATTCGTCCACCTGCACCTGCATACGGATTATTCATTACTCGACGGCGCCTGCGACGTGGAAAAGCTCTGCGAGCACGTGCAAAAACTGGGGATGCCCGCCGTCGCCATGACCGATCACGGCAACATTTTCGGCGCCGTGCACTTCGTGAATGCCGCTCAAAAACACGGCGTCAAGCCGATCATCGGCTGCGAGCTGTATATCTGCAAAAAAGACGATCACAACATCGAGCGCACTCCTCCCGATGGCGATACCTACAACCACCTTCTGGTTCTTGCCGAAAACGAAGAGGGCTATCGCAATCTGGTGAAGATCACTTCTGAAGCGTCTCTCCACGGCTTCTATTACAAGCCGCGCGTCAGCAAGAAATTCCTGGCCGAGCATTCCCGGGGACTCGTCGGTCTTTCCGGCTGCTTAAAAGGCGAAGTGGCCGAGCGCCTGATGGAAGGGAACCACGAGGCCGCACGCGCTGCCGCTTCCACCTACCGCGACATCTTCGGCAAAGAGAATTTCTATCTGGAAATTCAAGATCAAGGCCTGGCCAAAGAACACGAGATCCATCCCGGCTTGTTCCGCCTGGAAAAAGAACTTGGCCTGCCCATGGTCGCCACCAACGACAGCCACTATCTTTGCGAAGACGACTCCCATGCGCAGGACGTGATGCTCTGCATCCAGACCGGCAAGTCCATTCATGACGCGCAGCGCATGAAGTTTGATGGCAATCAGTTCTTCGTCAAAAGCCACGACGAGATGTACCGCGTCTTCAAAGATTCGCCGGAAGTTCTGACCCGCACCCTCGACATCGCCGAGCGGTGCAGCCTGAAGCTGGCGAAAGTCGCCACGCCCTTTCCGGAATTCGAGGTCCCGGCCGGCTACACCATCGACAGCTACTTCGTCCACGTAACCCGGGAAGGCTTTGCCCGCCGCCTGGAAACCTTGCGCCCGCAAAGCGATTCGGGCAAGCTCAAGCGCACAATCACAGACTATGAGGAGCGACTTGAGCGCGAACTGGGGATCATCCAGCAGATGAAATTCCCCGGCTACTTCCTCATCGTCTGGGATTTCATCCGTTACGCCAAAGAGCGCGATATTCCCGTTGGCCCCGGTCGCGGCTCGGCTGCGGGTTCGCTGGTTTCCTACGCGCTGGGCATTACCGACATCGACCCGCTTCAACACGAGCTGCTGTTTGAGCGTTTCCTCAATCCCGAGCGCGTTTCCATGCCCGATATCGACATCGATTTCTGCATGAACCGCCGCGGCGAGGTCATTGATTACGTCACCAAAAAATATGGCCGCGACAATGTCGCCCAAATCATCACGTTCGGCACCATGGCCGCGAAAGCCGCGATAAAAGACGTTGGCCGCGCCATGGATATTCCCTACAGCGATGTCGACCGCATCGCCAAAATGGTACCCACGCAGCTCAATATAACGCTCGATCAGGCCATCGAAGATTCGCCGCAGTTGCGCGAGGCCATGGAGAAAGACGGCCAGATTCGCGAGCTGATTCAGACCGCGAAAAAACTGGAGGGCATGGTCCGCAACTCCGGCGTGCACGCAGCAGGCGTGGTCATCTCGCCCAAGCCGCTCACCGAGCTTGTCCCGCTGCACAAAACCAAGAACGACGAAATCGTCACCGCCTTCGACATGGTCGCCATCGAAAAAATGGGCCTGCTGAAGATGGACTTCCTTGGCCTGACCACGCTGACCATTTTGACCGACACGTTAAAGCTGATCGCGCAGACGCACAGCCAGGACGCCGGTATGCCCGTGTTGAGCGCCGGGGAAAACTGGCCGAAACCGATCCCTCTGAAGCTTGACGACATCCCGCTAGTGGACCCAAAGACGTACGAGAAGGTTTTTCATACCGGACTCACGTCCGGCGTATTTCAGTTTGAATCGCACGGCATGAGGGACGTGCTGCGCAAGTATCGTCCCGATTCCATTGACGATCTCACCGCGCTGAACGCTCTTTACCGCCCCGGCCCAATCCAGGGAGGAATGATCGACGACTTCATCGACCGCAAGCACGGGCGCAAGAGAGTCGAATATGAGCTGCCGGAGCTGAAAGAAATCCTTCAAGAAACCCTGGGTGTGATCGTGTATCAGGAACAGGTGATGCAGATCGCCAACCGGCTGGCCGGATATTCCCTTGGCGAGGCCGACCTGCTCCGCCGGGCGATGGGCAAGAAAAAAGCCGAGGAAATGGCGCAGCAGCGCGAGCGTTTCGTCGAGGGAGCCGCGCAAAGAAAATTCCCGCCCAAAAAAATCGAGAAGATTTTCGATCTCATGGCGCAGTTCGCAGGATATGGCTTCAACAAGTCGCACTCGGCCGCGTACGCGCTGCTCGCCTACCACACGGCGTATCTGAAAACGCATTATCCGGTCGAGTTCATGGCCGCGCTGCTGACCTCGGTCACCGGCAGCACCGACGACGTGGTCAAGTACATCAACGAATGCCGCGAGATGGGCATAGCCGTCGAGGCGCCGGACATCAACGTCTCTGACGCCAACTTCACTCCTCACGGGGAAGCTATTCGCTTTGGCCTTGCGGCGGTAAAGAATGTTGGCAGCAACGCCATCGAATCCATTATTGCCGCCCGCAAAAAGCTGGGCCGCTTCAAGACCATTTTCGAATTCTGCGAAAACGTCGACCTGCGCCTGCTTAATAAGCGCGTTCTGGAATCGCTGATCAAAAGCGGCGCCATGGATTCCCTCGGCCGCCGTGCCCAATTAATGACCGTCCTCGACCGGGCCATGGAGCGGGCCCAGAAAACACAACGCGACATCGAGTCCGGCCAGCACGGCCTTTTCGGCGTCTTCCAGCAGGAAGAGACCGAGGCCCACAACGACAAGCTGCCCAACGTTCCCGACTGGGACGAGCATATGCGGCTCGCCGCGGAGAAGGAAATTCTCGGTTTCTTCATCAGCGGCCACCCGCTTGAAAAATACAAAGACAAGTTGCAGGACCTGCAATCTCTGACCATCGAGGAGATCGCCGGCATGACCAAGTCGACCGGCAAAGACGAAACCATCACCACGGCTGGAGTTATTGCGAATGTTCGCGTCTCGAAATCCAAGCGGGGTGAGTTTTACGCTCAGGCCACGCTCGAAGATATGTCCGGCTCGATCGACATGATCGTTTTTCCCGAGGCCTATAAGCGGCTGGGCGAGAAAGTAAAGCTTGAAGTCCCCGTCCTGGTGAAAGCTGGAGTGCGCATCGAAGAGGGCGCAAATCCCAAGATCACAGCCGCGGAAATCATGCCGCTGGAAGACGCAAAAGTTCCCCTGCCTCGCGCCATCCGCGTCCGCATTC
The DNA here is from genome assembly GCA_035538435.1 of Binatia bacterium. Taxonomy (GTDB): domain Bacteria; phylum Acidobacteriota; class Terriglobia; order Terriglobales; family Acidobacteriaceae; genus Sulfotelmatobacter. Next base: position 26,829 of record DATLKM010000017.1, read on the forward strand.
CGCTCGAAACCGCTGGTGAAACCACGGTTGACGATCTCTACTCGCTTTTCCAGGAGCGCAAGGGCGAAGCCCGGGTATTGTTCGACGTGGAACGCGCAGGCGATTTTATGGTGGTAATGGAAGCGGACGGCTATAATGTCCTGCCAGACCGAAATTTCATTGCGCGCGTGGAACAGCTTTGCGGACGCGGCAGCGTCCGCGTAATCAGCTAGCAGCGCCGGCGTCCCGCCGAGCGAAGAGAGGTTCAGGGGGCGGTTTGAATAAAGGCTGGCGCTAACCAGGTACGAATTCGCCGATATGGCCGCAAATCCCAAAGCGCAACAGGAACTCGAATCCATTGAGCGCCAGGTCGCTCTCATCGAATCCGCACCCGGCCAGAATGAAGAAACTCACCGACAGCTCACCGCTCTGCACGAGCGCATTCACATACTCAGGGAAGAAATGAAGTCCTCTCAGACGGCGTGGCAAAAGACCGAACTGGCCCGCCATCCGCAGCGCCCGCAATCGCTCGACTACATCGAACGGCTGTTCACCGACTGGAGCGAAATTCACGGGGACCGCAGTTTTGGCGATGATGCCGCCATTGTGGCCGGCATGGCGCGCTTTCACGGCGAAGAAGTTCTCGTCATGGGCACACAAAAAGGACGCGACATGAAACAGCGCGTCCATCGCAACTTCGGCACGCCGCATCCCGAGGGCTACCGCAAGGCGCTGCGCATCATGAAGATCGCGGAAAAATTCCGGCGGCCGATCATTTCGCTGGTCGATACCGACGGCGCTTATCCCGGAATTCACGCCGAAGAGCGCGGCCAGGCCGAGGCGATCGCGCACAATTTGCGAGAAATGGCGCGGCTTGAGATTCCGATTATTGCCACGGTTATTGGCGTAGGGGGCAGCGGAGGGGCGCTGGCCATCGCCGTCGCCGA
>DATLKM010000018.1:0-2376 GCA_035538435.1 Binatia bacterium
CGCACCGCGTCGATGAATGCCAGTTCATCACTCTGAGAAGCGTGTTCTTCCCGCGCGGTGTATCCGTAGAGCCGCGTTGGGCCGATCACCTGCAATCCCTTCGGAGCGTACTCGGTGCGAAGCTGGGTGATGATCGGGGCCTCGGCTTTGCAGTCGCCGCACCAGTGCGCCCAGAAGAACAGCAGCACGGGAGAGCCCTTCATCGAGGCCAGGGTCTGCGGTTTCGATCCGAGGAATTGTTCGCCGGGGCGCAAGGGCGGAGCAAGGCGGCCCTCAAACGAAAGCAGGTTCAGGTTCTTTTGCAGGCGTTCGTGGATTGAAGTATTGCCGTAAGTCCGCAACGCAGACTGCAACACGGCGATCGCCTGGGTACGCTGGCCGCGCGCTACCAGAACCTGCGACTGGACTTCGATGGCGGCTCCCAGGGCGAGAGGAAGGTGCGGTTCGGCATCGAGAGCGCGCTTTTTCAATTCCTGCTGCGCCAGCGAGTTCGTCTGCTTCGCGTAGGCGGCAGCCTGATCGTATTCCTGCGCCGACAACGCAGCACGCGCCAACCATGAATAAGCGTCAATGTATTCCGGCGTGATGCCGTTCGAGCCACGGTAGGAATTCAGGGCCGCTTCGGCGGAACTGAAACTGTTTTGCGCCAGGTCGCCGCGGACTTCTTCCACAATGCCGGCACCGGCCGGCCGGAGCGCGAGAGCGAAGATGAAAAATGAAAGGAAAAAACTTCGAGAATGAGGCATGAATGATCCTTAGAACGATCTTGTAACTTTTGCCGCGTTTTGGCAAACGCGGGGCTACTGCGGACTTACCCGGAGTGCCGTAACTCTTTTGTCTGCATGAAGTTGGACGCGCAAAGGAGGAAAAAGTGTGGATTTTTTCCAAAAATTAACATAAAATGATTACGCGTTTGATCTTTAGAGTTCTTTCGCAGTATCCAGTTTCTCCGCAAACCTGCGTGTGACCTGCCTGCCGGAAGCCTTCCAAAGTTTCAGCGCTACATCAACAAAAGGAAATTCGCAACAACATGGAAACAGGAACAGTGAAGTGGTTTAACGATGCCAAGGGCTACGGCTTTATCAGCCGCCAGAACGGCGAGGATGTCTTCGTGCATTTCTCCGCCATTCAGGCGAGCGGGTTCCGCAGCCTGCAGGAAGGCCAGCAGGTGCAGTTCGACGTTGTCAAAGGCCCTAAGGGCTGGCAAGCTGAGAACGTCAAGACTGCTTAACCACTTCGCCTAGCACAATTCGCAGGCAGTGAAAAAGGCGGCCGAAATGGCCGCCTTTGCTTTTTTAAGGGAACGGGAGAGAACATGAACCGGCTCAGCATGAGGCGGGCAGCTCTTATAGCGCCGGTTCTTAGCGTCCGGGCCGGAAGGGAACGCGGAAGATAGCCTCCACGTCGACTGCGGTGCCGTTGCGGGCGGCCGGCGAGAATTGCCACTTGCCGAGGGCATTGCGGGCGAATTGATCAAGCCGCTCATCGTCGCTACGCAAGACGCGCACATCGCCAACCGTTCCATCGGCGTGAATGATGGCATACAACATCACCACGCCGCCTACGTTCTGCCGCATCAATTCCAGTGGATAGGCAGGATCGACCTTGCGGGTGGCAGTGGGCGCCGATAGGTCAGGGGCAGTTGCCGGGTCGCCGGCCGATGCATCTGCGGAGGAAGGACTGCCCGAGCCGGACTCCGGTTTCAACGCGGCGAAGCGGATCACCCAACTCCCTCCGGCAGAATTCAGATTGGGCATATTCAGAGTGAGCGAGTAGAACTTGCGATTGCCAAAGACGGCGCGTTCCTCCTCCGACAATACGCTTTTGCTTTCGGGCTGAAGGGCGCGAACTGGTAATCGTGGGCGCGATCCTGCAATGAGCCTCGGGTTCACCCAATCGGCGTTTGAACTCCGGGCTGGGGAATTGCCTGCGACGGGCGCGGCGCTCGAAGCTTTGCCTACGTAGAGTCCGGAAGGAAGGTTGCTATCTGCCCTGCCCGACGATCCAGCGCCACCGGCTTTACCGCTGCCTGTACCTGCATTTGCGTGAGAGGTTTCGCCGGCATGAGTTCCGGCGCTGCCCGTGGCTCCGGGGTGGCCTTCCGGCGTTGCAGCAAAAGTGCCGCGGCGATTGCCGGCGGGCGGCGCGGGAGGGACGCCGACCGCAGGATGCAGGCTCAAAGCTGTAACGCCTCCTGAATGCGAGGCTTGGATTCCTGCGAGCGACGGCGGCGGCGCGATGATTTTGGAGGGTTCACCACCTGCCGCTTTCAGGGACGGAAATCGGGCGGCAAGCGATTGCTGCGCATCAAGAGCGAGTTGCGGAGCAGGGGCGATGACTGCGCTGGGCGCGATGCTGAAGTCGCCGGACCTGCGC
>DATLKM010000019.1:0-7704 GCA_035538435.1 Binatia bacterium
CAGAATGTCGTACTTGTGCGCCAGCGCGCCGCGCACCTCCGCCATGGAGGTAAAAGTTGCGTTCGCTGCGGAAGGATAGTAGCGCCGGTAGACACGCAGGTCAGATTTCAGGTGTTCGTCGAATTGAGTGCCGAGCTGGCATACCAGCACTTTCGATCCGACGACTTCTTCTTTGCGGAATGAGTCGAAGATTCCCATGCGTTTAGACGACTTTCTGTAACTTTTCCAGTGACTTGTTTGAAATGACTTCGTCTGAAACTCGGCGCAATCGCGGCGTCATCCTGAGCATAGCCGTTCGGTTTGGGACGAAGCGCAGACGTACTGACGGGCCCGCCACAACTCGATTCACCAGCAATTTCGGGGAACGGCTACTTTTTGTATTGCGTGGGCTGCGGGCCTTTCTCCAGCATCTCTCGGTCCCAGATGGCGCCCTCGCGCGTGTAGGCGGCAAGCTCAAAATCCTGGGTCAGTTCCAGGGCATCCACCGGGCAGGCGTCTTCGCAAAGACCGCAGAACATACACCGGCTCAGGTCATAGGTAAATGTAGTGAGTTCCTTCCGGCGGGTCTGCTCGTTACGCGCGCTACTGACCACGATCAAGTGCTCAGGACACGCCAGCGCGCATAGATCGCAGGCGATGCACATGGTTTCGCTCGTGTCGGGGTTCACGTTAAGGCGGGGCGCGCCGCGATAACGCTCCGCCACCTGCGGCCGCTCCAGCGGGTACTGCTCGGTGTATATCTCCTTGGGATCCTGATACCGAAATGTGACCTTCAAGCCTTGCAGTAGGTCGAGCAGCAGGATTTTGCGCAGCAGGTTCGGCATGGCCATAACGCGACAGAATACCATTAGGCTGTATTGCGTGCCAGCAATTTGAGGTTCGTTTGGATTCTGCCGTTTGCCCGGGCGCCGGGCTTTCATCAACGCGGCGGACTCGATATCCGAAGGCCGGTGGCCGCGGCATCCTTCGCCCCGCCTGAAAAGCGGCTGCGCTTGGCTTGAGATGACACCGCCGCGGGGCATCATTTCTGAGGGGCATCTTCGCCATCGGCCGAAGTCGGGGCGAGGAAATGCCGCACCGTCGCCATGATCGTAAATTGTTTGCCTGCGCGCTCCAGTGTAATTCGGCGTTGCTGGCCGGGAGCTCCGCCTAGCATCAGCCAAAATCCTCCCATGGTTGCCCCATCAGTGGAGATTCCGTCGACGGCGATAACACGATCTCCAGCTTCGACCCCGTTCGGGCCGGTTTGGAGTGACGGTTTGGCGTCATAATCGGCCACGCCAAGAACCGTGAATTTGCCGTCGTCTTCCGGGCGAACGATCAGCCCGATGACGTCGAACTCGGGGAATTTGAACAGACGGCCAATATCGAAGTAGACGACCGAACGGGCATAATCGAAGCCGACGCGGTAGTTCAACAGCGCATCCGCCCCAAGTACTCCTGCCTTGTCAGTCCCAACTGCGCCCGGCAAGCGCTCGGCCGCCACATCCGTAAGGAATAGCGGGCCGAATTGCAGGCGTTCCACGCGCATGAGTTTCGCCGCCAGCTCGGTTGCGGAACCCCGGCTATTAGCCGGGCCGACCCCGCCGGTCATGTGCGGCCACTGGGGATGTGCTGCCGTCAAGCCGTCAAAGAGACTGGGATCCAGAAAAGTGATCGAGGACCCCAGATCGAGGCCGAGATTAAATCTCTTTTTTTCGATCTGGCTTGGGACCTGAATTAAACCGCTGACAGGGTTTGTAATTACTTTGGCCTTCACCCCTTCGAAGGCGATGCCGCCCGGACGGGCTATGGTGAACCGCCGCCCGGGAAAATCGATCAGTACGTCATAATTGCGAAGCACGGTCGAGGGAATATTCATTTCCGCAGCCATACCGGAAAATACGACGACCGCGGTGCTCACGGGTTTTAAAGCGATTGTTGCTTCTTTGACCGTGTTCAGCGGGACCTTCATTCCCCCAATCGAGATTTCTGCCGGCGGAGGCGCGGAGCACGATTGATCGCCGCACGTGACTTTCAGCCCCAGCAATGTCGCCACTCTACGCGACAGCGCGAGTTCGGGGTCGCCGTTATTCACCCAGGCTTTGATCTGAGCGGTTGAGCCGTCGGGTAAGGTCACGCCGGCTTCGATAACAACGCGGTTATGATCGAGAGCGAGAGGGACGGTGGCGGAGTTGCGGGTGGGCGAAACCTGAGCGAGTGCGGAGGTGACGAGAAGCGGGAGTATCCAAATGCGCATGAAAACAGATTGTAGCGGGCTTTGGTTAATGTTTTTGCTCCTTATGCCTCAAGTTGTTTCGGCATTCAGCAACCCCAGCGCGTGCTAGAATGGTGCCCGCGTTCGGCGCTACTCCCACTCCGTCAAAAATCAGAGTCCTCTTCTGGAGCGAACCATGACTACGCACCTGCCGCATCGCTCTCTTTCGTCATTGAAAATTGTTGTTCTATGTCTGGTTTTGGCCTGCACTGCTGCCGCACAGAACCCCAGCAGCCGTCCGATTCTGTTTGCCCATGGGTGGTGCGGGAACGCACAGGATTTCAACCCACTGTTTCTGCCTACGACCGAAGTGCTGTTCAACCAGCTTCCGCGAAATCTTTATCCGATTCCCAATCTTTACGCCATTCAGTACGACACGATTCTGCAAAAGCCCACGTTTTATAGCATCACGGTGAACGCCAATGGCTCGGGTACGATGAAGCAGATCAACCGGAGCGCGATTCCTTCGGACGCCCGTTTCTTCAGCATTGTTTTTTATGACCCGGTGGGCAAGAGCACATCGGCCTCGAACGTGGCCAAGATTTCGATCCTGAACAAAGCCTACGAAGTGGCGAAGGTGGTGAAGCTGATCACGCTCATCACACAACAGCCGCAGGTGATTGTGATGGGGCACAGCATGGGCGGCCTGGACGTTCGGACTTATGTCGAGAACATGGCGTCGCAGGGAGCTTGCTACAACTACTCCGCCAATGCGCCGGACTATTCGGCCGCGACATGCACGCCGGGTGGGGGTGACGCGGCTTACGCGGGGAACGTGGGAGACATCATCAGCGTGGATACGCCGCACGCCGGGACGCCGCTGGCCGAGTTGTCGTTTGCCCGCTACGGGCCGCCTCCTTCGTCACTAGGTTGCATCATCGGGAGTTCCACCAACAAGACCGAACTGGAGCCTTTGCCCGATGGCAGCGGCTTGATTGAGGCGATTAATTTCGACGGGAGCGCGATCGCCGGAAAGCTGCCAACGGTGAATGGAACGGCGATCGAAGCCGTGGAAGATTACTTTAACGACACCCAAATCGCGTGGGATGGACTGCTCGGATACTCGGACGATATTGTCCCCCTGAGCAGTCAGTCGATTGTTCAGAATCTGCCCGCCGCGGATACCACTGCGCCTCTGCTCGACGTGCCCATTGGCTACGCCAGTTCAAATACGGGGATTAAGGATACGTCAGCCTGTTGGGTCAATCTCATTTTCGTGAAGGAGCCGGTGCTGCACTTCATGGGCTGTCTGGGCGCGCAGCCGGATACGCAGAATGCGCTGGCGGCGCAGGTGAATGCGAATGCGGAGTGACGAGTTCAGCACGCCTGAATCTTCAACTCGTCCAGCTCGAGAAATTCCTGAATGATGGGCTCTTTCGATTGTTCCATCTCCGCGTAGGTTCCGAAGAAAATGGCCTTGGCTTCGTAGAGAAAGACCAGCCGGTCGGCGAGCTGTCGAGCCAGGCGCATATCGTGCGTGACCACGATGCTGGTCAGGTGCAGCTGAATCTTCAGGCGGGTGATGAGATCGCCGAGCAACTGGGCCATGAGCGGGTCGACCATGGTGGTCGGCTCGTCGTAAAGAATGCATTCGGGGCGGGCGGCCAGAGCGCGCGCAATCGCGACCGATCGCTTCATGCCGGTGGAAAGATCGGAGGGCAGCAGTTCGCGCATGTGCTCGACTCCGACCATCTTCAACAGGCCATCCACGATTTCGTATATCTGTTCTTCGTTCAGGCCGCCGGCTTCGCGCAAGGGAAAAGCCACATTCTCGCCGACTGTGAGCGAGTCGAACAGCGCCCCGTTCTGAAAGACCATGGTCACTTTCTTGCGAACGGGCTCCAACTGTTCTTCGCTGTAGTGGGTGATGTCTTGCCCCGCAATCATCACGTGGCCGGAGTCGGCTTTGAGAAATCCCATCAGAATTCCCAGTGACACGGACTTGCCGACCCCGCTGCGCCCGAGGATGCAAACCGTTTCCGCGGGTTTAACGTCAAAACTCACGCGATCAAGCACGCACTTGTCGCCGAACGACTTGAAGACATCACGGAAATCGATGTAGGGGCGCGAAGCGTCGATCGGCTTCTCCAGGTCGGGATTGATTGGCAGGTTGATGGTCATTTGCCCTGTGTTGGTTCGCCGGGGGTAACACGAGCAAATCGCTTGCGTGGGAACCGTTCTGCTTCGATGTCAGCCGGCGTGTTTAGATTGCGGAAGAGTGTGGCAGAGAATCCCGCCGTCTCCAACTCATCCTGCTCAACGATTCTAACCGCGATTTCTGAAAACAAAGGCTCAATTTTGTTCTTTCCGGCGAGTAAAGCACGTTCTGCAACGTCTCCGAAGGGCCGTCGATAGAGGGCGCAGAGAAGATGGGTGTAACCATCGGAGCGCGGAAGCACAGCCTGGGCTTCGGGAAATCCGCCCGCCTGGGCAATGAGGTAGCGCGCCAGCGCCGCGGAGATGAACGGAGTATCAACGGCGACCACGAAATTCAGCGAGGTCGGAGACGAGCGAAGCGCCGCATGAATGCCGGCGAGGGGGCCGCGGCCGGGAAAAATGTCTTCGATGACCGGCGCGAAGCGAGCGAACTTCTCCCGCGGGCCGACAATGGAAACATCAGGGGAAACCGAGCGTGCCAGATCGAGGGCGCGGGCCAGCAGCGTCTTCCCGTCCAGTTCCACGAAGGCCTTGTCGGCGCCCATGCGCGAGCTTTGCCCACCAGCAAGAATGAAGGCGCTCACGGCGCTGTCAAGCCGCATTACGCGATCATACATGGGGCGATGGGTCCCGGAGAAAAGCTACAATTTCGCCCGCAGCATCGTGATCACATCATCCGAGGTGATCACGCCGACCAGCGTGTTGTGCTCATCGATGACCGGCAGCGTCACCAGATTGTACTTGTCGAACAGTTCGGCGACCTCGTTATCGCTTTTGTCCTTGTGGGTGGAGATCAGGGGCTCCTGGACCAGCGAAAGCATGGCAGTCGAGGGCGACGCCAGCACCAGTCGTGCCAGTGGGACCGCCCCGACCAGCGTGCCGTGGGAGTCGACCAGATAAATGGTGTTGATGGATTCGATTCCGCCCTCAAATTGCTGCATGGCGCCGATCGCATTCTCAATGGTGGCATCGAACGGTAGAGCGAGAAATTCCGTCGTCATGCGGCCGGCGGCGGTTTCCTCGCTGTGTTCGAGGAGTTCAACGACTTCCTGGCTGGCCTCCGGTTCCATTTCGACCAGGATTTGTTCGGTGCGGTCCTGGGGTAGATCTGCGAGCAGATCGGCGGCCGCATCGGGGGCCATTTCTTCCACGATGTCGGCGGCCCGCTCGGAGTCGAGGGATTCGACAATCGCCTTCTGCACCTTGGGATCGACCTCCTCAAGGGTCTCCGCAGCGACGTCTTCATCCAGGGTTCGGAAAACGGCTTCCCGCTCGGCAGGAGCGAGTTCTTCAACAATATCCGCGATATCGGCAGGATGCAGCTTGGCCAGGCCGTCGTGGGCGATCTTGAGTTTTACCCGGCGGGCGGGATCGGTTTCGATGAGATCGACAAAAGTCCAGGGGATGGTGCGCGGAGGAATTCTGTCGAGCAACGCGTGCAGGGCGGGGCGGGGGGCCAGGCCGCGCAACAGGCGGCGGACCGCCCCGCGCGCACCGATATCGACAGAGTGAACTTTCAGGATTTGATGCTGCTTGCCGTTTTCGAGTGCGGACTCAACCTGCAGATCGACGTCGTTAACGCGGACGACTTTGCGGCCGTTGATATCGATGACCTGCTGGTCAAGCAAATCGCGCTCCAGCAGGAACAGCCCCTCGGCGCCGTTGGCTGCGGGCCAGTCTTGAGAGTTGGTAGAGGCGTGGATTCCCGAGTTGATGGAAGAAACGGACGAGTAGGGAAGAACCCGGTTTCCGGTCTTCGTTTTCACGATAAACGAAGCGATACGGGCGCGATCTTCCGCTGGGGCGAGCGTGACCTCGCGCACGCGCCCCGTTGCGCCCGACGGCTCGTATACCGTCGCGCCGAGAAGCTCGGAAAGAGGCAGAGTGTGCATCCGGGTAGAGAATAGCGGAGTTGCCGTTCATGTGACAAAGAATTTTGTGCTGACGTTTGCATGCAGCGTTTCTTCGGCGCCCGGAATCGCCGGCATGCAACCACGCGGCGAGACCGAGCCGTTCATAGATATTGTTCCCTCGACGGTTGCGTTTTGCCAGGCAAATACCTGAGATGTGCAAGATTCATGGCAATAATATACTTGACACAGTAGCCCTATTCTGGTAACTTTGCTTCATGGTTACCGAGCCTAAAACCTTGCAGCAAGCCATCGCGTACTTCGCCGATCCTGAGAGGTGCTTCCAGTTCCTCAAGGCGCGTATCTTCCCCGATGGCGCAATCTGCCCCACCTGCCAATCCAAGGATGTTCGCTTTGTTGCAACTCGGCGCATCTGGGAGTGCAAGGCGAAGCACGCGAAGCGGCAATTCTCGATTAAGGTCGGAACGATTTTTGAGGATAGCCCGATTCCTCTGGACAAATGGCTCACAGCGGTTTGGCTCATTGCAAATTGCAAAAACGGCGTGTCGTCCTACGAAATCCACAGGGCAATCGGCGTGACGCAGAAGTCTGCATGGTTCATGCTGCACCGAATTCGCGTGGCACTTCGCACTGGCAGCTTCTCTAAGATCGGTGGTGAAGGCTCCGAGGTAGAAGTCGATGAGACGTTCATTGGCGGAAAAATGAAAAACATGCACAAGGAAAAACAGAATCGCGTGCGTGCATTGAACGTCTACGGAACTGCCGCTGGAACCATCGGCAAAACGATTGTCATGGGAATGCTGGACCGCAATGCACGCCAGATTCGTGCTCAAGTGGTTCCGAACGTCGAACGGCTGACCTTGCAAAATGCTGTATTGAATACCGTGGAGCACGGCACAAACGTTTACACCGATCAAGCTCCTGCATACCAGCGCTTGAATAGAACTTACGTTCATGAAATTGTGAATCACGCGGAAACCTACGTCCGTGGCCGGGTTCACACGAACGGGTTAGAAAATTTCTGGAGTTTGTTCAAGCGCAATCTGGCTGGTACCTATGTATGTGTCGAGCCGTTTCACTTGGAAAAATATGTAGACGAACAAGTGTTCCGATACAACAATCGTGGCACTCGCGAGAATCCGCTTACCGATGCGGATGGCTTTGACGCGGTGCTGCGTAATCTGGTGGGGAAGCGATTGACCTACAAGGAACTCACCGGGAAGGGGGAAGGCTGGAAGGAAGAATTCTAGTCCCCATCGGAAACGTCGCGGTAAGCGTGGTAGCGTGTAGCGCGGTCCCTAGGTTTACGGGGCCGCTTTTTTTCGGCCTCAAGCTCTTCTTTGATTTTTGAGTGAGGTACAGAAAGTAGTTTGTCTAGTAAGTTAGTAAAGTTACTGAATTCTGCCTGTGGATAACTCG
>DATLKM010000020.1:0-7764 GCA_035538435.1 Binatia bacterium
ACTTGCGAGGTAATGCACTCGGCCACGCGCGCCTGCAAGGAAAACACGTCTTTCAAATCGCCGTCATAAGCGGAGGCCCAAATGTGATGGTCGGTCGCGGTGCGGATGAGCTGAGCGGTGATGCGGACTTTATCCCCGGAACGCAGGACCGAACCCTCCACCACGGCGTCAACGCCTAACTGGCGGCCTATCTGCGGCAAGGGGACGCGCGTGCCTTTGTACTGCATGATCGAGGTTTTGGAAACGACCTTCAGTTCGCGAATCTGGGCGAGATCGGTGATCAACTCGTCGGTCATGCCGTCGACGAAATATTCCTGCGTGGGGTCGTTGGACAGATTTTGCAGGGGAAGCACGGCCACGGAACGAATGGGACCGGCATCCAGATCAAAGAATTGATGCTTCCAGTTTGCGCCTTGCAGAAGAAGGGCAACGGCGACGATCGCCAGGGCGGCGGTGAAACCTTGAATCCAACGATGCGATGCTGAATTTTGTAACAGTGGGGTCGCCGCTTTTTGCGAGTCGACCGTGGTTGCGGGAGAACCCGGCGTTACGGAATTGCGGGCTGGGCCCTGAACGACAGGAGACGACGCAGGTTCCGGCGCGAGTCGAACGTCTCCGGCTTCCACCGGACGGACTTCTGCGGTAAATCGATAGCCGCGCTTGGGAACCGTTTCAATGTAGCGGGTACCATCCTCGCCATCGCGGAGGGCCTTGCGCAACAGATACACCACCTGACTGAGGTTGTTTTCTTCCACGAATGTATCGCCCCAGACGGTAAGCATAAGGGCGTCTTTTTCTAACAGGCGGCCGCTATTTTCCACCAGCACCTGAAGGGTGTCGAAAGCGCGGGGCGGCAGTTCCATGCGGGAAGCGCCGTGGCGAAGCTGGCGCTCGCCGGGATCGAGGACGAAGGGACCGAACTCGTACAAGCGTTTAACAGTCATACTCATACACATCCTGACTCATACACGTCCTGAAAAAAACTTCAAAAAAAAATTGAGGATCGCTAATGACTTCCGGACAGGTAATGCGGCACAGTAGCCACGCGCCACTTCAAGTTTTGCCTAAGAGCGCGTTCGGGCTAGAAGTTTATCCGGGTCTCGCGGAGGCGCGGAAGAGCACGAACGTGGTGGTGGGGGCCACTTCTCTCCTAGGCGAGCGGGAGGAGCAATGGCGCTCGCAAGCACCGCATTCCAGGCTGCCGCTCTTTTTACAGCCGAGAGTTTTACGGCTGGAGCTGGCAGCAGGGTGCGTCCCAGGGGGAGGGTTCACAGCTTTCCGGATTGATCTCAACGTTGTACGGGGGAGAGGGCAAACTGCTTCGTTCAGCAGGAGATACTTACGCGGGGAGCTAGGAATCCATCCTCCGGTGCAGGCGACTCTGCCGGAATTGAGGAATCACAAAAATTTGCAGTTGGGTAATGGAAAAACTGCCGTATCCGCCCCCGCCAGATATTCGTCACGCGCTTTTCCGGCCTCACCTCAATCTTTGCCTCCATCAATTAAATAAGAAGAGGATCGTTCGTCTCAGGCCGCGCCGTTGGTGGGTTGGTTCAGGCTGCGGGCAGCGCTTTGATCAGCAGGCAGGTGACGTCGTCATGCTGCGGGGTAGCGCCCACGAAAAGGTCGATTTCGGCCAGCATGCGTGTCAGCATGTCGTTTGGTGACGCCGCGGAGCCGGCGCTGATGGCCGTCAGCAAGCGAGCCTCCCCATATTCTTCCTGTTTGGCATTTTCCGCTTCCACCAGGCCGTCAGTGAAAATGATCAGCCAATCTCCCGGAGTGAGGGCGACGGTGGCCGAGTCATATTTGGCTTCGGCCTGAATTCCCAAAGGCAGCCCGCCGACGTCGAGGCGTTCAATCGATCCATTGCTGCGGCGGAGAATGGGATTGTTGTGGCCGGCGTTGATGTAGGTGAACATCTGCCGCGAAGCGTCGTACTCGGCGAAGAAAGCGGTGGTAAAGCGCAAGCCTCCCTGACTGTTCGAGCAAGCGTATTTATTCATGTTGCCGACGAGCTCCGGCAGGGCGACCTGCGCCGTAGAGAGGGTTTTAAGACTGGCCTGGAACGTGGCCATGAGCATGGCGGCGGGAATGCTTTTGCCGGCGACATCGGCGACGGCGAAGACCACGCGATTTTCATCCGCCGTTCTGCCGGGGCGGGGAAACACATCGTAATAGTCTCCCGCAACGGTATTGGCGGGGCGGGTTGTGTAGGCGATGGCGATGCCGGGAATTTGCGGGGGCGCGCCGGGAAGCAGCCAGGTCTGAATTTCGCGGGCAATTTGCAGATCGCGCTTCATCACCACCCGGTCGGCGATCTCGAGCATAAGGAGCAGGAAAAGAAGCAGGCCGCCCCAGAAATGAAAATCGAGTTCCACCACGTGCAGGTCGTGTTGGGCGTCGCGATAGCTGAAGCCGCTGCTGGGAAAAACCAGCATGATCAGCGCCGCCAGCAGGAGCACGCGGCGCGCGGGGGAAAGTTTTTCCAGCACGGCCCAGAAGAATTCTTTCACCACATGCAGGTGGCGGCCGCGCTGGGTAAGGCCTTCCGGAGTCTTGGCCGCGACATCGCGGGAATAAAGGCGATAGCTGGAGCGGGCCTCAGTTTCGAATTGCGACCAGAGCTGGGTAAGCTCCAAGCCTTCGGTGACGCGGCGCCAGAACTGGCGCATGCGCATTCCGAATGTTGCCGGCTTAGCAGTCGCAGGGGAGGGAGCGGTCGCCATGGGCTTTGATTATAGAAGAACGGTCTGTGCCACCTGCGAAGAGTGGAGATCAAGGGCAGGTTCCGGTTTGATTCAACCGCTTCGCCCTTTGCTGAGGCTAGGCTCGCCGGGCTTGCGCCCGGTTCGGGAATGAAACGGGAGTTTCGCACAACGATCCTGAGTAAGACAGTTTCATTCCTCGAACGTTCAGAAAAGAGCGAGTTGCTCCTCGAAATCCTTGACTGCCCAATGGTTCTCGCGAACAGTTCCGCGCGGGTCGGCGCGGGCAATGCCGTATTTCTCGCGCAATCGGGAAACGAGTTGCGAAATCCGCTTGCCATAAGACTCGGGAAGAAAGGCGCGGTCCTGAAAACGCTGACGATAGTTTTCCACCAGATGAGGGAAATTTTTCTCAAGAAAGGGAAGGAACACGGCCGAGGAGCAGGGTTTCAGAAACAGCGCTCCGGCGAAGATGTGGCGCACGCCGGCTGCGGCGGCCGCACTGATGACGGCTTCGAGATTGGCGGGAGAATCTGTAATTCCGGGCAGGACCGGGGAGCAACTGACGCCAATTTCCAAGCCGCTTTGAGCGAGGCAGCGGACTGCATCGAGGCGAAGATCGGGGCGTGGGGCGCGCGGCTCGAGAATGCGGGCGAGATCGACATCGAGAGTCGTGATCGTCATGTGGATCGAGAGGACGTTGTGACGGGAAATTTCGGTTAGAAGATCCAGATCGCGAGTGATGAGGTTCGATTTGGTAACGATGCCCAGTTCGAATCCGCGGTGGCGGGTGAATTCTTCCAGAATGCTGCGGGTAATCTCGTAGCGGCGCTCGGCGGGCTGATAGGGGTCCGTGGCCGTGCCCAGGGCAATAGGTTCCCTGGCTTTCACCTTGCGCAATTCGCGGCGCAACAGGCCGGCGGTATGCTGCTTGACGTAAATCTTCTGCTCGAACTCCAGGCCATCGCGCATTTCCATGAATTCGTGGGTGTAGCGCGCGTAACAGTATTTGCAGGCGAACTCGCAACCGCGGTAAGGGTTGATCGCCCAGGTGAACGGGAGTTTGCGCCGGGTGACACAGCGATTGAGAAGCGATTTTGCCGGCAAGGTGAAGTATTCAACATTGTGGCCTTCGCGCAGGGATTCGCCCTGTGAAGCCAGCCGCGCTATGCCGACCAGAGGAGATTTATCGGAACCGGAAAATAAAGGGAGGGAGGCCATATATTCGCCTTTTGTTCTCCCATTATACGCGCGCGCGGGCAGGAGTCAAACGACGAAGCTGGGCGCGGCTCTTCGACCGCCCAAGGGATTTTCAGGTCCCGCAAGGTTACCCGCTCAGGTTACGGCATGTTACCTGTGAGTGATGACGAAACCATCATCCTCCGTGCCTGTTCCCTTCCCCACGCTGCAAATCATTGCACTGCGTACTCGCGGGCAGGCGCGCAAGGTCTGTCTTTCCGTCATCCGGATTTTGGCCCCCGCGCTGCATGAACCAGGGCAACGACCGATTCCGATCCGCGAATCAGTTTGGCGCCTCGCTGAGATGCTCGGCTTCAGAGAGGTTACCTTCGCGGGAAGGGTAACCATGCGGAATCGAACATTGCAAGTGCGATTCATTCGCCGGAGAGATTCCATGCGCCGACTTCGTTTTGCAGTATCTGTGGCCGTTATTCTGACCGCCCTGTGCTTCTGCACCAGCACCGCTCTGGCCAACACCGTCAAAATGAAGCTGGTTTCGGTGGGAGGCAACAACGCGGGCGGGGTCTACACCTATCCTTACAACTTTTCGATCAACGGCGGCACCGCCGTGCCGCTGATCTGCGACACCTTCGACAATCAGGTGATCGTGGGCGAGACCTGGCAGGCGAACGTGGTGAGCCTGCTCAGCGGCCAGGGATTGTTCGGCAATCAGCTGCTCGACTACAAAGCCGCTGCGCTGATGTTTAAGGGCATTTTGAATGGAACTTTGAGCGTGAACGTGGGCAACTTCGCGATCTGGGGCTTGTTCTCGACCAACGCTCAGAATAATCCGTTCTTCCAGAGCAGCGGGGCAGCGGGAATCGAAAGCCAATATCTGACGCTGGCCGCAAGCGCCCCCAATAGCGCTTTCGCCGGATTCTTCCTTTACACTCCGATTCCGGGCACGCAGAGCTGGGGCGGAACCGCGCAGGAATACATTGGATATAATCCGGTGCCTGAACCGGGAACGCTGACGCTGTTCGGAACGGGCCTGCTCTCGCTGGCCGGCATGGTGCGGCGCAAGCTGGGCAAAGCGTAAAAGGACTTCTCGAGTAATCGACAAACAGGCCGCTTCTCTGAGGTCAGAGAAGCGGCCTGTTCTTTTTCAGGAGCAACTCTTATTTCGACAACACCACCAGGTTCATTGGACCAGCGACGGTATGGGGCGATCCAGGAGCGGGGCGCGCGGTTGTCGAAGTCACGGTGAATGCGTACAGCTTGCCCGTACTTTGGCTGATGGCGTAAAGGTGGCCCGTACTATCCCAAGCGACCTGGCTGATGTTGTCGCTTACCAGCGGGCCGGTAAATTTGGTGATGGGATTGGCGCCGTTAAAGTGGAAGACCTGAAGTCCAGATGTGCCGCCGACGGCCAGCAGCGTGCCGGAAGAAGATATGGCGATGCTGTTGGGGCTGCCGACTCCGAGGACCGGCATGTTTTGCGAGGTGTTGGTTGTAGTCAAGGTCCCCTCGCTATTGGCCGTGTAGGAGGCCAGTTGCGTGGGGCCGCATGGGGTCATGTCATTGGTCGGAGACAACGTTATGGCCAGGTGATTCGTCGTGTCAGCCGCCGCAAGATAAGGACCGTAGGCACCCACCGGAGCGGCGGGGATCGGCGTGTTCAGGTTCATGTCAGTAAGGGCGCCGTTGGCGGCGCGGCTGAATCCGTAAATGTTCTGGAAGCCGTGATAATTGGAAGCGCCGTAGCCGAACTTGTCGCCCGGGATGAAGCTGAGAGAAGTCTCGAATTCAGGACTTGCGGAAGCGGTCGCGCCAAGATAGGTGAGGCCTCCCGAAGGATTCGCCGAGGAAAAGAACTGATAAGTGTTGTTGGCGCCGTTGTTGCCATAGATGTCGAGATCATAGAGCGTCGAGCTGGTGCGGTCGAGGAACAGGCTGATCGGGCCGCCATCGGCGTATCCGTTATATTGCTGGGCGTTGATGGAGGACACCGGCTTGATTGCTCCCGTGGAAGCGATGGCGTACACGAAGATATCGACCGTGTTCGCGCCATAAAGCCATTGTCCGCTGGCGGCCAAAGTTGAAATCGAGTCCGACTTAAAAGGGGAGCCCGGGACAGCAGTGAGGGCGCCGTTGGCGGAAGCTGAATAGGCCTCGATCTGAGTCTGACTGCCGTTACTTCCGGCAATGTAAACGTAGGCTGCCGCCGGGACGGGAGTTTCGGTTGGCGGCTGAGGTGCGCTCTGTGCAGTGGCGAAAGCACCCAATCCGAAAATGAGGGCGAGCACAAGCCTGGTGTTCGAGAGAACCGCTGTCCGCTTCATACTGCACTCCTGGAAATTCCGCCGGGATTTTTGAGAGCGCGCTTCCACCTCCAAAAGGCGGGGAGTAGATTCCGCATCCGGGAGAAGGAAACGTCAAAACCTGATGGAGAATGACACGGCGGGTGTCAGGCGTACAGCGGGGGTTTGCCGTAGGATAACCGCCCTTTAACCCGAGAATCCGGCGGTGTTTCAAGTATGAAAAGCGATGGCGTTTCTGATGCCACGTAGCCGGGAGCAGCTTACGGCGTGGGCTTCTCGAATAATTTGGGATCGATGTTGGGATTGATTTCTACGGAAATATATTTGGCAGTGCTGGATTCCTGTCCGTTCTGCTTGTTGTGGCGGACCATGGGCAGGTTCAAGCCCGCGACCGGCTGCCAGTCGTCAAAAGAAGTCTCTCCCGGCGCCGGCCCGTTGGCATCGCGGGTCATGTAGGTTTCTTTGAGAATGCGGCCGCTGCCGGGATCGACGAACCAGCGAATGGAAGCCCCGGCGGCGTTCACGTCGACGATTTGGGCCGGCGTGTCGCCAACTTTCTCCGTTCCTGACGCGCTGAAGAATACGTCGGAATCTTTCCAGTGAGAAGCGATGAAGATGGGATCGCGCTTGATCTGCTCGAGCGTTTCCTGCCTCTGGGCCGCGGGCAGATCGCGCGAACCCTGGCCTTGAACGGACATGAAAGCCACGTCCGGGGTAACGATCACGTCCATGGTCATGTCGGAGGGGTGCATCTCCGCGTGCAAGTGATCGGGGAAAACGATGATGGTTTCCATGGCCATGGGCGGGCCGCCCTGTTTCTGGGCAATGGTCAATTCGGCTTTGATCGATTTGACCGCGGAAAGTTTGACCTCGCCGCCCAGCGCCGCAACGACTTTCGCGGCGATGGCTTTGCCTTCTTCATTGGAAGCAGTCGGCTTCTCGCCGGCGGCTTGCTGCGCGCCGGGCGGCGGAGGAATGGTGATGTCGATGTTCTTCACCGAGCCGAGCGAGGAAACCGGCTTGTCGAATTCCTTGGTGTTGCCGACGGCCAGCACGGCCAGCTGATCGCGGTGCACGTACTTGGCGGCGACGCGGTTCACATCAGCCAGCGTGACTTTTTGGATTTCCCCGGGAAACTTGTCAAGCCAATCGGCGGGATAATGGTAGAACTCGTAGGTGACGCGCTCGGCCAGGACTTTGTCGGGCGAGTCGAGGCGGAAAATAAAAGCGTTCAGAATTGCGTCTTTGGCCTGTTTGATTTCCTGGTCGGTAATCGGCTCCCTGGCGAGATTGTCGATGTCTTCGTCCATGGCTTTGATCGACTCGACGGTGCTCTGGCTTTTGGTGTCGATGCTGAAGCGCTCGATGCCGGGATGGCCGAAGTTGGTCCCGATCCCCCCGCCCACCGAATAGGCCAGCCCGCGTTTGGTGCGGAGGTCGTTGAACAGGCGCGAAGAGAATCCGCCACCGAACGCTTCGTTGAATACCGCAATCGCGTAATAGTCAGGATTGTTGCGGGTCGTGCCCAGCGTGACCAGGCGGATATTGCTCTGGTT
>DATLKM010000021.1:0-23051 GCA_035538435.1 Binatia bacterium
ATCGATTGTCTTACCCGTAGAGCCGTCCTCAATTGCAACTTGAGACGGACCGGTACGGTGAACCGAAAACAGGCTTTGAGTTTCCTCCCCACCTTTTTGCAGAACCGACATGCCGGCTGGGATTCGCGCCTGAAACGAGCCGCTTGCCATGTTGATGCCGGAGTCCCATTCAAGGACGGTGAGCGTGTCGGGGCCGGGGATATAAGACTCGTAATGGACCCGTAAAGTCGGCCAGCTCCCAGCCGGCCACTTCTGCACTTCAAACCAGGTGACCCGTGTCAACGGATCATTTGGATCGAGCGGAACTTTCTTGATTTCTAAATCCTTTCCAGAACTGTTACTGCGAAAGGCAACGAAGCTCGTTTGGAACTTTCCCGCGTCGGATGCACGGAACTTCTTGAGTTTCTCAATATGATCGGACTTAGCTGAGCCCACCTCGAGCAGAGCGACTCCATAAAAGGAGCCGTCGGGTTCTCTGGTAGCGGTGAAATTTCCAAGGTCCACAGGTTCGGGGGGGCCACCTCCCCGGCGGATGGCAAGAAACGGGTCCCACTGGACAGCCGAACCGGGGAAAAGTGTGTGCAACAAGGTCTCGACTTCTTCGGCCCGTTCTATGCCGAATGCGGCACGGCGGCCCTTGATTTCCTGAGAATATACGCACGATGCCATAGCGCAGACCGCAACCAGAACTACTCCGATGAATTTTGCGAAGCGTCGCATCCTCGTTCCTGCTGCGATTACCTGCATGCCGCTCATTTTAGTACCCCATTCACCTGCTGCCATGCCTGGAAAACCGCTGGATAAGGCTGTCCGGCCATGTAAGAGTGGGTTGCTTGACCTGAGCTTTGGCCACAGTAGTAGATGGTTGTCAGGATGCCAACGTTGCCCAGACAAATGGAAGGAGTGGTTGGGGCATATTGGGTGAAATTAAGGCTGGTAATCCCGTAAGCCGATAGATCGTTCGCCCCGGCAGCCCCCGATCGTGATGGGAACCAGAACGATAGCTCGGCCCACTGGCGGATAAGGTTTGAGTGATGGCAGCCAGCCACCGTGCTGCAACCCTGGCCCGGGCTCCAGATTGCCTCCTGACCGCCGTCGGTGCTCGTCAGAGCAGCCCAATACTGCACGGTGGCATTATCGGAACCAAGGCCCAAAAATCCGATATAGGGCTGCTGGTTCTGATTCATGTATCCCCAGGGCTGCAACAGAATGGCATCGTTCACGTTGTAGGTGTCAATCACCTTCGTCCTGGAATTATTTCCCGCAAAGAACCCGAGCCATTCGCCTCGCGCCGGTGTGCTGTTGAGAGGCAGTGAATCGGGGAAAATGCCGGACGGCCGTTGTTGGCCCCAGCGCAATTGGTAAATCGGCTGTGGCGAAGTAACGAAGGTCGAGGCGCCCAAGGTCGCGTTCCAGTTGTTGAGATTCGTGTAGTCCGGGCAAGCCACCTTCGGATTGCAGGGTTGTCCTGCCTGCATGCTCGACCACTGACCAGCCCAAATTTGATCAAGAGGTGTTTGAACAGTGTTGTCAGACCAGCCATAAGAAACCGCATGCGAGTCGAAATTGGCGACGTCGTAGGTATTTGTTTGGTAACTGCCGCTAAAAGCTTCGGCTGGCAGAGCCGCCTCGTTCATCACGTATGAAGTTACCTGAGCAGACTGGCTCTCCGGTCGGGAGAGCATGCTATTCACCACTACGTTGCCCAGGCTATGGGCCATCACCTCTATTTTGCGCCCATACATCGTGGTCTGGTTGCTCAGGAACGTCCCGAACGGTATGCCGGTCTCAAAAGCACTCATATACGCAACGGCGTAAGCGGTATTGCCAGGATTCGACGGCCATGACAGTCCCACAGTTTGCGTGTTGTTTTGCGCTAACAGCACTGGATGCCCTGCCCAGTACAACCGCTTGAACCATTCGGGCATAAAGGAACTCGTTGCATTGGAATCGGTAACCGAGAACCCGTGTACCAGCACTACGAGGTTCTGGGCAGCCTGCGGAATGTCCATCCAGCCGGATTCCAATTGGGGATAGGAAAGTGGCTCGGGGGACGACCCGAAGCGGACAGATTCGATGGTCATCCAATTTGCCAACGGACGGAAGTCGACCGGAACCGAATCGAGAACAGTGCGGGTACCATTGGAGGCGACCAGAAACACTTGCAATTTCCAGGTGCTGTCCTGAGCGCAGGAGTTGCAGGAAATCAGCAGCTCATACATCGTCTGATTCGACAAGTTGGAGAGCTCGACAAGTCCGGCCTGCGACGCGCAGAGATTGCCCATGAAAGAAAGGCCTGTGGCCGCGCCGCACGTCACCGCAGTGGCAGAGGTCAAGGCGAGCTGACTGGTGGCGGTGGTCTGGTTCGTGAGATACAGCTTTTCGTTCTGTTGCGCCGTGGTATCGCTAGACCCTGGGGGAACACCCACGTTCTGCGTGAGGACCCATGAAGATACTGCACCGTCGGAACTCAACAAACCCAGTTGAATACTTCCCTGATTTGCGGTGGGGAGAGCGTTGACGTAAATCCGAACCGGGGCAAAATCGAAAAGGGAATCCTGGCCGCCGTTCGGCGCTGAAGCGCCCTTAAGGGTTGCGTCGGCCTGCCAGAAGGAGAATTTCGAACCCGAGCTTGCCGCCGCGGGATCGGCAACCGGATCAATGACCGTGTCGTTGTTGGAGTCGACCACTACGTGCACGGGCCCTACTCCGACATTTTGGACCAGGCTCGGAATCGGTGCGGCGGTTTGTGTATTAACAGAGGTGGACTGCGCATTGGCGCTAGTGCCCGTCACTTTTGTGCCCGCCGGGATCGTGACTTGCGCTGCGCCGTTGGTCAGTGGAACGGTTGAGTTGGGCACCACAGTCGAGCCGTTCGATTGCGTAAGGCTGAAGGTCGCGTTGTTAGCCGGAGTATTCGACGGGACAACATTAATGTTGCAAGTGACGGAAGCGACAGTCTGATAAACCGGGTTCGCCGAGCCCGCGCCGGAGACAACGCTGGCCAAAATCGGGCCTGGGCATTGTGTCACTACAACCGGCTGGAAGGCGGCCGTCTGCAGCCCCCCGTTAGTGCTTGATGGCGAGGTAG
Organism: Binatia bacterium; assembly: GCA_035538435.1. Lineage (GTDB taxonomy): Bacteria > Acidobacteriota > Terriglobia > Terriglobales > Acidobacteriaceae > Sulfotelmatobacter. The sequence goes on from DATLKM010000021.1 coordinate 3,092, forward strand.
TAACCAAATATCCCGAGGCGGTCAGCCCGAGCAGGTTGCCGAAGTTGCCGCTGATCTGGCCGACGGAGGCCGGCTGTGAAGGATTGCTGATGTCGATCAGCAGCACATTGGAGCCCGTAGCGACGATTGCCGTGGTTCCGCTGATGACGATGTCGGTGGGCGAGGCAGAAAGCTGAATGAATCCCTGCGGCACGGGATTCTGCGGATCGCTCAAGTTCACGATACCGAGCAGCGGCGCCCCAGAACTGGTAGAAGTGCCCAGAGTCGCGGTCCCGGTTCCTACCACAACGGCGATGGGCTCACTTGAGGTTTGACCCTGCGAATTGGTGGTGTTGGCGGTAGTTAGGGCAAGAGCAGTTCCATTTTGCAGGCTGCACTGGCCGACTCCGTTTTGGGGAAGACCACAACCGTTGGTCGGACTGTTCAACGATTGCCGGCTCAAATCTTTCACCGAGCCGACGGTAACTTGCGGAGGATAGAGAATCGCGCCCGGCAGCGATTGGGTCGGATCGGCGACGACGAGCGGCAAGCGTCCGGTGGCCACCATTTCTGTGTTGGTGACGTTGCCCTGCTCGGGGAGCGCGTAGGTCGCGGCTTTGACATCGAACATGGTGGCCGGAGAAGTAATAATGTTGCCGTTGGAATCGTATTCCGGCGTGCAGCTGTTCGATCCGTTGGGCACGCAACCGTTCTGATAAACGTTGAGCTGAATCGGAACGGTATTGATCACGGCGTCCAGGCCGAAACCGCCGCCATCGGTCGTAATCTCGGAGCCGAACTCCGTCGGGTTTGTGGTGTAAGTCTGGTTGTAGTCAGAAATGGCCTGCGCCATATCGATCATCTGCAGGCCCTTGGGGTACGTGCTTGCGTAGATGTACTGGCCTGAGACGAAAATGCGCAGCAGAGAGCCGTCCTGTGCCGCGCTCGTCGTAGCGCTCACTCCGGCCAATCGAACCGGCGAATCGGGGCTGGAGACGTCGTAGATCCAGATGTTCGAAGGCATCGAAACCTGGCCAATCCCAGCTGCCACCGCGACGATTGGGCGATTGCCATTCACTGGCGAGTTCGATTGGCCCGAGGCATCGACTGCGCGGCCGGTGAAGTATGTCTTGGGCCCTTCGTCGTTGGGCAGAGCCGGGTTGGTGATGTCGATGATATCCAGGGCGCTCAGCGCGGCATTCGTGTACTCGCCCACGTATGCCCGCTGCCAGCCATTGAAATTGATAACTACCGGACGAGTGGAAGAAAACTGATCGGACGTGGCGCCGAGGACCTGCGGGCCAAACGTGGTAAAGATCACCGGCGCATAATTCAAGGTGCCGGGGGCCTGAATCGGCAACGGTGGCGAGTTGAGATCGACGATGCTCGTCCAAACGCTCAAGGTATAGGTCTCGTTGAACTTGAGGCCAATCAAGGGCTGAACGGTCAGGGACGTGATTACGTCACTGGCCCCAACTGGGCTGGCGATGGGGCCGAGCGGATCGTTCGGACGGCGAATGCCGATCAGCAGTACTGGCACGGTGTTGTTCTCAGCGTCGGTCAGCGTGACATTCCCCGCAACCTTCGTGACGGGCTCACTGAAAGTAAGTTGTGGGAGCGTGGTGGTGGGAACTCCATTGGTTCCACTTGAAGGCACCGCGCTGAAAGTGGGATTGACCCCGGTAGTTGTGCTGTTGTTGCTTCCCCCCGCCTGCACCGCGAGGAAGCTGGCCGTCGCTGTAACCGGAGCCCCGCCCAGAGCCGGCAAACCAGTCGCCGTAATGGTGTACACGCCCGCGGTCGTTGGCGTGAACGGGTTGCTGCTCAGATGGAACGCACCCGGCGCGACTGGAGTGGGCGGCGTGTCGGTGGTAACGGAGTACTGAACTCCGTTAATGGTCGCGCCATTCACCGTGAGGCTTGAGCTGAATGTAATCGTAAGCGGACTATTAATCTGAACGATTCCGGAAGCCGGATTTCCGTTTGCATTAAGAATGGCAATACTGATCTGTGGCGGTGGTGGCGGCGGAGTGGCCGGCGGCACGGTAAAGCTGACCCGCCCAATGTTCTTGTACTCAGCTTCGAGCCCCGCGGTGACGTCGTAATCGGCGTCATTGACCTGGATTCCGTTAACCTCGTTCGCCGTCGCCTGGTAGGCCACGCCGTTCACGTAAGCGGTGACGTTGCGCGGCCCTCCCCCCAAGTGAGGATCGAACAGCGTGAAGGTACCGCAACTTTGATTCCAGATGGCCATGTTCACCAGGGGATAGGGAGGATCGGTGAGCTGAATTGTGGCCTGGCCCGTATACGGGGCGAACGTAGTCTGACCATTCGCTTCGACGGTCTGGTAGATGTTCCCGACGATCAGCCCTTGCGAAGCGACGCCCGGCTGATTGGGATCGAAGTCCCACAAGAAGAACGTTTTGACAATTGCTGTGCCCAGAGGATTGAAGCTGGCGCCGGCAACGGTCTGAAAATTCCCGAAGCTGCTTCTGTATCCGCAGAACGGCGGCGAGGCCATTACTACCTGGGCGCTTGCGCCGGTGCCCTGAACGAAGGCGTGATCGAGCGTCTCGAAGTAGACGTTGTTGTTCTGGTCTGTCAGCTGCCGATACACGTAGAAGAAAGCGCCCGGCGGAGCGGCGGCTGGAACCGGGAAGGCCAGCTTCACTTCCTGGTTGAAGTTCGGCATTTGCGAGGAAGTAATCTGCATGCCTCCGCCAAAGTTTGACCCGGTCCAACTCGGCAGTTGCGGGAAGGCGGATTGAGGCAGCGACTGAATCTGGAAAACCGCTCCCTGCGATAACGCGCCGGGAGGAATAATCATCGAGACTCCGCCCGGGCCGGTGACTGTGCCACCGGCGGCGTTTACAGCCACGCTGCCGTCGGATGAAGTGAATTGTCCAACCGTGAGGTTCGAGACGTTGCCCGAAGGATCGGTCAACGTAACCTGCAGAATGTCGCTGATCGTGGCCGGCATCGAGCCGGTGACCGAGCCGTCATTGAACACCGTTAGCGAGTAAACCACGCCGTTGGTCTGGTCGACGATGAGGATGGTCGAGCCCGCCGGGAATGAACCCGCCGGTGCGGTGACGGCGACGTTTCCGTTAGAGTCCGGCATGGCAAACGACAGTGATGTCAAGCTATAGGTCGGCGCAGTCACCGACAAAGTGGTGAAAGAAGTCGTCGGGACCGAGATCAGACCGCCTACCGCATTGGCCAGACCGCTGGCTTGCAGCGTGTATTGCGTGGAAGGTTGCAGCGACGATTGCGTAAAGACGGCCAGCCTGGTGTTGCCGCTGGAGAACACGAAGGTCAGCGGAATGGGCGTGCTGCTGCCCGCGGCCGTGAGGATGACGGTGGAAGATGTAGCGCTGGCAGTGTTGAATCCGGCAGCGGCGGTAATGTCGATTTCCGGCGTGAGCGAAACACCGAGCGCGCCATTTGCGGGAGTGATTGTAGCGGCTTCGATCTGGCCCGCAACGGATATGTTGGCGGTCGCAGTCTGGCCTGACGTGACTTGGGCGCTGGTGGTGCCGGCCAGTGAAGTATTCGCAATCGAAGCCGTGAGATTGACTGTGCCCGCCGCAGCTACCACCGCATAAGAACCGTTCGAACCCGAGAATGAAACGAAGGGCAGAGCGTCGGTCTGCACCATGGCCGCTACTGGGCCGCCGCTGGCGGAAACGGTGCCATTTACGAACCCTGTGGGAACGGTGAGCTCGTAGAAAACGTATTCGCCGCCCTGCGTGATCCCGGGCAATCCCGGCGCAGGTGTCGACACGATGTTCGTGGTCGTCACCGTTGCCATGCTCACCGCGACCAGATAAGGAACGCCGGCGATGCGGTCTTCCTGCGCGATTACAACATTCGTTCCGGGAGTCAGGCCCTGTGTTCCCACCGAAAGCTGCGCGGCGTTGGTGAGCGTTTGTCCGGAGAAATCAACGTAATATTCCGATACGGGAACCAGAGTTGCCGTCGATGGCAGGAAAGTGTCGACGGTTTCGGGAGTCACGTTGACGGCGGTATCTTGCGCCAAAGAACCGGCGGCGACGGTGAGTGTCGCGTCTCCGGACTGAACGGACACAGGATCGCTGCCGCCAGTCTCGCCGCGAACCGACTCGCGGCCCGAAAGAATGTTCAGGTGAACGTCGCCGCTGGTGAGCTGCGAAGGCTGGAAGGTCTGCGATGGCGTGACGGGAAAGGCTGCGCCCACTATGCTGCCGCTGGCTGGAGCCGGATTCTGATAGAGAAGCAGATCTTCGTAGCGTGGCTGTTCGGAAAGCTGCTGTCCCGAAGCCAGGGTGTAGGACTCCGTGACCTGGGCCTGAATCACCGTGCCAGAAGGCAGAATACTGCTCGAGTTCACTCCGAGAGAAGCAGTGGAAGTGCCGCCGGTGGGCGCGACGTTCGACGGACTCAGCGAGCCGGTGCTGGTGGCATTGCTGGGCAGCGTCACCATGGCAATTCCAGTGAGCGGCTGACCGGCCGCTGGAATGGTAACGCCCGTGTCGGGAATAACGATTGCGTAATCGCCGACCGAGGGCAGCGAAACCGAGAGTGCGCCGCTGCTGGAAGCAGTCAGGTTCGCTGTGACCAGGCTCCAGGCGTGAACGCTGTAACTGTAAGCGACAAGGTAGAGCGCTCCAGTGGGCAATCCGGCGAAATTGGCGCTGAGCGCCGAGGTCGTCGAAACGTTCGTTTGCAGATCGAAGGCTGCGAGCGGCGACCATCCCAGGGGCAGCAGGTTGGGAAGGCCCTGCGCCGAAAGCGGAGTCAGATAGTAAGAGGTGGTTGCGCCTCCAGTTGGCACGGTTATGGTGATAGAACCGCTGCCCACTGTTCCGCCCGAAGAAGTAACCACCACGGGAGCGGTGAGCGGAGTCATGCGGGCATCGACGGGAACGGTGCCAACGCCGGACTGCACCGAAATCTGTCGCTCAACCGTTACCATCGATGGCATACCGCCGCCAGTGCCGGGCTCGCTGATGTCGAGGAACAACTGGCTGCTGGTGACTGGAATTGAGTACCGGCCTTGGGAATCGGAAGTAGCGGAGCCGCTGCTCTGGCCCAGCACCTGAAGCGTAGCGCCTTGTAACGGCAACCCTGTCACGTCAGAGAGCACGTCACCAACGATCACCCCCGAGGAAGCGACCTGAATTCCTTTGGTCGCGGTCGCAACATTTCCAGCAACGTCGGTCACGATGGCGGTCAGTGTCAAAGTGCTTCCCGAAGTTGCATTCGATGGTGCGGTGACGGTGATGCCGTAAGGCGGCGAGGCGGCGCTACCGATGCTCGATCCATTCAGCTGGAATGCGACGGAGGCGACAGGCGCGATATCGGTGACGGTCAGCGAGGCGCTGCCGCTTTGTCCCGGCGACAACTGGGCCGGAGCGGTGAACGCCGAGATCAGAGGCGGAGTCTCATCGATGTTGAGAGAAACCGAAGTGGTGTTCTGGTTTCCTGCCGTGTCGACAACAGTCCCGGTGACGCCCTCTGCCATGCCTTGCGAGGAAACCGTCTGGTTCGGGCCGCAGGAAACAATGGAGGAAACGCTCGGCGTACAGGTGAACGTAACCGAAACAGAAGTGTTGTTCCATCCTGCTGAATTTGGCGATGGCGAAAGCGATGCGGAAATTGTGGGCAGCGTCTGCTCGAGATTTACTGTGACGGAAGTGGAAGCGGCGTTACCGGCGATATCGAGCGCAGTTCCTGTAACAGTCTGGTTTGCCCCGCTGCTGGTGATGGTCGATGCGTTGGGGCAGGTCGCGACGCCCGACAGCGAATCGCCGCAGGAGAATGTGACGGTGACCGGACTGCTGTTCCAGCCGTTGGAATTCGGAGTCGGCGAAACTGTCGCGGTGATCGTCGGCGGAGTTTTGTCCAGTTTGACGACAACTGTGGTGGTGTTGGAGGAACCCGCCGCATCGGTTACGGTTCCCGTGACTGGAATGCTCGATCCTTCCGTCGTCACGATCTGCGGCGCCGAACACCCGACAATGGGTGCGCCACCCGGCGTGCAGACGAAATTTACTGTGACATTTGAGTTGTTCCATCCCGCGGAGTTTGGCTGCGGCGAAACGCTGGCCACGATCAGCGGCGAGGTGAGAGAAATATTCACCGTGACTTGCGTGGAGGCCGTGTTGCCGGCTGCATCGGTGACCGTTCCGCTGATCACCTGACCGGCGCCGGCCGTCGAAACACTTTGCGGCGATGGACAGTTCACCACGCCTGACAGCGAATCGGAACAAGTGAACGTAACGGTAACGGCGGAGTTGTTCCATCCCGCAGAATTCGGCGATGGCGAGACGTTGGCAGTGATTGTGGGCGCAGTCTCGTCAATGTTGACCGTGACGTTCGCGCTGACGCTGTTGCCCGCGACGTCTGTAACCGTTCCAGTCACGATCTGATTGGAGCCCTGAGTACTGATCGTCGTAGGAGTCGGGCACGATGAAATGGGCGCTGTCCCGGCCTTGCACGTCCAAGTAACGGTGACGCTGGTGTTGTTCCACCCGGCGGAATTGGGGGCGGGCGCCGCTACGCCGGTAATCGTCGGCGGTTGCGTTCCTATATTGAGTGTGACGCTGGCGCTGGCGGTGTTGCCGGCAAGGTCGGTCACTGTGCCGCTGATGGTCTGGTTCGCGCCGGGCGTGTTCACCGTTTGCGGCTGAGGGCACGTCGCCAGGGGCGCTGTGGTCGCAGTGCAGGTGAAAGTGACAGTGACCGCCGTGTCATTCCATCCGTTGGAGTTTGGCGCGGGAGAAACGCTGGCCGTGATCTTCGGTGGAGTGGTGGCGATGTTCAGGGTAACTTTAGCGGTGTTGGTGTTGTTGGCCGCGTCAGTAACGGTGCCCGAAATAACCTGATTCGCGCCCTGAGTGCTGACATTTTGCGGGCTGGCGCAATTGGTAATGGGCGCAGTGGACGCGGTGCAAGTAAAAGTGACCGTTACGGGCGTGTTGTTCCAATAGTTGGAATTTGGCGCAGGCGAGACCGCGGCGGAAATCGAGGGCAGCGTGAGTTCAATGTTGAGCGTCGTGGAAACCGTCGCGGTGTTGCCGGCCTTGTCCGTCGCCGTTCCTTTAATCACCTGGTTGGCTCCCGCGGCCGAGACAAGAATCGGCGATGGGCAGACCGAAATTCCTGAGAGCGAATCGGAGCAGGTGAAATTTACCGTAACGTCGGTATTGTTCCAGCCCAGTGGATCGGCAGCAGGAGTGGGGGTGGCCGTGATCGTGGGCGCGGTTTCGTCCAGGCTCACCGCGACACAGGCTGTATTAGACTTTCCGCCGTTGGAGTCGACGGCCTGCCCGCAGAACTGCTGGTTCGCGCCCTGTGTGGTCACTTGAACGGGCGAGGGGCAAGTCTTGATCGCATAGGTACCCGCCGTACAAGCGAACGACACAGTGACCGTGCTGTTATTCCACCCGGCGGCGTTAGGGCTTGGCGACATGGACGCCGTAATGGAAGGCGGAACAGCCAGAGTGATCGTGGCTGTGCCTGAGACCGTGGGTTCTGCCTGACTGGTCGCCGTGACAGTGACAGTTTGTGTCGTAGTAATGGTCGAGGGAGCGGTATAGAGCCCGCTCGCGCTGATCGTTCCCAAGCCCGCGGGGCTGATGGACCAATTCACCTGCGTGTTGCCGGTGTTCGTCACCGTGGCGGCGAACTGCTGGGTTTGCGCCGCATAGAGCGCTGTCGTGGATGGCGACACGGCCACTGTAACTCCGCCGATGGTCCCGCTGCACGCGTTCACCACAGAGGAGTTGCCGTTGAAGGTGATCTTGTCGGCAACCGCCATCATGCAGCCCTTGCTGGAATTATTTCCCGTGATCAGCAGGTTGTCGGTTTTGAAGTACAACGCTCCCGTGAAGTTCGTGGAGGAGCCGCCGTTGATCTGGTCTTCGCAACTGCCTGGCGTTGAGCAGCCGGCGCGATCGCCAAACATCAGGACGTTCGCGTAAGCTCCGGAAGTCGGAGCCGACAGGGTCACGTTTGCCTGGCCGCTGATGGTGATCGGCGTATAGCTCGAACTTCCCGAACAACCCCAGTTGGAACTTGAACTGGAAGTGTTGTAGACCGTAACTCCCGACCCGCTCACCACGCCCTGCGAGTTGATCGTCAATCCGCCGCCGGCCATGATGTAAGTGCCCGGGCTCATGGTGAACGTTGCGCCGTTCGTGTTCCCGATCGTCAACCCGCCGCAATAAACACCCGGCGAAATGGTGTTGTTCGGCGGCTTGCTGTTCATGTCGTAGTTGGTGTGGGTTTTGCCGACAATGGTCCCGGTGGTTGGCGCGGGCAGGAATGAGAGCGGATCGCCCGGGCTGGTGATCTTGACCGGCTGCACCGTTTGCCCGTTCGATTGATTCACGATTTTTGTCTGGCCGGCCAGCGACCATCCGCCCACCACCCCGACCTGCACATTGTTTTGCACGTACAGGATCTCGGTGCCCGACATCTGAAAAGCCTGGCTGGCGGTCGACTCGACGACTACGCTGCACGAGGTTGTGATCGACGTGCTGCCCGAAATAGAGAGGGCCCCGGTCGCGCTTCCATCGAGCGCGTACAGACAGGCGGGGACGGTCTGGGCCGCGGCGCCAATACTGTTCGAAATCAGCAGCAGGCAAAAACAGATCGCGGGGAAGAACAGGCGGAAAGCGGTTCTCGCGCGCTCAGGCCTGCGCGCGAACGGGCTCGCCGGCGGCGCAGATGTTTTAACCGATGCGCACCGAATACAATCCTCGCTTTGTTCTAGTGGCGTAAACATCCCCCGCTGAAACGACCCTTTCTTTTTCGACGTCGCCTTTTCGCTTCTACTGCGAACAGGTCCTGGGCTTCACAACGTCATTTGCAACTCCGAAAACTCTGTCCTAATTCGTGATCGTGATATTCCACGTGCCACCATTCAGCACATTGTTGTTAATCGGTGCGCCCGCGGGAGTGGCCGGAACAACCTGCACCACCGCCGTGCCTGGAGACGCTCCCGCGCTCGAGTAAGTGACCGTGATCGACCCGCCAACCGTAGTGAAGATCTTGAAATTCCCGTTGCTTAACGAAGTCGTTCCGTTCACGATCGTCCCGCCGGTCGATGTCACATAGCAGCAGTTGTTGACAATAGTGACGTCATTGCCCGCGGTAACTGCCACGGCGGTCCCGTCGGGAACGGTATTGCCGGCCGAATCCTTGATCCCACTGAATGTGACGCTCGCGGTCGTGTTTGCGCTCAGCGTCGATGGTCCATTCGCAGTTGCCGAAGTCACTCCGTGCAGATTGATGGTGCCGACGCCGATGGCAAAATTCGTCAGCACTCCCCCGCTGCTGTTGAGGGGCACAACCGCCACGTAACTTTGAACGGTTTGTCCCACACCCGCTGTGATTCCCAGGTCGGAGTACGACGCCAGGATCTGACCGCCCGCGACAGTAAACTGCTCGAAGTTGGAGTTATTGCTGGCGAGTGTGCCGTCGCCGGGTGACGTGCCCGCGCCGGCCAGCGTTCCTCCTGACCCAGCGATATAGCAACATCCGTTGCTGGTGATGGCTGCATAAGGCACGGTCGTCAATCCGACCAGGGCTCCGTTAGGAACGGGCGTGATGCCATCGGACTCGAGCAATCCGCTGATGGTCACCGCACTTTGATTCGCATTCCCGTTGGCGGTCAAATCAGCGGGCGAGAAGCTCACGTTGGCTGTCCCCGGCGCGAGCAACTGGACCGAAACTGTGGCGATGGCATAGCTGCTGATTGCACTCCCGTTCGGCGTGACGGGAATGACGCTCACGGTCGCAGTCTGCGATCCCGACGCGACTGAAACCCCCTGCGACGAGTATTGGAATACGACCTGGCCGTTGGTGACAGTGAACAGACTGAACACCGAACTGAAGGAGGCAACAGTGCCGCCGATAATGGCGCCACCGGCAGAGGTGACGTAGCAGCAGCCGCCGCCGGTTATGGCAACATCGTTCGCCGCCGACACGGCAACCTGCGTGCCATCAGGCACAGGATTACCGGCCGCGTCACGGAAATTGGACAGCGTGATGGTGGAGCGGTAGTCGCCGCCATTCGCGAATACGGCGGCGGGGCTGGCCACGCCTCTGGCAGTGGTCAATCCGGCGATCGTCACCGGGACCGTTCCGATTTCATTGCTGTTCGTGACCTGCCCGTTGCTATTGGCTTCCAGCAATGAAACGTTGGCGGTCAGTTCCTGCCCCGGAGTGGCAGTAACGTTCTGGTCGGCGTAGGTAACGGTCACTGCGCCGTTCTGTACGGTGTGGATCTTGTAACTCGAGCTGGTCGTGGAGGGCGTTCCGCTTACGATTTGACCGCCCGCCGAATTCACATAACAGCAGCCACCGCCGGTGATCGCTGCGTCGGGCGATACCGTCACCGCCAGCTGAGTGCCGTCGGGAACGGTGTTCCCGTAAGCATCGAGTACCGGACTGAACACCACGGTAGATGTGTGGACGCCGCCGTCTCCCAGGACAGACGAAGGCTGGGCGGAGCCTATGGCGTTGGAGGGCGGCACCAGGATAATGCCTTGCGTGTTGATTACGTTAATGTCGAGAATATTTGCATTCGGATCAACCATAACGAGCTGCAGATTGGCGACTCCGGTCTGGCCCGGATTCACGTTCGTCGATCCGTCGGTTGAGTACGTGGACACGAAGCCATTGGAAACGAGCGGATAGTAATGCCAATTCGTGTTGCTCGGATCCGGCGTGCCATCGAGGATGGTTCCGCCTGCCGAGTTCACGTAGCAGCAACCGCCGCCGGTGACGGACTGATTCTGGCCGGCGGTGACGCCGATATTCGAACCGTCGGGCACGAGGTTTCCGCGGGCATCGTGAACGTCCTGGACGATAACTTGTAGCGGCTCAGCCGGCGAAACCTGAGGAACGCTCGGCTGGGACGGATTGATGTCCGCGATCGCTGCGCCGACCAGTGTCACATCGCCGGTACCGATCGCGAGGTTGGTCGTGATGTAGCCGCTGCCGTTGACCGGCAGTACGGCGATGGCCGCGGCGGAAATTCCATTCCTTCCCTGATATACGCCGGAATCGGAATACTGGAAGGTAATTTGCCCGTTCGTCATGGTGCCCAGACCGAAGCTACCGCCGTTGGGCGAAGGCGCTAGGTTCGAGAGCGTTCCACCGGCCGAATTCAGATAGCAGCAGCCTCCATTGATCACCGCCGTATTGTTTTGCACAGTGATGGCGGCCTGTGTTCCGTCGGGAAGAACATTGCCGCTGGCATCGCGCAGAACGACGGTGACCTGATTGGTGTGATTGCCCCGGTCGGCATAGAGCGACCCCGGCGAAACCGAAACGATGGCGGTATCGGTTGAAGCGCGAATGTTGATGTCCTGGCTGGAGACGACGCGGGTGCCGAGTACGTTCAAATTAGAGTCAGCTGCCTGCATCTGGATCACGGCAATTGTGCCGGTAATCGGCGCGGGGGTGATCGATTGCGTCGAGTAGGTCGCGGTCACCGTCCCGTTGTGGATGGTATAGACCTGGAAGCTCGGATTGTTGGCGGCGGTTGTGCCGTCGATGAAAGCGCCGCCCGCCGACGGAACCGGTGTTCCGGCCGGGTTCACTGTCGCCATGTTCGCGGCCGACAGCGCTATGTTGGCGCCATCGGGAACAACGTTGCCGTCGATGTCTTTGATGTTGGTGACGGTGATGACCGATGTGCTGGCCGTTGATCCGGTGACAACCACCGTAGGCGGATTCGCCATGATGGTTGCGGAATGCGCCACGTATTGGCGATTGGCCGGCGCGACGTAGGTGTACTCCGCGACGAAGCGCGATCCGTCGGTAAAGACCGCGGTTGCGGTGTACACCGCTCCAGCCTGGATCAGACCGCCGTCGCTGGCGACCAAAGTCAGCGTGGCGCCAGTCGTGATCGGGAAATTGATGGTGCCGTTGGTCCCGTTCAACAGCGGGCCGCCGACATCGGAAGCCACACCCAGGTTCGACGACTGCGTGCTGCGGGTCTGCGGCCCGGTCAGCGTGATGTAGGAGATGGTGCGAGTGACGCCCTGGCCGATGTTCAGGCTAAGAGTGAACACGGAGTCAAGGATGCCATCAGGCGAGAGGCCGTTCGAACCGCCGCCAACAAGATCGACTAGATCGCCCTGATAAATCAGCGATGTGTTGCCGGAAGAAGGCGGCAGCGAAGCGGTCGAGCGAACTGTAATTAAAGTCGCTGAGCTCACATTACCGACCACATCTGTCGCGGTCAGCGAGAGCGTGTCGTTGACGGAGGCCAGGATGTTGGTGGCGAATGATCCGTCAGCCTGAGAAGTCGCGGTTGCCGTAGCCTGGTTGTTTGTATCGGTGACGTTGATGGTAAGGCTGCTGCCCGCGGCTGCGACCGCGCCAGCGGAACCGTGTACCAGCGAGTATCCGTTGACGGGCGGCTCGGCGAAGATCAGGTTTCCGTTTGGAGCAGCAGGCGGCGTCTGCTTGACGTTGATGGTGACGGTCGTCGACGCGGTTCCCCCGGCGTAATCGGTGGCCGTCGCGGTTATGACCGTGGGCCCATCGGAAATTCCGGACAGGTTGAACGTCGCCTGATACGGGGAGGCGGCTGCGGTAAAGCTCTGGCTGCCGAGAGTGAAGGCGATCTGCTGGACGGGCTCGGAGGCCGTAGCAACGACCGTGACTTGGCCCTTGAAGTAAGCGTTGTTTCCAGGCGAGGTGATCGTCACCGACAACGGTACATTCTCGACGTCGGCGGAGATGGCCGCGCTCGCCGGCCCAGTCGTGCCTGCATTGTTAATTGCCTGCACCGTAAAGTTGTGCGGGCCGTCGGGAACAATGGCAGTGTTGAAGACAGTCGAGAAATTTGGCGGCAGCAGCGTGGCTTGCACCACGTTGTCGACCATGAAGTTGATCCTGGCGATGCCAGAGATCGTGTCAGTCGCGGAACCGGAAATGCCGATTTGACCCGACAGGGTCTGGCCGGCGCTGATGCCGGTAAGCGTGGCGAGGCTCGGCGGAGTGGTATCGACAATGAAGGAACCGGAGAACATGCCGACCACGCCCGCGTTGTTCGCCACGGACGCCATGACCGTGTGGGTGCCGCTGGAGAGCGGGACCGACGGCGTGAAGCTCATGAACGACGCATTGACGACGGGCGTCACCGGGACGCCATCGATGGTCATGGTTCCGGTCGCAGTGTTGATTCCGGTGAGCTGGTCGGTCAACTGAATGGTAATGTTCGGCGTAGCCGTGTTGACATAGGCGCCATTCAAGGGCGCGCTCAACTGCAAAACTGGCGTGGTGGTTTCGGGAGAAACAAACGTGCTGGTGAACGGCGAGGTCTGAACATTCCCGCCGAACGACGTAGCGCCGTTCACGGTCACGGTGTAAACCGTGTTATTCACCAGGGGCACTGATGGCGTGAACGTGAGAGTGTTGGGCGCCGAAAGAGTGGTCACGCCGGTGACCTGGCCGCCGACAGAGCTCAATGTGATCACGTTGCTCATTGGAGCCGAGCCCGACAGCGCTTTATTAAACGTGACGGCGACGGTGGTATTTACCGGAACCTGAATAGCCCCGCTCGCCGGCGCTATCGAAACTACGGCAGGCGGCGTGAGGTCAACCGTGGTGAAGTGAATCGTTTGCGGCACCAGCAGAGTGCGGCCAAAAACGTCGGTGACCTGATTGGTGACGTTCAGAATCAGCGGCAAACCGTCGGGCATGGTGCCTTGCAGGGTAACGGTCTTGCCGTCGGCGGATTGAGTTGCGCTCAGGAAAACGTTGTTCGGACCGTTCGTGACATAGACACCGTTGGTGCTCTGCAAAGGCTCGCTGAACGTGACCATAAGCGGTTGCGTGACTCCCACGCCCGTGGTCCCGTCGGAAGGATTGCTGCTGACGACAGAGAGAGCGGAGTCGTCGAGCGTAATCGTGCCAAGGTTCAGAGTCTGTCCGTTGTAGGTGAGTGCCTGGCCTTCGACGCCGGCGATCCCGCCCGAGACTGGATCGCTGAACTGGACCGTGAAGGGAGCCAGCGGGACACCGACAGCGGTGAATGTACCGTCGTTCTGTACCTGAAGAGTGATGGAACCGCCGGTGAGCAACTGAATGGTCACGTTGGTTCCAATGGCGAGAGTTACGCCATCGGCGCGCATGACCGTGCCGGTAATGGTCCCGCTGTTCTGCACCTCGATATTTAGCGTGGTGTTTTGATTGGGCTGGATGGCGCCAGTGGAGGTGCCGTAGAGAGTGAAACCGCCGATGTCGGCACTGAGTTTCGCGGTAAACGAACCAGCCAGAACCTGGGGCACCGAGAACGTACCGTTGGAAGCCGCGGTAATGGTCAAATAATAGGGGAACTGCCCCGTTCCGCTCAGGTTGATGGTTCCGGCGGTGGGCTGTCCGGATGAGTTGAGCGCGGTCCCCGAAATGGAACCGATGCCGTTCAACTTGACGGTAGTGGAAACGGTGCCACCGGTCGGCACAATGACAATGCCCGTGCCCTGATCGATGCTGCCCAAGACCTGCACGTTGATCGTAGCCGTGCCGGCGGGCACCAGATTAAAAGTGAAGTTGCCGGAAGCATCGGTGGTAGTGCTTAGGGTGCCGCCGCCGGTGCCACCCACGGAAATCGTGACGGAGGACGCGGTCGCCGGAGTTACGCCGTCGGATTGCACGACTTGCCCCGTCACCGTGCCCGAACTTCGCAGCGACACGTTCAACGGGAAGGTATTGCCATCACCCGAGGTAGTGGTGGAAGCCGTGCCGGTGAGGAATCCGTTGCTCAGGCTGGCGGTGGCCACAACCAGGCCTTCGGGAACGCCAGACATCAGGTAGTTACCAGTGGAGTTCGTGTTGGTCGTGGCGCTGAAGTTTCCGGATGTGATCGTCACATTCGCGCCGGCTTGCGGAACGCCGTCGCTGGTCACAATGCCTTGCAGAGTGTCGAGACCTTCAGCAATGACATTCAGCGTGAGAACAGTACCCTGTGTAGAGAACGAGCCGGCGGCGATGCCGGTGCGGCCCGAGAGTGGATCCTGAGCGTTCAGTTGTACCGAGCCGGCGGGAACATAATCGAATTCGTAATAGCCGACATTACCCGTACCCAACGTGGTCGCCTGGCCGATCACCCGCCCGCCCGCGGTCAAGTTGATGGTGGCGTTGGGGATGGGAGTGACACCATCGGGCATGTAGAAGATACCTTCCACGGTGCCCGTAGTTGTGGTTTGTACTTGAATGTTGACTGATGCCGTGTTCTGGGGCAGAACTCCGGAAGCACGTCCCGCGCGGCCTTCGGGATCGACCACCTGTACGCTGAACGGACCGGCAAAGACACTGGGGAAGGCGATGACGCCTTGCGTGGCGGCGCTGAGCGATCCGTTGAATGAGGCATTGGGATAATTCACTTCATTCAGCGTGACGTAAGCGCTGGTTTCGGGAACTCCCGAGCCGTCGACCACGGTGACGTTGATCGTCCCGGTGCTTAGCAGAGTGAGATTCTGAGTCAGGTTCTGGGCGGCGATGAGATAAACATTGGTCTGCACTACGCCACCGGTCGCTGGATCAGCCGCGCTGAGTGTGTAGTAGCCTTGCGGGAAAATCTTGGCGAAGGTGAACGAGCCGGTTGTGTCTGTGGTTACCGTCACATTGGGCAGCGGGCCATTGGCCGTGACCTGGACGCCGGCGCCGGCGGGCGTCACTCCGTCGGGCAGGTAGACCACGCCCGACAAAACTCCAGAGGTGGTATTGACCATCTGGAGCGGGAAATTGACGCTGCTGCCGTTCTTGGTAAGAGTGCCTTGCGCTCCGACCGGAGTTGGATAGAAGGCTTGCGACGCGCTCACACCCACTTTGCCGACCAAAACACTATTGAACTGGAATGTACCCGTCGTTCCAGTCTGCGCCGACTGCGAATACGTCTGCTGCAAGGAACACGAATCGGGATTGAAAACGTTCGAAGACAGCTGGATCGTCGCACCGAGCACGGGATTGTTACTGGGGTCGACGACGCTTCCGGTCACCGTCCCGGTGCCGTTGAATTGCATGACGCCGTAACCTGTGCTGCCATCCTGCGTGATGTTGGCCTTGGCGCTGGTGAAGTCGCCCACGCTATTGAGGGCGGAGCCGCTAATCGCTCCGACCGGCATCCCGGTGAATGTGACGATGCCTTGTGAATTTGTGTTCTGCGTATTGCAACCGCAAGTGTTCGTACATCCCGGCGGGCTGCCGGGACCAATGGTGACAGTCTGGCCAGACAAGGGATTCCCGCTGGGATCGAGCACGGTAAACTGCGCTGTTCCCAAGCCGGACAAGGTGATGGAAGCTCCACCGATGGTCTGGGCCGAGTTCACGATTACGGTAGTCTGGCCGGTGCGGGTTCCATCGGTCGTGATGGCGTTAATCGTTTGCGATTGCGACGGCAGAACGGGAACGCCGCTCAGCGAGAAGGTGCCATCGGAATTGGACAAGACGCCGAGTTGTCCCTGATAAACAATCACGCCTCCGGCTGGGCTGCCACTAGGATAGGAAACCGTGCCATTGACGGTTGCAGTTGATGGAATGGCAATGGTGAGGTTGGCGACAATATTGCTGCCGGCCACGGAGACGCCGGAATCGTCGGCCACAGGGCCGTAGCCGAGAGACGCTTCGACCGTGTAGGAACCGGCCGGAACGTTATTAATTGTGTAACCGCCGGACGTGTTGGTCAGCGCATATCCCATCGCGGTACGGCTGGCTGGGGTGGTCAGGTAATAAACCACGGGAAGACCGACGACCGGAGTGGTCACACCGCCCTGAACCTGTGTCACAGTGCCGGAGACATTTACGGCGCCGCTGTTCAACGTGATATTTACGACCGCGGTTGTGCCGGCGCCTTCGATGTTGCCGGAGTTCGTCCCCAGACTTGTTCCCTGGATGGCAGAGACAGTGAACGCCCCGACTGTGATCCCGCTGATGGTGTAGTTGCCGCTTCCGTTGGTGTAAGCTTGTCCGCCGATCTGTGGATTGCTGCCGCTGACTGCAACCACCTGTGCATTGGGCACAGGATTGCCAAATATGTCGACCACTTGTCCGCTCACAGAACCAAGGCCCAGCATGGCGAGGTCGATAACAATCTGCTGGCCGGGCCCGCGCACGTAGGAAGAAATCTGTTGCAGTGCTCCGGTAACTGGATCGGTGGTGGCCATAGCAAACGGGCCGCCGCAGTTGTCCTGGCGAACGTAACGGAATTGATAGACGCCGCTGCTGTTGACGGGAGCGGACGCCAGACCGACCATTCCGCTTCCGCTGCCGCACGGGACAGAGTATGGCGAGTTCAAATACGTAACCGTGGCGGTGGTCGAAACAATTCCCTGCGCATTCAACACGCGGCCTGAAACCACGGCACCGGG
The DNA here is from genome assembly GCA_035538435.1 of Binatia bacterium. Taxonomy (GTDB): domain Bacteria; phylum Acidobacteriota; class Terriglobia; order Terriglobales; family Acidobacteriaceae; genus Sulfotelmatobacter. Next base: position 20,443 of record DATLKM010000021.1, read on the forward strand.
ATCAACCAGGGTGGAAGCAACATTGACCGTGCCGGATGGCCCCACCACACCACGCAGGTCTTCCACTCCGCCGACGGCCATCGTGGTCGGAACGTATGGGCCTTCGGGTTGCGCGAGATTGCCGAATACCAGACGTCCCGAAAGCTGCCGGCTGGCCGATTGAACGGAATTGTTGGGAATGGTGTAGTTGGTCGCAGTCCCGGAAGTCGTCGGGTCCACAGGCCGGTCAAACAGCATGACAACGTTCAAGCCGAACGGGCCGGCCTGGCTGAGCGTATCGGGGCCGATCACCGTTGCGGAAGTAAAGTTGGGCCCTGAAGGCGAAATGGTCAGCGTGGTCAGCGGAATGCTGGTGGAGAAAGTGCCGTTCCCGTTGGTATCAACTTGCAGAACCAGATTGCCCGGATTGGCCAGATTGGCGACGACCTCCATCGCCTGACCTTGCACAACCGACACTCCCGTAGCCGTGGCGCGAGTCACGGTTCCTGTGCCGCTTGGGATGGAAATGGAAAGATCGGCGCTGCCGGATCCGGTGGGCGTCAACAGCAACGTGTAAGGCGAGGAGGCGGGCTGGGCGATCAATCCCATCACTGGCGTGCTAGCGGTGTTGCTGCTCAACGGCAGCATGACGCCGCCGACGATTGATCCACCCGGGGTGCCGGTGCTGAGTTGATTGCCTGAGCCATCGGTCATGCTGACAGACACGGGCGCCGCACCCGTGCCGCTGGCGACTGCGAAGCTGACGAAATTCGTTCCTGAAGCTTGCAACTGCGCCAACTGTTGTTCGTAAGCAACCGCCCCGCTGGCGTCAGTCGCGGCCTGCGAAAGATCGCCACCCAGCACGTTGATGAAGTTCTGACCCGCGGGCGTAGTCTGCAACACCTGGTTGAATCCGGGATCGACCGGCGAACCGCCCCACCAATCGGGCATCAGGTCGCGAATCGCGTTATTCAGCGGTTCACCCAGGGTCACGCGCAAGCCGGCCTCAGAGAAGGCCAGAGCTTTCTGCGTGACTACGGTCGTCGTGGTCGGGATGACGGAAGCAGGCAGTGTACCCGGCGGCGCGGTAGCGACGCTCCATGCCTGACCGAGGACGCGCATGGCGGCGTTGACGAGATCAGTGGGCAGATTGTCGACGGCGGACGGCAACACGATCGTGTCGGGCGACATGGGCGTGCCATTGGCGTACACGCCCAGCGTAAAGTTAAGCGTTCCGGTGGTGCCGTTGTTGGTGTCAAAGTGCAGATAGTCAGCTACAACCTGGCCGGTTGTGAGCGCCTGGAATTGATAGGTGAGCGTGGTTGAATCGCCCGGGTTCAAGGTGGGAATCGGCGGCTGCGGGGGACTGACTAGAGTGGCGCCGCTCAGGCTGGCGGCATCGATGGCGACAGAAAGATCGTTGGCAGCGGCCTGGCTGATGTTGGTGACAGTCGCGTACACGTTGAACAGTTCGCCGCTTCGCACCACGCCGGGAACGGTGAACGTCATGTTGAAATACGGATTGCGAACCAGCACGCCGCCGCTGGCGCTGCCGGTGAGGTTGACCGGCCCTGTCGGCAGGCCTTCGAGCGTGGCGTTGATGCCGAAGTTAACGGTGTAAAAACCTTCGGAGTTGGCGACGATGGTCCACTGCGCCTGTCCGGTCTGTCCGGCGCTCATGGTGCTCGATCCGTTGAGAAGAATCGGCATGGTAAGCGATTCGGGGCCGCTGGTCAGCGTGGGCAGGGCCAGAGGCTCGTCGCTGCCGCCGACGACTCCGCTTGGGCCCGGAGGAAGATTGATTGTGCCGCTGACGTTGTCGACGACCAGATTTGCTTCTGCCGGTGTGTCGTTTGTGACATAGAGCTGCGCGGAGAAAAACTGCTTGAGATAACCCACATTGCCCGGGATCACCAGAATGCTGGGAATACGAATCGGCGCGCCGCCGGGAAGCGTGGGCGGAGGTGGACCGGAGCCGCCTCCGGCTGGATTGCCAACCTGCAACAAAACCGGAACAACCGTAACCGGCACGCTTACTCCGGGTGCGCTGGGCAGGGAGGGAGGGGAAATCGGCTGCGGGACCGGAACGCCTTGCGGATCGAATACGACCGGAAAAGAGAGATTGACGACTTGCGACGATAGCGCCAGACCCACGGTGAACTGGAAGCCGGTGTAGTCGCTGCTGTTGAGCACGACTCCCATTTGCTGGATCTGGCTGAGAGTGAGGGCCTGCGTCTGAACCGAGGTGACCAACACCTGGGCGATCACCTGCACAATAACGGTGCTGGGAGAAAGATCAAGAACGTCGTTTCCGTTCACGACGAAACGCAAATTGCTCAGCGTGTAATTGCCGGCCTCGTTGACGGCCGGCAAATCGAGCACGAGAGAATTGGTAACGGGAGTGCTCTGGGGGACGGCGACGGATTGAGAAAGTCCGGGGCCGGAGAATTCACCCTGAATTTGAAAATTTCCGCCGAGATATTGCGAAACCTGTGTGGCCGTGAGGACTTGACCGTTGAGCGTGACGTTGACTTGCACGCCGGAACTGACATTGATTGGAATGACGGGCTGCGGCGGCGTCACGGCGGCCGAAAGGCCGCCGACGCTGAGATCGAGTTGTCCGATGGTGA
>DATLKM010000022.1:0-8680 GCA_035538435.1 Binatia bacterium
GTTGTCGACCACCGGTGGCACCACGTGATCGTAGAGCCCGCCGAAATCGTCCCAGGTCACGAAGATCGCAGTCGAGTCCCAATCCGGCCCGTTCATGATCGCGTTGATCTGCTGCACCGTCCAGTTTTCCCCGGCGCACAAGGCCCCATGCTTCGGGTGTTCGCTCGCTGCTCCGCCCGTCACCACCCACGAAACCGCGGGTAAGCCGGTGGTGGCGTCGTTCACAAACGTATTATCGTTCACCACGTTGCTCGCCCACAGCGGGCCATTGCGAATCTGGTTAATCGCGTCCAGCGTGGAGAAGTTATATCCGCGCTGCCCTTCCGGCGGTGCGTAAAACTTCCAGGAGATTCCCGCGCTCTGCAGCGAATCGGCCAGCGTCTGAATGTCGTAGCATGGGAAAACCTTGCTGATGTTGCCTGCGGCGTCGGCCGTCACTCCCGCCGTCCCCGCCGGCGCATCGCATCCGAATGAACCTCCGCCCGCCGACGTGGGGCCCGTAATATACAATGCGCCCGTGTCCTGAGCCGCCACGGTGTAGAGGTGGTTCGTAAAACTGTCGGATTGAATCGACGAGAACGCGTTATCGGCCAGCACAAAGTTCTGCGCGTACGTCCAGTAGTTCGGCAACTGGCTCTGCGAGGCCTGCGTGTAACCCAGATATCCTGCGCCATTGATGTTCGAATCCGCCAGCAGATCGTACCCGTTCATCGCCCCGCAGTTGATCGCCTCGTTTCCGCTCGCCCATCCGTGCTCGGGATCGAACGGATAGGCATAATCCGGCGTCGGCAGCAACGGCCACGTCGCGCCAAATGAAGTCTGCCCGCTGGTCGCGCCGTTCGCCCCCGGATATTGACCGAAGTAGCTATCGAAGCTGCGATTCTCTTTAATAATGAAAACAATGTGATTGATGACCGTGATATCTTTCGTCCCGCTGGGCGCCTGGGCCTGGGTACGCGGGCCCGCATGACCGGCCTGCCCAACAGCCAGTGTTGCCAGCAGAACCACAGCGAGAGTTCGAGAGACTAAGCGGAAAACGGACATGCCGGAAAAATCTCCTTCTGGAGTATTTGTGCTCGCAGACCTAGCGGGGGGATTACACAAGAACGTGAACCAAAGCTACATCCATCCTTCGCCCCGCACAAGAGACTTTCATCCATAGCCGGGCTACCCCAGTATCTTCGCGCTTTGCAAGATGTTTCATCTTGACGGATTTTCCGCAGCCGTTGGACAATGATGGCGCGGCGTCGCACAAGCGCCACACCCCCAAAAGATTTCCCCCGCAGGCGAATTCACCAACTTTATCGAGGCGACTTTCCATGAGAGCACAGCGGATCATGTTTCTCGGCGCACTGGCGCTGATCTGGATCGGATTTTCGGGCACGTCCCACGCGCAATATGCGCTCGGTTCGGTTTCCAGCGTCACCCAGGAAACCTGCCCCACCGCGCTCGGTGGCCACGCCGCTGACTGGGTCACGACTACCAACAACGGCACGGTCCTCGCCGTGGTTTGCTATCACGCCGAAGTCAGCTGTCCTGAAACCGCCGATCTCGGCTTCACCTACGGCCTTGCCACGCCCAGCGCCGCTTCCAACGGCATGATGGTTTTCGTCCCCAGCAAATTCGGCACCTTCACTTTGCCCGGCAACTACAAGGGCGAAATTCCCTACGACATGTATCACTCCAATTATCAGACCATACAATTGGCCTACGACAATTGGTGGCAGCTCACCGGAACCACCACCGGCAGCCTGAAAGTCGCCTCCTGCCGCATCGCCACAGTCCTCAATTTCTTCTACACCACGTATTTCCTGCCCAACAACAACACCACCACCGCGGGCATGTGCGCCCACAGCCAGAGCGGCGGCGCGGGCGGCCTGGGCTTCGCCATGACGTACTATGGCGTCGGCGATTTCCTCGACAAGGCCGCTTTTGTTTCCGGCCCGGAGTACGGCAATCTGGTGGAAGGCTGCGTTCCTCCCGTGCATCCGGCCGCCAACATCTGCCCCAGCACCAACGGCGTCTATGCCATGGGTTGCAGCACTTCGGCCGGCACGTGGTCTGACGCTCCCAACTATCTCGGCGGCTCCGCTTCCAACATCAGCACCGAACTCAACAACGATCCGCCTTGCTCCAAGTCCGGCTTCAAGTACACCAAGGCGGAGCAGCAACTGCTTGCCGACACCAGCGTCGTCGATGGCCTGTCCGACGCCAGCTACACCTATCCCAACACCGCCGTTACCGCCTTCCTGTGCGATGACGACAGCTTCTGGACCAATCCTTCCGAAACCCAGGGCTGGTACTACTACTCGCAGTTCAACACTTCCAGCGTTCCTTCCACCTGCAATTACACCGGAAACAATAGCTCGACTCCCAACTCGTGCCTGATGGTCAACCGCGTGTTCGGCTGCACCACGGTTGAAGAAGCCGACACCGGCTACCTGTGCAACGGTTCAACCTGCCCGGTCTGCACCGGCACGCCGCCGAACATTAAATGCACCTGCGGCGGCAAAACGTGCAGCACGCAAGGAACGCCCAGCTTCGCCATGCACCCATTTGCCGAGGCCGATTACGAAAGCCCGGTCAACGGCTGCATCAACCGCCATGGCGCGCGCCTGCCGGTCGTGAAGTAAAACCTGGCTTGCACCTGATTTGACTCGCGATGTCTAGCTTGTGGTCGCCGTTAAAATCGCCCACAACAATAACTCCGGCCGGGCCCGTTGTGGGGGAACTCTTGGGAGATTGGAAGGTGCCATCGCCGTTACCCAGAAATACCATGACGCTATCACTATAGGGAGCGACGACCAAGTCCGGAATGCCGTCATTATTGAAATCAGCAACCGCGATCGCATAAAACGGCCCGGTGTAATTCTGAGGAGGTTGAAATGTCCCGTCCCCGTTTCCCATGAATATGGACAAGTCATCGCCGACGACGGCCACGTCGAGGTTGCCATCGCGGTTAAGATCGCCGGTGGCGGCGGCAAACGACTCCGCAGGCAGCTGCTGACTAGCCCTGGTTTCAAACTGCGCATGCAGCGGGACGGCGAAAACAGAGAACGAACAAAAAATCACAAGTGCGTGAACGGAGCGCGATAGAAGCAATTGCGGGCGAAGCATGACAGGACTCCACTTCGACAATATGCCAGTCAGCGGGGGCAGGCTGGGGGCTGGCCCACCTTTATAGCGCCATGCAGCGAGCCTTGCCATCCGATCTCCAAGGCTGCTTGCGGCGAACTCACTTCTTTAAGATTGGGTTGTAGCCATCGCCGACCAGCCGGGCGCGCATGGCCTCGGCTTCTTTGACATCGCCGAAGGGTCCCAGTTGTACTCGAAACAGCTTGTCTGTAGCGGAATTCGCGGCCACGAAGGCGGGATACTGCTTTTTCTTCAGCGCTTCCACCAGGGCATTGGCGTCCTCTTCTTTGCTGACCGCCGCAACCTGCACGAAATATCCCGGGCCGGGCAGCGTAATGGCCGGATCGGGGGCCGATGGCGTAGATTGCGGGTTGGCGTTCTTCGCGCTTTCGGAGGCCGAAGCGGCAGCTTGATCTCCCGCTGGCGGATTGCTGTCGGCGGCAGGCGTCAGTTGTGGATTGGCCTCTTTCTGCTCGACCGCCTTATAGAACGTCATCGGCTGCTGGGGCGTGGATGCCGGTTTGGTATTCGACGCAGCTTGAGGTTGCATGGCACTCGACGCCAGCAGGCCGGCGTCGGACTTGCGGCCCAGCGTGTAGCCAAAGGCGAAGAACACGGCGCAGATGACGACCAGTCCGAAAAAAAGCACCAGCAGCTTGGCCGTGCCCAGTGTGATCTCGGTGTCTTGTGATTCCATTCAGTCCTCGAAGTTCGCGCCCGTTGCTCGTTAGCCGCTTATGAAGCCGGCCGGGCGGCCGCCGGCTCTTCGCCGGTTTTGCCCATTAATTTTTGCAGCCCGGAGAAAAAGTCTACCGGCACGGGGAAAATCACCGTGGTGTTTTTCTCCACGCCGATTTCCGTCAGCGTTTGCAGGTAGCGCAACTGCACGCTGACCGGCTCGGTCGCCAGCAGGTGGGCCGCATCCACCAGGCGCTGCGCGGCCGAGAATTCGCCCTCGGCATGAATGATTTTCGACCGTTTCTCGCGCTCGGCTTCGGCCTGCTTGGCCATGGCCCGCAGCATCGATTCCGGCAGATCGACCTGCTTTACTTCCACGCTGGCCACTTTTACTCCCCAGGGCGAAGTGTGCTGGTCGAGAATGGTTTGCAGCCGGAGATTGATTTTCTCGCGGTGGGCCAGCAATTCGTCGAGTTCCTGCTCGCCCAGCACGGAGCGCAGCGTGGTCTGGGCAAATTGGGAGGTCTGATAAACATAATTGGAAACTTCGACTACGGCCTTGCTGGGATCGATCACGCGCAGGAAAATTACGGCGTTTACTTTCAGGGTAACGTTGTCCCGGGTGATGATGTCCTGGGGCGGAACTTCTAATGCTTCTTGTCGCAGCGAAACGCGCACCATGCGGTCAAACGGGGCAAAAACAAAAATCACACCGGGGCCTTTGGCGCTGGACAACAGCCGGCCGAGACGGAAGATCACGCCCCGTTCATACTCGGCAAGAATTTTGATCGAGCTCAAGAAATATAAGGCGACCACAATTCCCGCGATACCGAAGAAGCCCATTCCGAGGATCTCCATCTTGCCTCCAGCCTGATTGCAGGGATGCCCCTATCGCGGATTGTAACGCAGGTAGTGCCGGAGAGCGCGGAATTTGCCGTTGCTTGCGGTGGTGCGGGGATGCAGCAAAGGAAAAAGCCCGCCGGAATCAGCGGGCCGAATGCGAGACGTGAATCGCCTCAATTCGAATGATTCAACGTGCATTTGTTTGCCGGGTCGGTTGTCATGTCATACTCGATTGCCTCTTGTCCCGTCGTGTAGCCCATATTCACGTAGTTCTGGGGAGGCGTGCCCGGTCCGACCTCCTCGGAACTCGCGCAGTTGCCAACTCCGTTGATCAGCAAGGAGTCGTACTGTGACGGGCTCGTGAACTGCTGGAAAAACAACTGGGCCTCCGGAGAGGAGTTGTTCATCGAACCGTCTCCGGCCGCGACACTGGAGCAGAGCCAAGTCGTGATGGCCGTCTGCGGATAATTGAACGTGGCAACGTTCCCGTCAACGATGCTCATCTTCTTCCACGAACTCAGTTCGCTTTGCGTGGTGGTGTTCGGTCCGCCGCAATTGCTGTCTCCACCCCATGTCTGAACGCTGGTTAGGGCGCTCCCGCTGTAATTCGCGTCCTGCGACCAGCTTGCGGGGCTATTGGTCGAGTTGCAGCCTAGCTGGCCCGAAGGGCACACCGACACCGGGGACAGCAATACAAGCGGGTTATGATAACAGCCACGTGCAACATCCGAAAGCGGAGGCGCCGAGAGCAAGGAAACTTTGTCGACGAAGGAATACTGCCCGTACCATGTCAGCGCATACATTTCCGCCGCCCCTCCTGCACTTGCCCCTTGGAGGCACATGCCTGCCTTGCTGGACTGCGTTACCGAGCCGAAAAGATTGTTGTAAACCCACTTGATGAATGCTGCCGGACGGCCGGCAGCGTAGGCAATTTGCTTTGTGTTGCCCGATCCGGTGTCCTCCCAGTCCGAGTCCCACGCGGTCTGCACGACCTGATAGTTGTTTGGCGACCCATTGTAGTAGGCGGCATACACCTTCGAAGTGCCCACGACATCCCCGTCAGGAGTGGTCTCGCCGCCGCCGTCGCTGAAGAACAGGACCGTTCCGCTCGAGGTCCCTGATGGATTTTTATATCCGAACGTAATTCCTATATCGGCTATGGTAACGCCGCTGAACGTGCCACATTGGACTTTGGCGTGTTCACAGGCGGTGAGGTTCGGGAGCCACTCTGTAGCGCTGCAGTTGGCCTGCGTGTTATCGACTGTGACAGTGCAAGTGGGTCCGTTTTGGGCGAATGCTGCCACGGAAAGTACGGCGCAGCAGGTCAGTAAAGCTAACTGCTTAATCATCTGACTTTACTTTCCTTTGGAGAGATACGAAGAGGCGAACCTCCGCAAGTTAGCACAATTTATCGGATCCGCCGCAGGCGCCGCGTTTTTGTTACGAAATCCGAACAAAGTGGAAAAAACTGTGGAAGAGTGTGGAATTCAATGCTATCTTTTAACCTTGACGTGTTAGTGTTGATTTTTTCCTCCCCTCTCAGGAGATAGCATGTCTCGCCCTACTGCCGCCCCTGTTGTGGTGCTGTACTTGTGCCTTGTTTTTGCGCCGGCCCACGCCCAGTTCGAGACGCGCGGCCGATCGCTCGCGGAAGTTTCGCCATATTCCGTCGCCACAGGGGATTTCAACCATGATGGCAATCTCGACATGGCGGTGGCTTCGGCGGGGACCAGCGGAGGGCCTTCGGTCTCAGTCCAGCTCGGCAGGGGGGACGGAACGTTTCTCCCTGCAACGAACTACTTCGCCGGCGTGGGGCCGACTTCCATAGCCGCTGCCGAACTGAACCGCGACGGCAACCTAGACTTGGTCGTAGCTAACTCTCTGAGCAATTACATCAGTGTCTTCTTGGGCAACGGTGACGGAACATTCACGCCCAGTTCACAAAATCCCGCAGTTGAGGCGCCTCAGAGCTTCGTAACCGTTGGCGACATCAATGGTGACGGCATACCCGACCTGATCGGACTCTCCACGAGCAACCCTTGTAAATGCATCAGCGTTTTTCTGGGGAACGGCGATGGAACGTTTCAAGATGCGGTCGTCACTGAACCGCCTTTTGACGTGGAAAGCATTGGCATAGGCGATTTTAACCACGATGGCAAGCTCGATGTGGTCACGGCCGGCAATTTCACGGTGAACGTCTTGCTAGGCAACGGCGACGGAACATTTACCTACGGTGCCAGCTACCCGAGCGGGGAGTCTCCCAGTTCGATCGCGGTGGCCGACTTCAATGGCGATCACAATCTCGATCTGGCCATCGCGAACAGCGAGGGCGGAAGCGTAAGCGTGCTCCTCGGCAAAGGTGACGGCATATTCCAGCAACCGGTCAACTATCCAATCGCGTTCGCGCCTTCAGTTGCCGTTGCCGACGTCAACGGCGACCATAAGCTGGACCTGGTCCTCGCCAGCAATGTAATCCGGCAGCGTAACGGCTACAGCGGCGCGACCGTGTTCCTGGGCAACGGAGATGGCACTTTCCAGCAGCCCGGCAGCTTTTATGAAAGCGTTCCGGATTCGTCCGCCAATTTCGTTACCTTAGGCGACTTCAATAATGACGGCAAGCCGGATATCGCCATCACCGACGGTTATCCTGACGTCGTCGTCATGCTGAATACCGGCGTCGTCTCGTTCTCGCCCAGCACTATGCTCCTGTTCAATCAGCAGGCAGTGGGCACGACCGGCGCGGCGCAGAAAGTCACGCTCACCAACACCGGTAGCGTGGCGCTGAAGATCGCTTCGATCAAAGCGGCGGGTCAATTCGGAATGACTACGACTTGCAGTAAAGCCGTGGCCGCCGGGGCGCATTGCACGATCAGCGTGGCCTTCTCGCCCAAGACCAAAGGGAAGCAGAATGGCACCGTGACGATCGTCGACAGCGCCTCAAGCAAGCCGCAGGTGATCGCCATGCAGGGCACGGGCACGAACTAAACCCTAGTTAGCCGCAACAGAGACTGGCGCCGGTTTGCTTTCGACTGCGGGATCGACCGCCAAAACCAGCCCATCTACCTCGCGCACCACGATCTCCTGTCCGGAGGCGACTTCGACCGGGGAAACTGCGTCCCAGATTTCGCCGTGCACGAAGACTTTTCCCCGCGGTGAAAGACTGGTTTGGGCGACGCCTATTTCGCCGATCAAACCTTGCGCGCCGGAAACCAGTTTATTGCGGCGGGCTTTGAGGGCGATGGTCATGAGCACGGCGGTAATTGCGCCAAGCGGAATGCTGACCGCCAGCGCGGTCGAAAGATGGACGCGCAGTTCGGGAATGGGTGAATCGACCAGCAACAGTCCGCCGAGCGTGAGCAGAGCAATTCCCCCGACGGTGAGAACGCCGTGAGTGGCGAACTTGGCCTCGGCCGCGAACAGGACGAATGCCCCGAGAATCAAGCCGAGGGCGGCAAAACGCGTGGGCAGTAAATTCAAAGCGAATACGGCGAGCAGAATAAAAACGACGCCGACCGTGCCCGGAACCACCGCCCCGGGATGGTTGAACTCGGCATAGAGGGCGAGCGCGCCAATGGCTAGCAGGATGAAAGCGATGTTGGGGTCCATCAGATAACCGAGGACGTGCTCCTTCACGGTCATCCCGAAAGGCACAACGGTCTGGCCCGCGAGATCGAGCGTCGTCTCCTGACCATTGAACCGCTTAAAGCTCTTCCCTTCTATCTGGCGGAAAAGATCGGCTTCGCTCGAAGCGACGTAATCGATCAGGTGCTGCGACAACGCTTCCTGATCGGTAAATGACTTCGATTCGCGCACCGCGGTTTCGGCGACTTGCGCATTGCGTCCACGCCGGGTGACAACCGAGCGCATGAGCGCCGCGGCGTCATTCTCGATTTTCTGCTTCATTTCGTCGTCAGGCTTGACGCTGGTTTGCCCGAATAGCAGGACGGGGTGGGCAGCGCCAGCATTGGTTCCCGGCGCCATGGCCGCGACATCGGCCGCTTCCAGAATGAAAATTCCTGCCGAA
>DATLKM010000023.1:0-6512 GCA_035538435.1 Binatia bacterium
AAAAACAGCGGGCACTATATACAACTGGATCGGCCTGATCTGGTGGTTGAAGCGGTGCGCCAGGTGCTTGCACAACAGAGCGGCACGAAGGCGGAAGGCGGCTCGCAAGGAAACGTTAACTAATTCGGCGCGACGAAAACGGTTCGCTATGCGGAACAACCCAAGCAGGGGAACTTTGCTGCGCTCCAAGCCGAGAGATTCCTGTTAACGGCAACCACGCTAGAAACCCGATGACGCACCGGTGCTCCGTGCCTTATAGTTAGTTGCTTTCCCACAACCCTCGTGACAGGCCGCGACCATTTCTGGAGGAAGATACCGCCAGCTTCACGCGCGGTGTTCCTGCTCGGCGTCTTCTTCATCTTCGGCATCATCGGTTCCGCGGTCGATACCATCAGCCTCGGTCTTCAACCCATCGGCCGTTTCCTGATCAGCATCGTTTTGTTCGGCCTTTTCGCCATGGTGTACGCGGTGAGCGGCATTTTTTGGCGGTGGCGCTCGGGAATCATCATCCCGGTTGTGGTGCTTGTCGAGATGGTCGTCATGGGCTATATTCTGCAACCCTTGCCGGCGCCTGCGCAGATGGGAACTGCCGAGATCAGCCACCTGCAAAGCCGGCTCGCGCTCGACGCAGGAATGACCATCGGCTGCATGGTGCTGGCCTACGTCAGCTTCATTTACGTTTTTGTGAGCGAAGGGCGGCGCTTTTTCAAAGTCCACGCCGAGATGGAACTGGCGGGGGAGATTCACCGCGTATTGGTACCGGCGATCGAAACGAAAATTGGGGACTTCGAATTCTATGGCCGCTCGGTGCCGAGCGGCCAGGTGGGTGGCGACCTGATCGATCTGGTGCAGCACGGGGAGAAGTGGATCGCCTACATCGCCGATGTATCCGGACACGGCGTTGCTCCGGGCGTGCTCATGGGCATGGTCAAGAGCGCGGCGCGAATGTATCTGTCCTGCAATGACGACAGCGCCGGGTTTCTCGATCGGCTGAATTCCGTGCTGCACCCAATTCGCAAGCCTGAGATGTTCGTCACTCTCGCGTTCCTGGCGTGGGACGGCATGCAGTTGACTTTCTCGACCGCCGGACATCCGCCCATCCTGCAATGCTGCCTGGACAATCGCGCCTGCAAAGAGCTTTTATGCTCGAACATGCCGCTGGGACTGTTCGCCCCGAACTCTTTTTCCGTCGAGACTGTTCCCTTATGCGACGGCGCTTTGTTTCTGCTTTGCACAGACGGACTGTTGGAAGCTACCAACAAGTCGGGCGCAGAATTCGGGATGGAGGGAATGAGAGCGGTCTTGTCCTCGGCCGAACACCAGTCTTTGAAAGGTCTGGCAGACACGGTCTTCGAAAGGACCAAGTCATTCGGGCACACGGATGATGACGAATCCCTGCTATTGATCCGCTGCCCGGCAAAAGGCTGAACGCAGAACGCTCGGGGACACCGGGGACAGAGCTTCCGCCACGCAGTCTGCCCGCCTTCCCTACTTCGTCTGCGACTTCAATCCGAAAATGCTCAGTTGCTTGTAGCTGGCCACGTAGACCATGCCGTTAGCCACGACTGGAACCAGGTTTGAACTGCCATTGTAATTCGGCCACGAGCCGGCGCTGGCCTGATACAAAGTCGTCATGGCCGGGGTGGTTTCGGGATTGAAAGCGTAGAGCGAAATGGAATTCGATTTCTGCGACCACGGATGCGACAAGGCCCACACAATCGGATTCGCGTGACCGTTGGATGAAATGCTGGTGAAGAATCCGGGCGACTGCCCGCTCACCATGGCGGCGGAGGTGGAGATTTTTGTGAGGCCGGTTTTCGGAGAGGTCACGAGCTTCCACACTTCGACCGCTTTGCCCCCGCTGGTGACCACGCGCGCAATACCATCGACTGGATCGACATAGTACGATTGCCCGCACCAGCAGCCGCCGATGCCGTAGGTTCCGAGAACGTTGTTCTTCGTGGGATTGAAGCCTCCGAGGTGGTCGCCGTTCATCAGATACATGCTGCCATTTTTTCCCGCCGCCACAATCAGGTGCGGCACCGTGCCGGGTTGATCGGGCAGAACCAACGCTCCGCCCGAACCGAAGTCATTGTCATGGGCGTCGAGTTGCGGTTGCAGGTCCGGCGTGAACAAATCCAAAACCGCGCTCAGACCGGGATTTACCTTGACCACGCTTTCCTGGATGCTGGTGATCCCATCGTAATTGGCGCCGGAGGGATCGGAATTTCCGGTGACGAAAATGATGTTGCCTTGGTCATCCGTGGCCGGCCCGTAACCCGACATCCAGATTGAGGCCATGAAATAGTCGTTCGGGGTCGAGGTCTGAGTGTTGAAAATCAGATCGGAGGACAGCGGCTCGAGAGTTTGCGCGCTCCACCCCATCAGCCAGCCGCGCGAAAGGTTGGGAGCGTAATCGCAGAAGCTCCCGAAACCGGCATAGATGTTTCCATTGGCCTGAAGCAGGGCCGGGCGCTGGCGCTGATAAGTGGCGTTGAAATAAAACGTGGTGCCATCGCTCAGGGGATGCGAAGCGCTCACCAGTTCGGGCGCGATTTTGTCGGTGAGGCTGCCCAGATCGAGCGCATGCAGCCAATAAGCGGGGCCGGTATTCCCTTGTGTGTAGGCGATCAAATACAGCGTGCTGGTGACAGGGTCAATCACCGGCGTGGAGTTGACGCCGACGTTCGCGCCGTTATTGTTGCAGCTGAGCGGCCACACGACGGGAGTGCCGAGGTGGTTGGTCAGGAGGATGGTGCCGGCCTTGGCGTCGATGGCATAGACCGTGTCGTTTTCAGTCGCCACGTACACAACGTTATGCAAGCCTTTGTAGTTGCCGGCGGTGATATTGACGCCGGAAACCAGCAGGGGCTGGGCATCAACCTGGTCATCGAGGGTGACCGTGGTCAGCAATCCGAAAGTTGAACCGTTCACGTTGGCAGGAGTGAGAACAGTCTCGCCCGAGTTCCAGCCGGTGCGGTTGTTGTCGTAATGGTAGGTAAGAACGGTCGTCTGACCGGTGAGCGCGACGGCGAGAGAGAAAACAGCGGCGGTGATCCACAGGCAAGCCTGGGCCGCGGAGCGGAGTGGCGACATGCATCCCCCAAAGTGGCGCGAAATGCTCAGGGGGAGCTGGATTTATTGTAGCCAGGGCTTAAAACCGGGGTCAATAATGCCAATATCTAGAGTAAAAAGACTCTAACGTCTTCATCTCCATCTCCAAATCGGCTAACTCCGGTTTCAATCCGAAAATTCGCAGTTGTTTGTTGCTGCCCACATAAACTTTCCCGTTGGCGACCAGGGGGACGAGATTCGAGTTGCCGCCGAAGTTCGGCCAGTTGCCCGCGGCCAACTCAATCAGCGTCGTCATGCCATGGGCTCCGTCAGGGTTGAACGCGTAGAGGGCGACCGCGTTCTGCTGCTGCGAGTTGGGATGGGACAGCGCCCAGATGATCGGATTAGCGGTGCCGTTCGAGGAGATGGTGGTGAAAAATCCGGGATTCTGCCCGCCGCGAATGGCCGGAGACTGCGAAACCTGCGTCAGGCTAGGCCTGGGTGAGGTCTTGAGTTTCCAGACCAGGACCTGATTGCCGCCGCTCGAAACCACTCGCGGCGCGCCGTCTGTGGGATCGAGATAATACGACTGCCCGCACCAGCAGGAACCGATCTGATATGTCCCCAGCACGTTATTGCGGCTGGGCGAGTAACCGCCCAGCCGGTCGCCATCCATGAGATACATGTTGCCGTCTTTGCCCGCTGCGACAATGAGATGAGGAACGTGGCCTGGTTGATCGGGCAGCACCAGAGCGCCGCCGGAACCGAAGTCAGTATCGCCCTGATCCAGGCTGGATTGATTTGAGGGCGTGAAGAGATCAACCACAGTGGAAAGATCGGATGAGACTTTGATCGTGCTCTCCTGAATGCTGGTCACTCCGTTGTAGCTGTTTCCGGAATAGTCGGAATTGCCGGTGACGAAAACGATGTTGCCTTCGTCGTCGGCGGCGGGGCCGTAGCCTGACATCCAGATGGATGACAAAAAGAAATCGTCCTGGTTGCTGGCCAGCGTATCGAAAACCTGGTTAGAGGAGACAGGGGCCAACGTGGACGCATTCCAACCCAGAAGCCAGCCGCGCGACAGGTTCGCGTTGAAATCGCAGAAGCTGCCGAATCCCGCATAGATGTTGCCATTGGCTTCGAGCAGCGCGGGGCGCTGGCGCTGATAGGTAGCGTTGAAGTTGAAGGTGGATCCATCGCTGAGTGTGTGCGAGGCGGTTACCAGTTGGGGCGTTATCTTATCGGCGAGGCTGCCGAGATCGAGGGCGTGCAAATAATACGCAGGACCGGCGCCCTCCTGCACGTATGCAATCAGATAAAGCGTATCGCTGGTGGTGTCGATGACAGGAGTCGAGGTGATGCCGACGTTCGGCCCGTTGTTATTGCAGCCAAGCGGAAAAACTACCGGCGCTCCCAGATGCACGCTCAGCAGCACCGTGCCGGCGTCGGCGTCAATCGCGTAGACCGTGTCGTTTTCCGTGACCACGTAGACGACGTTGTGCGAGCCCTTGTGGCCTCCTGCCGTAATGTTGACGCCTGGAACGTAGAGCGGCTGGGCGTCGACCTGATCGTCGAGCGCGACCGTGTTTAGCAGGCCGAAGTTTGAGGTATTCACATTCGACGGCGTGAGGATAGTTTCGTTCTGGTCCCAGCCGGTGCGGTTGTTGTCGTAGTGGTAAGTCGTTACGGGGACTTGGGCGGAAACCAGAGTTGACAGAAAGATGACGGCAGAAAACAGGCAGACTGGTGCTGAGCGACGAAGTAGGGTCATTGCGCCTCCTGGGCAGGCGCGATGATTTTAAGTTGGGCTTAAAACCGGGTCAATGAGGAAGGACCTCTGGGAGAAAGAAGGCTCCGGAGGACGCAAGTAGCAGCATCGTGATGGAAAGGCAGGTTGCTTCCCCGGTTCTTTAGGCCTGTAAGGAATGACAAACTGACCTAAGCACACCTCGGTTGTATTGCCGTCTAGTATTCCGCCAGTTCCTTCATCGCGCGAAACAGGTCGCTCGACTGCGGCAGGATCGCGTCTTCCAGAATCGGCTGATAAGCCACGAATGTGTCGGCTGCGGCGACGCGGCGCACCGGAGCGTCGAGCTGATCGAAGAGTTGATCGGCGATGCGGGCGGCGATCTCGGCGCCGTAGCCCCAACTGAGCGAATCTTCGTAGGCGACCAGCGCGCGATTGGTTTTGGCGACCGAGGCGGAGATCGTTTCCCAGTCGAACGGATTCAGGCAGCGGAGGTCAATCAGTTCAACTTTTACGCCATGTTCGCGCTCGATTTTCTGCGCCGCCTGAAGGGCGCGGGGAACGACAGCGCCGTAGGTGATTACGGTCAGGTCGGTTCCGGGCTGGACGATGCTGGCTTTGCCGAAGGGAATCATGAAATCGGGCCCAGGATACGGAGCACGACCATAAGTTTCGCGGTAAAGCCGCTTGTGTTCCAGGAACAATACCGGATCGTCGCAGCGGATGGCAGTACGCAACAGGCCGGCGGCGTCCAGAGCGTTTGACGGAAATACCACGCGCAATCCGGGAATGTGGGTGAAAATGCTTTCGCCGCATTGCGAGTGATAAATGGCGCCGCCGGTGAGATATCCGCCGATGGCGATGCGAATCACGGCCGGGCAGGAAAATGCGTTGTTTGAGCGCCAGCGGATGACGGCCAGTTCGTCGCGGATCTGCATCATCGCGGGCCAGACATAATCGAAGAATTGAATTTCGACTACCGGCTTCAGTCCGCGCGTGGCCATGCCGGTGGCGCGGCCCACGATTGCGGCTTCCGCCAGCGGCGAATTGAAAACGCGGTCGGAGCCATATTCACACTGCAAACCGAAAGTAAGTTTGAAGACTCCGCCTTTGCCTTTCACCAGCTTCTGCTTGATATATTCTTCGCGGCTGCAATCGGCCACATCTTCGCCGAAAATCACGATGCGTTCGTCGCGCTGCATTTCGTCGTGCAGAGTCGTGTTGATCAGATCGGCCATGGTTTTGGCGGCCTGCTTCGTGTCTGCGGAGGATTGCACCGGCGCGCTCTCGAACGCAGAAGAAGACGGATCCAGATCGGGAGAATAAACGTAGTTGGTGACGGTCTCGGGAGTCGGAGGCAAAGCAGCCAGGGCTTCATCGGCGGCCGCCTGAATCTCTTCTTCCACTTTTCTTTCCAGTTCGTTAATTCCCTTCTCGTCGAGAATGCCTTCGCGCAGCAGGAACATCTGCGTTCGCGAGACGGGATCGCGGGCGGCGTCGCGCTCGCGCTCGGTGTCCGGACGATACAGGCGCTCGTCATCGGAGAGCGAGTGGGAGTAGGGACGAATCACATGCGCGTGCACAAACGCTGGGCCGTGCCCTTCCCGGCAGTAACGCGCGGCGCGCTGGAAGGCGGCATAGCTGGCGACCGGATCGGTGCCGTCCACTTCTTCAAAATGGAAATTAGGAAACCCCGACACCAGGCGCGAGA
>DATLKM010000024.1:0-13717 GCA_035538435.1 Binatia bacterium
GAGTGCACTCATGGAGAACTCAAAAGGGGAAGAATCCCTGGGGGAAGGCAATCGTACTACAGTCCGGGATGAAAGGAAGAGAGACTTAAGTTTGTAGTGAGGGGCTGGGATATGAGGTGGATGGTGAGGTCCTGGGGCGGCCCTCACTACTTGCTTTCCGGCGCCACGACGACTTTCCAGTCGTCCCCTGCTACCGAGGGAAACGGACTCCGACGATGACCGATATCGGTTTGATTCCGACCCTGAGTTAATGGCACAATAGGTATACACATATGCAAGGCACACAGCGAGCACACATCTTAATCCCGGCGGATTTATTGCGGGAAATCGACGCCATGGTCGGCCCCCGGGGAAGGACCGCCTTTCTACTGGACACTGCAAGAGAAGAGCTGCGGCGGCGCAAGCTGTTGATTTTCCTCGAGAGCAAAGAACCGGCCTGGAAGGACGACAGTCGGCCCGGAAACAGCACGGCGTGGGTCCGCAAAATGCGGAGCGAGAGTGAGAAGCGGGCGGCTCAGGCGGCCACTACGCGACCCTCGGGCCGGCGGAAACCGAAATAAAAAATCCATGCGGTTACTTCTCGATACGTCGGTCCTGATCGACGCGTTACGTTCGCGGCGCGGCCGTCGGCTGTGGCTTGCGGACTTGGTGCGCTCCGGCCACAGCCTCGAGACATCGGCGCTCAACATTGGGGAGGTTTACGCCGGCATGCGCCCCGAAGAAGAAATCGCAACGAGGGCCTTCCTGGGAGTGCTTGTGATTCATCCCATTACCGCGGCGGCGGCCGAAAACGCCGGCCGGATGAAGAACCAGTGGTCGCGAAAGGGCCGCGCGCTGACTCTGGCGGATATGATCATCGCGGCGACAACGATCGAGCAGGGTTGCGAACTGGTTACCGATAATGGGAAGGATTTCCCCATGCCGGAACTGAGACGGTTGGATTTACCAGAGTGCAAGACTCGGCGTAGTTAGCTTGCCGTTAGCGCTGTGCGTTCCCCATCATGAGCGCAAACAGAAGCGGAAGATAGATCACTGTCGCCTGCAGCACGTGGCGAGCCAGCATTTTCGAGCGGGCGCTAGCCAGGGGCAGGCGGGCAAAGGCAAGGCGGGCGCCGAAGTAGAACATGCCCAAGCCGAGAATCGTAGCTCCGACCAGATAAATTTTTCCCGCCATTCCGAAAAAGCTGGGCAGAAGACTCAGAGGAATCAGAACCAGCGAATAGCCGACGATGCGCTGCGCGGTCGAGCGGCCGTCCTCTTCGACCACGGGCAGCATCCGAATGCCGCCGGCGGCATAGTCTTCACGGTACAGCCACGCGATGGAGAAGAAGTGCGGGAATTGCCAGACGAAAAGAATGGCAAACAGAATCAGCGTGCCGAGTTCGAGGTGGCCGCGGGCGGCGGTCCAGCCAAGAACTCCGGGCATGGCCCCGGGAAATGCTCCGACGAATGTACAGATCGGTGAAATCCGCTTCAGCGGAGTGTAGGCCGCGAGATAAACCACCGAGGTCAAAAACGTCAGGGCGCCGGTCAGCGGGTTCGTGAAGACTGCCAGATAGATCGACCCGCCCACTGCGGCGATAAGTCCGGCAATCGTGGCGTGGAGCAGGCTCATGCGGCCGGCGGGCAGCGGACGCTGCGCGGTGCGGCGCATATGACCGTCGACGTCATGCTCCATCACTTCATTGAGAGCGGCCGTGCCGCTGGAAACCAGGCCGATGCCGAGAAGGGCGTGAAATAATCCCCAGGTGAACCACGGCGATCCAGCTTTCTGCGCGCCAAAGTAGTAACCGCACCAGGCGGTCATCACGATCAATGTAGTCACGCGCGCTTTCATCAGTTCCGCATAATCGCGCAGCACCGAGACCGCCTGCTTACGAATCAAAGGAATTGGTTGAGTCATCGTGCTCACGAGAAATGGTGTGGTTGTCGTACCGCTTTACTGGTGACTACAAAGCTAAAGCCATGGTTTCTCTTGTTGGATGATGGAGCCGCCCACAACGGCCTCAAAAATTACCCAAGGACTGCATAGGTACTACTTCCGGCGTGGCAAAGTCAAGTTGAAACTCGTCCGTTGCCCTTTCATACGAAGTTTAACCGGATTTGTTTTTGCGCTTTGTGCCTTCTCACAGCTATTGCAAGTTGCTCCCAGCCGGCGCTTCCTGTGGGGCCGGAGACGCGACAGCACCCGAGCTGTGTGCACCTGACGGGCCAAAGGTTTCGGGGGGATCGAAAAAACATTCGTGCCACAAGGCGGCGTCCGAGAGCTTGCCCGCTTTCCACTGTTGCAGCGTAGGGAAAGTGGCGGCGATCATGCCGCCGTCGATGGAATCGAAAATCACCACAATCCCGGCCAGTTGCTGGGTCCTCTGGGACAGCTCGGGATAGTCTTTGTCGAGAATCGATTTCGCGTAGGCAAGCCGCTGCTGCGCAGTATCTTTTTGCGCGTCGCTGATGCTCTCCACCGAGACGATCTTCACGTTCTTGCCGCGGAGCGGCGCCCAATCTCCGGGAAACTGCGCGGTTTCTTCGCGGCTCACGCGGAACAATTCCGCCGCGACCGGCGTGGGAGCAGGGGCGGATGCTTCATTGTCGGCAATGTTGCCGGGCATTTCCAGGCTGTTGCGCCAGATCCATCCGCGGGATAGGCCCGAAATGCGCACATGCACCCAATCGCTGGTGAAATCGAGCATTTCGAATTCGTCGTGCGTGCTTGCCAGGAACAAAGTTTTTGCCGTCAGGCTCGGCGTTTCAACGACTGGCGTACCGGATTTCTTTACCGCCACAATGTTCTGCGGGTTGGCCTGGCTCTTGAGAATCTCTTCCAGATTTTGCGCTTCCGTGCGAAGGGCCTCGGAGGCCCCTTCCGTCAGTTTGGTTTGTTTCGATGAGCCGGCGGCGGGTTGAGCCAGGTTTTCGGCCAGGGACGGAGATAGTTTTCCGCTGCCTTCAGGGAACTGAGGGACGGGTGCCGAGATGCCCGGTTCATTAGCCGCTTGAGTCGAAGGCGCCCGGGACTTTGGGGTTGGAGTTTGCGGCCCAGTTTGCGCGACCGTTGACTGCGGCACGGGGTGGGGCTGTTCGCGGACGGCGGGAGGGGGAGCGCTTGCGGCCGGAGTTGAAGCGGCTGGCGCGGCTGACGGGGCGTTGGGTTGCCCGGCAGCGACCTGATCGGCTAACTGGTCGAGCAGGTCCGCTTCGAGGCGGCCGTTCGAAGGCAACAGGCGATAGCCCGACTTGGACGGGTTTGGATCCGCATACCATGCGGTGACTTGCGTGGTCACGCGTACCACGCATCCGCCTGATG
Source organism: Binatia bacterium (assembly GCA_035538435.1). Taxonomy (GTDB): domain Bacteria; phylum Acidobacteriota; class Terriglobia; order Terriglobales; family Acidobacteriaceae; genus Sulfotelmatobacter. The sequence goes on from DATLKM010000024.1 coordinate 3,308, forward strand.
GAGTGGCGGTCACAATGATTTTGGACTGATAGTAGCCACGCTGGTAGCGATCGAGCGGGGTTTCGCCGGGCCGGGCGAAACCATCGAGCACCGGCAAGCGGCCGCCAAGAGCCGGCTGCAACTCCTTCAGCGCCTTTTCCACGGCTGTTTTGGACTGGGGAAAAGTTCGCTCCCATGCGCTCTGGGCCGGGGCGCAGAGCGAACAAACGAAAACGAACGACGTCAAAGCCGCGAGCCATCGCCGCTTTCGGGTCATGGCTGCTGCTCCAGGTCGTTGCGCATCATCCATCCGTGTTGGCCTTCATGAGTTTCGACACCGAACCAGTAGGGCGTGGAGATCAAAATCAGAACTTCGGTTCCGGGATCCAGCGTTTTCAAAGTGCTCGCGGTGTGGAATGGTGCAGACTTGAGCGGCGCGCCGGGGGATTTCACAAGGCGTTCGACTTGCCGGCGCAGGTCCTTCACATGATCTTCGAGGCTTTGTCCCGGGGCAGCCTGCCACGCCGGGCCGCCCGAGGATGATGAGGGCAGGGATGCAACCGTAACCGGAGGAGGGTCGGGCTGGGGACCGGACTGTGCCACCTCAACGCGGAGGGGAGTCTCGGCCGGGGCGGGAGCTGACTGTGGCGCTTGCTGCGCCTGCGAAGGCTGTGCCGGTACCTCGACGATCGGCGACGGCTGATTCGTTTCCCGCGGCGACGCTTCTCGTGAGGAAGACTGAATCGGCACGGATGCAGGGTTCTGTTTTCTGGCAAGGCGTTGCTGGCGCTCGCGCTCCCCCTCGATGGTCTGCTTCTTCATGACCTCGATGGCTTCCAAGTGCTCCTGAATGTCTTTGTATTCGGCGCTTTCGACCGATCCGTTGGATTTGTGGACAATGTGCCGGAAGGTTTCCTGAAACAGGGCATCGATTCGCAGGACAGTGTTGCCGTCGCCTTGCGGGGCCACAATGTAGCGGACTTCGAGAACGCCGACATCGCTGCTGTCCTGGAAATTGCGCGGGTCGAGCGCCTGGTCGCGCATTTTATAAAACGCTTTTCCCTGGCTGTTCCAGGCTGGAAACACGTGGGGCGTGTCTTCCGCCTTTGCGCCGCTGACGAATTCGTCTTTGTTGTATTCCTTGGTTCCGCGGATGATGCCGTTATCGGTAACATCCTGTACAACAATTTCAACTTCGTTCGCAGGGTAAGGGATGTTGATGATCAAGCCCTCCCCGTAAGAGACTTTCGATTTTTCCCGGGCGAAGGCAAGCGATACGGGGAGCAAAAGCCCAACCAGAGCGATCGACAAGCGACGGCGGCGCGGTGCGCTGCCGCGAGAGCGCGAATAAATTCGAGCCAGACGCGGTTTTCTCTGCATAACGGTTCTAGCGGGAAGCAAATCGAGGGCAGCGCCAGGCGCAATCCGCAAAGCTTCATCTGGAAGCCTTACGAGAGTGTGTACCGAGAGGGCGGGACTGTCAACTGCCGCGGCGAAAACAGCGGTCTAGCAGACGCGAGCGGATGGCGCAAGATGGTAGTTGTAAAAAAATTGTCAAAAACTCTTGAACTTTTTCCGGGGCCCATAGTAGGATTCGACGCGGTACGGTGGTAGAACCTTTGTGCTGTAATTGTTGTGCAAAATTCTTTCCGTGCCGAATGCGAGCGGTCGCGTTCCTCTCGCTGTGGGATGTTCTGTGGGCTCTGGGTTGCAAAACAAAATAGTCTTTTCTGTGCAGAGGAGTTCTGCTATGCACTTTACGGGCAGTTCCTGCGTTCGCAAAGCAGTACGCGCCGCCATCTCTTTTCTCCCCCTTTCCCTTATCGCGCTATTCGTAGTTCTCACCAGCAGCCAGCAAGCCAGCGCCTTGCCCGCGTTCGCGCGAAAATATGGACTGCGCTGCTCGGCATGTCATGAATCGTGGCCGATGCTCAACTACTTTGGCCAGAAGTTCAAAGACAACGGCTACCAGATCATGAACGACCGTGATGCTCCGATCTGGCAGAATCCCAGCTACTGGCCGGTGACGTTCCGCATCACGCCGATCTGGCATCGCGTGAGCACCGGCAAGGTGACGGAGGATGTGTACACGAACGGGGTCGTAACCGGCACTCAGCAAGTGCGACTGGAGCAATCGGGGTTCGACCTGAGCGGCCTCGATTTCCACACTGGCGGCACCCTGGAGAAGAACATTTCGTTCTACGTGCTGCCCTCCTCGGACTCCACCGCGACATTCCACTTTGAGACCGTGATGGCGCGTTTCGACAACCTGTTTGGCAGTCCGTGGCTCAACTTGAAGCTCGGCAAGTTCGAACTGGACAATCTGCTTTCGGAAAAGCGAATCTTGACGCTGACCGGCAACGGCGGAATCTATCAGCTTTACCACTTCATGCCAGTGGGCGACGGCAACATTTACGGCCAGATTGGAGACAATCAGCTGGGCTTGGAGGTGATGGGTCACTCCTGGAATGACCGGACGCGCTATTCCGCCGCGCTGCTCAGTTCCAGCGATGGCAACCCGGGGCTCGTTACCGGCTCTAACTCATACAGCGGTTTTTTCACGGCTAGCCAGGCCTTCGACACGGGCAAGCTGGGCGTGGATCGCATTGGCGGTTATGCCATGGTCGGCGAAGCACCCACCTACTATCTGACGGCCGGTGGAGCTCCTATTCCCGGTTCCGGGATTGAGAACAAATCCTTCCATCGCGAGGGATTCTACGGGATCTTCTACTTCGGCGAGCATGCGGATGTCACAGTCGTGACTCAGCACGGGTGGGATAATGCGTGGTTTGGCCAGGGATATGGCAATTACATTAATCCCAGCAACGGCACGCCCGGACCTCCTTCCGGATTCAACAACGTTCCCGGAGGCCCCGCCCTGCCAGCCGGTTCGCGCGCTCCAACCTGGAACGGAGTGCTCATTGAGCCGCATTACGTGTACAGCCCGCAGTTGATCTTTATCGGTCGCTACGAAACGGTCCGCATGTCGCAGCAGGCTGACGGAGCCGGATATGCCGGGGTCAATCCTCTGGGGGTGGCTGGCGCTTCCCCTTCCAATCTGGGAAATCTTTCCACCTTCACCGTGGGCTATCGCTACAACCCGTTTATGACGAATCGCGCCGGTTTTGCCTGGCATAACGAATACAACTGGTTGCACAGCGTTGGCGGCGCGCCCGATGGCAGCAACCTTAACACCAGCGAATTGCTGCTTGGTTTTGACTTCGATTTCTAGAGCTAGCTGAGAGAGGAAAAGACAATGCGCACGAGCTTCACGAAAGCATCGCTCTGGTTGGTTGCGGTTGGGCTGTTGTGGCTAATGCCGGCCTCCTCGGCCCAGCTCACCAATCTGGATATTGGAACCCGGGATAACATGGAGAGCCATGTCGGCAATCTGACCGGACACGCCAACGACCCGCGGGTGAAATACGACTACCGGCGCTACTGCGTGAGTTGTCACGGCGTTATGGGTGACGGCGAAGGCGAAGTGGCGCAGTGGCTGGATCCGCCCATGTGGCCCAAGCCGCGCAATTTCCAGCTGGGCGTTTTTAAATGCCGTTCCACGCCAACCGGAACCCTGCCCACCGATGAAGATCTGTTCAACACGATTGCGCGGGGTATGGATCGTTCCGCCATGCCGCAATGGAGCACCTTTACCCGGCAGCAGCGGGCCGATCTGGTTGCCTTTGTGAAGCACTTCTCGCCCCGCTTTGCTTCGGACAAACCGGGAACTCCAATCTCGATTCCGCCCGAGCCGGAAGTGACCGGGGAGCGGATCAAGGCCGGCCGTGACGTGTTCGCGCGGGTGCAGTGCTGGAAGTGTCACGGTGTGGCGGGTATGGCCAATGGGCCTTCGGCCTCGACTTTGCAGGATGATCTGGGCCGTCCCATTCAACCGTTCAACTTCACGGAAGGTTCGCGGCCCAAGTGCGGCGACACCGATGCGGACATTTACCGTATCTTCATGACCGGGCTGGATGGCACGCCCATGCCGTCGTTCGCCGACAATATCAAGCCGGACGAGGCTTGGGACCTGGTGTTTTACCTCCGTACTCTGATGAAGCAGCCCAGCCGGGCGAAGGAGATCGCAAAGGGCTTGAATCTGAAGCCGGTTGATCCCAACGCGCCTGGAGGACAACAATAGGTTATTACCCGATCCGGCGCGAGCGGGTCCCCTCTCCGCTTCCTGCTGGCGCCCAAGGAGAAAGCATTTCCATGAGCAAAAAAGTCAATCTCGCAGTTGTAGCATCGCTTGTAACATTAGTCTGTTGTGGCGCCCTGATTTTGGGCCAGAAAGTGAGCGCAGCCGGCGAAGGCAAGATTACCGGCACCGTTAAGCTCGATGGCACTGCACCCCACATGCGTGGCATCGATATGTCGAAGGATCCGTATTGCGTGAAGGCGAATTCGGGAAGCCCGGCCCACCTGCAAACTGTGGAAGTAGGTTCAGGCAACGGGTTGCAAAACGTTGTCGTCTATATCAGTGAAGGCTACAGCGGCCCGGCGAATGCAATTACGACCGAACCGGTCTTCGATCAGAGGAATTGCATGTACACCCCGCATGTGCTGCCCCTCGACGCGGGACAGACTTTCAAGGTTACGACCAGCGATCAGACCGCCCACAACATTCACCCGCTACCGAACCCGATGACCAACGTGGGATGGAACCAGTCCCAGCCGCCGGGCGCCCCGCCGGTGGAGAAGAGCTGGAAGAATCCCGAAGTGATTCCGGTCCAGTGCAACATTCACCCCTGGATGCACGGCTGGTTCGTCGTGGTGAAAGGGCCTTACGGCGCGACGGATGAAAACGGAAAGTACACCATCAACAATGTGCCGCCCGGCAACTACACATTGACGGCATGGCAGGAAACCTACAACACCCAGACGCAGAAAGTAACGGTTGCCGCCGGCGGCTCGGCGACGGCCGATTTTACATTCAAGGCCAAATAGAAAAACTTTTTTCATGCGGACCGCCCTGGTTTAGGATCAGGGCGGTCTCTTCGCTCATCGCGAACTGAGGTTCCAGCAAAGGCGGACACCTATGGCGAAGTTACTAGCAGTCACCATCGTTATTATTGCCATCCTTTCGGCGATTCCTGTCGTGACGCGAACGTGGCCGGGCAACATTTCGGTAGGGTTGCCGCAGGACATCTCTACACACGGTCACCTGATCGACGAACAGTATGCGGATACCATGCTGGAAGCGGGCATTTCCTTCCTGGCGTCGCAGCTGCTGCTGGCCTATTTCATCTGGAGATTCTCCTCTCCGAAGCCGGGTGAAAAGATCAAGAGTTTTCCGGGCGGGGCGACAGGACTGGTGGTTGCCGCGTTTCTCCTGGTGGGCACAGAAGTGCTCGCCCTCGGCGTTTTTGGCATGAAAGCCTGGGGTGAAGTTTATTTAACGCCGCCTGGGCCCAACGCCATGCCGGTTCAGGTGCAGGCTGGGCAGTTCGCGTTTTACTTCCGCTACCCGGGGCCGGATGGAAGTTTCGGCCCGACTCACGCCAATCTGATCAGCGAAGCCAACGCCAATTTTTACGGTCTGGATACGGCGAACGACGCCGACGCCAAAGATGACATCGTGACCGCCGAAATGGCGATTCCGGTGAACCGCGAGATCCATTTACTGATGCACTCGAAGGACGTCGACCACTCCTTCTATGTTCCCGAGTTACGCATTCAGCAGGATTTCGTTCCCGGCCTGGATCTGACGGTGCATTTCACGGCGACCAAAACCGGCAAGTATGAGATTGTATGCACGCAGTTGTGCGGCCTTGGCCACTACAACATGAAGGCTTATCTGGAAGTCATGAGCCAGGAAGATTTCGATAACTGGCTGAAGCAGCAGGCAGCGCTGCAATAACGCCGTTCGCGGTGAAAGAATCTCAGGGAAGACGGACTCAATCGAGGTAAAGCGCTATGCACGATATGTCACAACAGCATGCCGTTCATCACGGAGCCCCCACCAGTTTTATCAGCAAGCATGTTTTCAGTCTCGATCATAAGGTGATCGGCAAGCAGTACTACGCGCTTGCGCTGCTCGCGGCCGTGACGGGGATGTTTCTGTCCTGGCTGATGCGCCTTCACCTCGGCTGGGGCAGCCTGGCGATTCCCGGGCTGCACCTGCTCTCGAAAACGGGCGCACCTGGCGATGTGATGACGCCGGAATATTACCTGCAATTGATGACCATGCATGGCACTATCATGGTCTTTTTTGTCCTGACCACCGCACCGTTTGCCGCGTTCGGCAATTTCTTCCTGCCCATTCAGACGGGCGCCGAAGACATGCCGTTCCCCCACTTCAACATGATGTCGTTCTGGGTGACGTTCGTGGCTTTTGTGGTCGCGGTTTCCTCGTTCTTTGTCAGTGACGGTCCGACCCTGGGCGGCTGGACGCAATATGCTCCGCTGAACGCAGTCGGTCCCGCGGGGGGCCCGGGTCAAGGCTGGGGCGTGGTCCTGTGGATGGCGGGTATAGCAATCTTCTGCATTGGGCAGTTACTGGGTTCGCTGAATTTTATTACCACCACCCTCGACATGCGCTGCAAGGGCATGTCTCTGATGCGGCTCCCGCTGAGCGCCTGGGGATGGTTCATCACTTCGATCATGGGTCTGACGGCGTTCGCCGTGCTGATGCCGGCCTGCATCCTCTGCATCCTCGATCACGTTGCCGGCACGAGCTTTTTTGTTCCCTCGAACACGGTGATCAACGACCAAATTCTGCCCCACAGCGGCGGGTCAACCCTGCTTTGGCAACACCTGTTCTGGTTTTTCGGACACCCTGAGGTCTACATCGCGATCGTCCCCGGCATGGGCATTGTTTCTCACGTGCTCATCACCAACATGCGGCGGCCCATGTTGAGCCACCGAGTCCTTATTTATTCCATGGGAGCGCTGGCCGTTCTGAGCTACATGGTTTACGGCCACCACATGTTCGTCAGCGGAATGAATCCCAAGTCGGCCATCGCCTTCTCGTTCCCGACGCTGGTCATCACCATTCCGTCAACCATCGTAGTCCTGATCTGGCTGGGCAGTTTGTACGGATCGAAGCTGCGCATCAATTCCGCCTCGCTGTTCGCCCTGGGTTTTATCTCGATGTTCATCAGTGGCGGCGTCAGCGGATTCTTCCTGGCCCAGCCTTCCATCGACATCATGCTGCATGCCACCTACTTCGTGGTCGGCCACTTCCACCTGGTGATGGGCGTGGCGGCGATGTTTGGCATCTTCGCGGGGACTTACTTCTGGTTCCCCAAGATGACTGGGCGCATGATGAACGAGACCCTGGGCAAGGCGCATTTCTGGCTGAGCTTTATCGGCGCCTATTGCATCTTCATGCCCTTCCACTACCTGGGAATTGCGGGCAATGTACGCCGTTATCAGGCTTTCACCGACGATTACCTCGTCCCCCTGATTCCAATCCACAAGTTCATTACCGTGGCTGCGATTTTCACGGGAATCGTGCAGCTGATCTTCGTCTACAACCTGATTTATAGTCGGTTTGCCGGCGAACGCGCGCCCAATGACAATCCCTGGGAAGGGACATCGCTTGAGTGGAGCACGGCGACTCCGCCGCCGCACAATAACTTCGGCGACAAGATGCCGGTGGTCTACCACGACCCCTATCAGTACAGCGTGGAAGGCGCACAGAAGGATTACATCATGCAGACCTCGACGGAGACGGCACACAGTCCCGATGAAGAGAAGTAACCGTTTGCTAACGGCATGAATCGTAGTGAGGAGTGACTGAGCAGTATGGCAACTACAGTACATGAACCGCCTCAAGTCGAATTAGAGCGCCGGCCGGGCCAGGGCAAGGGTGGCTGGCGCAATCTGGTTCCCGCGGGCGGAGATCTGCGGCGGGTGAAAGATTCGTCACCGGCGCCGGCGAGCACCGGCATTTGGGTGGGGATTGCCGCCATTACCATGACGTTCGCGGCTTTTACGAGCGCATTGGTGGTGAGGCAAGGAAATGCCCGCGACTGGCACCATTTTTCGGTCCCGCCAGTCCTGTACCTGAACACGCTGATCATTATTTTGAGCAGCCTGACTCTGAGCCTCGGCCAGAGGCGGATTTCGCAAGCGATGAGGAGCGGTAAGGCGCAAGCCGGAAATCCAGCGAACTGGCTCTACGGCACTCTCGCGCTCGGGTTGCTTTTTGTGGCAGGCCAGACTTACGCGTGGCTGGAGCTTAAGGCGCAGGGATTCGGGCTGGCTTCGAACGTGAGTTATGCGTTCTTTTATGTGCTCACGGTCGCCCACGCCCTGCACGTCTTCGGCGGCCTGGGCGGACTGGTGCGAGTGATCGCCAAGCTGCGCAACTCCACCCTGCGGCGCAGCACGCTGGACGCCACCGTCGTTTATTGGCATTTCATGGGAGCGCTTTGGATTTATCTGTTGTTCTTGCTGTGGATGAAGTTGTAGAACGCCAAGCCGGTAGGAGGCAACGTGAGTCAAGCCGACATTGCAATGCACGGACATTCCACTTCCGCCATGTCCGAGCCGACATTTTCCGTGCCCGCCAAGAAAATGGCGATGTGGCTGTTCATTATCGCCGATTCGGCGACCTTCGCCGGTTGTCTGGTCGCTTATGGATTCATCCGCAACGCCACCCCCAACTGGCCGCGGCCCTTCCCCAGCATTACCAATGTTGCGGTGATGACCTTTATCCTGCTGACCAGCAGCCTGACCATGCTCACGGCGGTCCGCGCCGCGCACGCGGGCAACAAGTCGAAGGCCTTCATGTGGACGATGATCACGGCGGTCTGCGGAATTCTGTTCGCCGTGCTGCACCTGCGCGAGTGGTCCGGCCTGATCAATGAGGGCGCGACGCTCTTCCACAACCCATGGGGGACGCCGCTGTTCAGCGCATCATTTTTCTGCATCACCGGCCTGCACCTGACGCACGTGGCGGGCGGAATCGTTGCCCTGTTGGCGGTGGGCCTGCGCTATAAGGGTGGCCGCTACAATGCCGACGACATTGAAATTACGGGCCTGTACTGGCACTTCGTCGATCTGGTCTGGATGTTCGTAGTACCGCTGGTTTATCTGTTGAATCTGGCCCACTGAGGAACGGGAGCGACCAAAATGGCTAATACCGCCGATCAAAAGAGCAGTGGAATGGGAAAAGATCTTATCGTTTATGTCTGCATGCTGGCGCTGGCCGGGTTGCAGTTCGTGATCGCCCGTCAGGACATCGATGCCTCTTCGATGTTCGTGCGCATGTTGGCTGTGGCCATTGTGGAGGGCGCACTGGCTCTCTTGTTCTTCATGCACCTGTGGGAGAACCGCGGCCTGATGTGGTTCGTTTTGATTTTTACAGTTTCGGTGATTTTGGGCATGCAATACGGCTGGCCGGATGCGTTCCGCCTGTCGAATGGCGTGCCGTGGGCGCACCCGTAGAATGAGCCCAATCGTCTCTGGAGTTGTATCGGTATGAAACGGTTTATTGTTCTTGCATTTCCGGTTTTGTTCGTTGCCGGCGTGGCTCTATTGCTAACCCCGGCCGCGCTGGCCCAGAGTTGTGCGCTTTGCTACACCCAGGCGGCGCAGTCCGGCTCCCGCATGATCGAGGCGCTGAAAAGCGGGATCCTCATCCTGATCGTCCCTCCTACGCTGATGTCCGTTGGCTTGATCTTCGTCTGCTACCGCAAACGCAACCAGACCCGTGCCGGCGAAGAGGACCTGGATTGGGAATGGCAGCAGGCGCCGCCAGAGGGATTCTCGGGCAAGAGATAGGTTGTCCTTGGGATCGGTTCCATGGGAGATTCTTCGCCCAGCTGGGTGAAGCGGTGCGCTTCGGATAACCTCTCCAAAGGATATATAGTGACCGCCCGCCCCAATCTGTCTGTCATTTCTTGTAGATCACGCCGCCTTTCATCACAAACGACACTGAGGTTAGCGTACCGATATCCCGCAATGGGTCGCCGGCCACGGCGATGATATCGGCATAGTATCCCGGCTCCAGCGCTCCGATCTTCCCTTCCCACCCAAGCAGCTTCGCTCCATTCAGCAGGCCGGCCTGGAGAACGGCCAACGGCTTCATTCCGTAGTGCACCATGAGCACGAATTCGCGGGCCTGGGTACCGTGCGGGAAAGGACCAACATCGGAACCGACCGCCATAGGGATTTCCGCCGCGACCTGCTTCTTGAAATCCTGAATTTTCAGGTCCAGCATGGAGCGTTCTCGCGCCGCCTGGGCGGGTGTTGCCGCGTGATCTGCAAAATATTCGAAGATCGTGAAAGTGGGCACGGCGAAGATTTGCTTTTCGCGCATGAGCCGCATGGTCTCGTCGCCCAGGCGGTTGGCGTGATCAATCAACACCACTCCCGCCTGTGCCGCGTAGAGCGTTCCCGGTTCGCCGGTAGCGTGGACGGCCACCTTCCTGCCGAGGCGCGCCGCTTCTTCCACGGCCGCTTTCAGCTCAGGTTCGGTGT
>DATLKM010000025.1:0-5392 GCA_035538435.1 Binatia bacterium
GGCGAAAGCGCATTGCAAAACGGGGGTCAGAGAGCGCCGATTCTTGCCGAGAACGACCAGTCTGGTTTGGGGAAATTGCCTGCGGAACACCTGGAATGCCGCACTTGAGGCGCCGCGGAAACGGTAGATGGCCTGATCGGGGTCGCCCACGGCGAACACGTTGGCTTCGCTGCCGGCAAGCGCGGCCAGGATTTTGATCTGGGCAAAATTGGCGTCCTGAAATTCATCGACCAGAATGAATCGCGCCCGAGCGCGGGCCGCGACCAGGCAATTTTCGTTTTTGGTCAGCAGTTCGTGCGCGCCGGTGATCATGTGGCCAAATGTGCCCAATCCATCTTCGCGGAGCCATTGTTCCGTCCTGGCGAACACACGGGCGATTTCGCGGCAACGGCCGAGCACTTCGTCGTCTGTCAGTTGATCTTTGGATTTTCCCACTCGAGGCAGGCCGGTTTCGCCGCTCTCCAGGCGATGCAGATAATCGGCATAACGTTCGGGAGTGACCAACTCGTCGTGGCAGCGGCTAAGGAAATTCAGAAGGTCGCTGAGGAACTGGCCAACGTTGGCGGCGCGGATGTAATGTTCCAGCCGCAATTCGTGGATCCGCTTCCGCAAGTAGATCCAGAGATCTTTTTCATCGAGCACGCCGAATTGCCTATTGGCAACTTTCAGCAGATCGAGACAGTAGTCGTGAAAGGTTTGGGCGCAGATGGGGGATCCCACCAGTTTTTTGGCACGCTCGCCCATTTCTTTGGCGGCCGCGACCGTATAGGTGAGGGCGATGATCTCGTCGGGGCGGGCCTGGCCCGAGCGAACCAGACGGGCGATACGATGGATCAAGACCGAGGTTTTGCCGGTGCCGGCGCCGGCCAGGACAAGCATGGGCCCGTGTACGTGATCAATGGCTTCCTGCTGGCGATCATCGGGTAGAAACGAGCTTGATTGTGAGTTGGCAAGGGCCATCGGGGCCCAGAATATCACCCCAGGTGCTGTGAGGAATCAGGATGTAATTGAGGAGCGCGTGGATTGAACAAGGAGAAAGCGATTGCGACCGCGGCGATGGCGGCGGTCTCGGCGCGCACGATTGTCTTGCCGAGCGACGCCGAGGTCCAACCGGCTTTGAAGAACCTTTCCAGTTCGCGATCTGTCCAACCGCCTTCGGGGCCGATCGCCAGCGCGACCCCGTTTTCCACGCCCGAGCCGTTCAAGACATCGCGAAGGGATTTTTCCGGTTCCAATTCTGAAAGGACTATGCGCGGGCACGGGTAACTGAGCGCCTCGGACAACTTCAATGGCGCATCAATTTCGGGAGGCGAACTGCGGCGGGATTGTTCCGCCGACTCATGGGCGATGCGACGCCAACGCTCCACCCGCTTCGCGGATGCGGCGGCGAGATGAGAATCGGATCGTTCGGCAATGACCGGAACGATGCGGGCTGCACCGAGTTCTGTACACTTTTCGATGGCCCACTCCATGCGGTCGAACTTGAAAATCGAAAGCAAGAGGGTTAGGTCAATGAGCGGATTGGCGGGAAGTACGCCGGCGAGATCGAATTCGACGCGATTTTCGCCGATAGAAATAATTCTCCCCCGCCGAGTTGAATCTCCGGTGCTGATATCGAATTCCTGACCGATGCGCGCGCGCAGGACGCGGACCAGATGGGCCGCGTGATCGCCGACCAAAGCCGCGCGATCACCAAGCACTTCATCGGCAATCCAGCGGCGGCGTGTCATGGGGAGCGGTTGTCGGTTGGTGGCTGTCGGCAACTGATTTACTGGAACATATCTTTTACTTTCCCCAGCAGCGTCCGCATGACTGGCTGGTTGTCGACTTTGGAGGTGACTTCCAGTTCCTGTAGCAACTCTTTTTGCCGCTTGGTAAGCTTGCCGGGAATCTGGACCCGCACTTCCACGTATAAATCACCTTTGCCGTGGCCGTTGAGCACGGGCACGCCCTTGCTGCGGATGCGGAAAGTTGTGCCCGGTTGAGTTCCATCGGGAATCTTCAGAGCGTGCTCGCCTTCAAGGGTGGGTACGCGGAGTTCGGCGCCCAGGGCGGCCTGCGTGATGGAAAGAGGAATGGTGCAGTGCAGATCATTGCCCTCGCGCTCGAAGAAGGGATGCTCTTTCACGTGCAGAACCACGTAGAGATCGCCGGCCGGGCCGCCGAAAGGCCCGGCTTCGCCTCCGCCAGCGAAGCGAATGCGAGTCCCGTCCTCGACACCGGGTGGAATCTTGGTTTCAACCGCAAGCTGGCGTAAGACGCGGCCTTCGCCCCTGCACTTGGGGCAGGGATCGGTGATCACGCTGCCGGTTCCCTGGCAGGTGGGGCAGGTGCGCGCGATGCTGAAAAATCCCTGCTGATAGCGGACCTGGCCGTGGCCGTTGCAGGCACGGCAAGTGGTTGGGCCCTTGCCGGGAGCGGCGCCCGATCCGCGGCAGTCTTCACAGGCTTCGTGGCGGCGGACCATGACGCGCGTTTCCGTTCCAAAAACGGCCTCTTCGAACTCGATGGTGAGGTCTTCACGCAAATCTGCGCCGCGCTGGATGCGGCTGCGGCGGTTGCCTCCGAAGGCGTTGCCGAAGCCGAAAAACTCGCCGAAAATATCGCCCAGATCCTGGAACGCGGAAGCGTCGAAACCGCCCATGCCTCCGCCGGCGGCGCCGCCAACGCCGGCATGGCCAAAGCGGTCGTAGAGCGAGCGCTTTTCGGAATCGGCGAGAATGGCGTAAGCCTCGGTGAGTTCCTTGAACTTTTCCTCCGCTTCCGGATTATTCGGATTGCGGTCGGGATGCCACTGCATGGCCAGCTTGCGGTAGGCGCTCTTGAGTTCGATTTCCGTGACGGTGCGGGTCACGCCCAGCACTTCGTAGTAATCGCGTTTTGCTTTGGTTGCCAGAAGAAGATGCCTCTCTTACCTGGGATTCTCGTTCCTGGGATTCTCGTTGAACGCTAAAGCATCGGCGCACAAGTTCGTTTTCCAGCGAACCGGACGGCCGAACGCCGCTGTTTTCTAGTGTTCGGGATTTTTTGCAACCTTCACCATGGCCGGGCGCAGCAGGCGGTCTTTGTACTTGTACCCGCGCTGTAATTCTTCAATCACCTGATGATCGGGGGCATCACTGGTTTCGACCATCTCGATGGCCTCGTGGTAGCGGGGATCGAAAGCTTCGCCCTTGGCCGTAATCGGGGTGACCGAAAGCCTGGCGAGGGCGGCTTGCAGTTGCTTATAGATCAGTTCGACCCCGTTCCGCAGATCGGATGCGTCCGCCTTCACTTGCAAGGCCCGCTCCATACTATCGACCACCGGCAGCAAAGACTTCATCGCGTCGGTCAAAGCGTACTCGCGAAACTCCTGCTGCTCCTTGCCGGCGCGGCGGCGGGCATTTTCAAATTCGGCCTGCGAACGCGCCAGGCGATCGAGCAGCGCGTCGCGTTCAGCTTTGATCTTCTGCAATTCATTTTCGGGACCGGATTCGGCGCCGGCAGCGGCAGAAGGCGCGGTGCCTTCGTCGGTTGAAGCGGGCAGTTCATGCTCCAGATCCAGGGCCCCAGTATTAGCGTCTGACCTACCATTTCCTTTACCCATAAAAGGCTGGTTACTCCGATTCATTCAAAATTTTGTCGAACAGGCGCGCGATGTACGAAACGGCGGTGATGGTGTGCTGATAATCCATGCGCGTGGGCCCAATGACGGCCAGTGAACCGACCATGTTGCTGCCCGAGCGCGCGGGCGCGCCGATCAGCACGAGGTTCTGCATGGAAGGCAGAGTGTCGTCGAGGCCGATCACGACGCGTACAGCCTCCTGTTTCGCGTCCAGATAGGCACCGAGCAGCTTGGCGAGCTTTTCTTTTTCTTCGAGCGTCTTCATCATTTCCTGAAGACGCTTGCGGTCTTCCTGGTCTGTGATCAGATTGGCCGCACCTTCCACGAACACCATCTGCGGCCCGGTCTCGGCTTCGAGCGCTCCCTGTTTGTAAAGCTGAGCGAGAGAATTCATGAGCCGATCGTACTCGCTGCGCTCCTGTTCGATGCGGCGCGCCAGTTCGGCCCGCATGGACTCCATTGTCCACCCGCGAAAATTCTCGTTGATATAACGCGCGGCCAGGTCGAGTTCATCCTGCTTCAAATCGATGCGAAACACGCGGTCGCGCACTACGCCAGAACGCGTGACCAGCACGGCCAAGACTTTCTGGTCTCCAAGGCGCGAGAAATACACGTGCTCCAGCGCGTTCTTGGCGCTGCTGGTGGCAACGGTCACGCCCACGTTGCGGGAAATCAACGAAAGCACGCGCGAGGTCCGCTCCATGAATTCCTGAACGTCGCTGATGCCGGCGAGCGAGTCGGAAATCATGCTCTCTTCCTGTGGAGCGAGCCGGGCGTTGCCGGTAATCTGCTCCACGTAATAGCGGTAGGCATCGGTTGTGGGCACGCGCCCGGAAGAAGAATGGGTCTGCTCAAGAAAACCGGCCTCTGCCAGGTCGGCCATTACGTTGCGAATGGTGGCCGGACTCAGGCCCTCGCGGTTCGACCGCGAAAGGGTACGCGAGCCTACCGGCTCTCCGGTGGAAATAAAGGTCTCCACGATAGCCGTAAGGACTTCGCGTTCGCGTCTTCCGATATTAGGATCCAAAGGCATTTGGTCAGCCGATCGGGGAGCGGGGTTCCGCTTCCCTTCCGGGTTAACTATTTTAGATGCAAAAACTTAGCACAACGACGCAAAGGGCGCTTCCAGCTTGGATTTTAGGAAGGGGGGAGGGTTGTGTCAAGAACACGTACAATTACCGATTATCCTATGGAACTCCCGGAAGATGGCTTTATTCCCATCGAAATAAATGCTCACGCTCGAAATGATCTCATGGAGCGCGGGTTTACCCGTCAGCCGCTTCGGGTTGACTTCGACATCGCATGCTCGTTGGATGCGCTCTCCCATGCGGCATGGTCGGTTCCGAGAGACAAGTATTACGAAGGCGGAGACCGGTATCGCTCGTTGAATCGATTGCGGGCCGAAGTGGTGGAGGGCGGCGTCAAGGTGCGGCCGATTGAGGAGAAAACGCCTTACGTCCAACTGGAAAAGTACAATACGACGCTGGGCGGAAAGCCGCGAGAGTATGCCCCATTGCCGCGGGAACTCGCCGGAGCAGAGGGCGTGCGCAAACTGATTGCCTACCATCTTTCTTACCTGCCGCTTTCGAAGATTGGTGCGAAGTATCTGGTGAATCTGCATGTCATCCGATTCACGGCGAAGCCGGGACGGCCGTGCGACACCAGCCCGCCCGGACTGCATAAAGACGGCGAGAAATATATCGCCACACATCTTCTTGGGCGATGTGGAGCGCTGGGCGGCGAGGTTGTCATCACCGACAACGACAAGCGAGAACTGGATCGTTTTAC
>DATLKM010000026.1:0-26870 GCA_035538435.1 Binatia bacterium
ACACCTATGGCTATGATTTCTCGCGCGATAATGTAAATGCCAACGAATCCATCCTCAAAGCGAGCACGCTCACGACGCTTTCTGCCACAAACTCGCCTGACCTCAACGAGGTCGTGTACGCCGAGCCACTTTACGTTTCGCAACTGGTAATCGGTTCGAGCACCTACGATGTCCTGTTTGTCGCGACCGAGGAAAACTGGGTCTACGCGCTGAACGCAGACAGTTTGAGCAGCCAGCCGCTTTGGTCGGCAAACCTGAACTGCACAACCCCACCGACCTGCACCAATCCCAATGATGAAGCCGTTCCGGACAGCTTGCTTCCGGGCCAGTGCAACAACATTGGGCCCGAAGTCGGCATCACCGGGACACCTGTCATCGACACTGCTCATAACGTTATGTACGTGGTTTCCAAGCACTACAACACGAGCACCCATGCGTTCACGCAAAGGCTTAACATGCTGTACATAACTTCCGGGCAGCCGGTGGTAACGACCGTCGATATCGGGCAGGCCCTCGGAACCAGCAACTTCTCCGCGCTTAACCAGCAAAACCGGGGACAGACGGGACGCTCCCAGTTTCCTCGCTACGCTACGAAGGCAAAACCATTCTGTCCGCCGTCGCCCGCAATCTTTTTCTTCTTGGGTCGGCCAATTTTGGCGGCAGCCAGAACCCGCATCGTGCCCTGTTCCAACACGTTCACAAATTCCGCAGAGCCTAACGGCCGCCCTGTGTGAGTGTAGCGCCGGAGAGCTGCGACCTCTTCTTGCGGGTTGCCAGCCAGCAAGTGCTGGCTGCCGTAGCGACGCAGGTGACCGGTATCAGTGACCTCGGCGAGATCGTCGGGTATGGAACAAGACCCTTGGAAGCGAAAACTTCAAGGCCATCCCTGCAACGGACCTGCGGCCGTGAATTCCCGACACGGAAACGGTGGGCGAGGGCCCCGTCGCTCTTAGGCGTTACTTTTTCGCCTCGTCCCGCTCGACCACGCCGTCCTTAATAAAGATCACGCGGTGGGCGTATTCAGCGATGTCGTGTTCGTGCGTGACCAGCACGATCGTGTTGCCTTCGCCGTGCAGGCGGTCGAACAGGGCCATGATCTCGTTGCCGGTTTGCGAGTCGAGATTGCCCGTTGGTTCATCGGCCAGAATAATCGACGGCCGGTTGACCAGCGCGCGGGCAATAGCGACGCGCTGGCGCTGGCCGCCGGAAAGCTCATTGGGCTTGTGGCTCATGCGGGTTTCCATGCCCACCGCAGCCAGCGAAGCCTGGGCGCGCTCGATGCGCTCGTGGGTGGGAACACCGGCGTAAATCAGCGGCAGTTCCACGTTGTGCAGGGCGGTGGCGCGGGCGAGAAGATTGAAAGTCTGGAAGACGAAGCCGATTTCTTTATTGCGGATGTGCGCCAGTTCGTCGTCATCGAGCTCGCTGACCAGATGTCCATTCAGCCAGTATTCGCCTTTGGTCGGACTGTCGAGGCAGCCGATCAGGTTCATCAGCGTCGATTTGCCCGATCCCGAGGGCCCCATGATGGCAACGTACTCCCCGCGCTGGATGCGGATGTTAACCCCGCGCAGGGCGTGCACCTGCTGCTCCGAACCCATGTCGTAGGTTTTCCACAGATCGACGGCGGCGATCATGTAGGACTGGGGCGCAGCGGAAGCGGCGGCGCTCGGCATATTCAGGACTTCTGCGGTTGCCATTTTGTTCTCCTGCTGTGCGGCCACGTGTTCTCCGGTAGCGGTTAAACTTGCGAACTGCCGGTTGATAACGCTTCCTGTCTTTGCCTGTCCTGTATTGGACGCGGTGCAACGGGAAAAGACAGCCAGCGTTATGTCTGATCGTCTTCTTTCCTGGGCGCAGAGTTGTCGACTTTGACACTGCTGCCGGAACGCATGGTGCGCAAAATCTTGTAGCTGCCGGTCACGATCTCGTCACCTTCCTTCAGCCCTTCGATCACTTCAATCTGCGTCGTCCCTGAGATGCCGGTGCTGACCGGCACGAATTCAGCCTTATGATTACGGATGACGAATACGCCCTGGACGTCATCTTTCGTGTCCTTGCTTCGCGCGGAATCTTCGGAGGGCGCGGCGGCATGCACCGAGCCGGGCGAAGACTTCTCCTGCGCGAGTTGCGCTTTGGTCCGCACGGTTAATGCCTGAATCGGAATCGACAGCACATTCGCCCGCGACGCGGTGGTGATTTTCGCCGTGGTCGAAAGGCCGGGACGCAAGTCCTGCGGCGCGTCGGTCAAAGTCACGACGACCTTGAAATCTTTCGCCTCTTCGCTGGCGCTGGTCTGCTGCGAAGTGGAAACGCCGGTGGAGCGGACGATGGCGTTGTCGCCGATTTCGCTGACCGCGCCGTGAAAAACTTTGTGCGGAATCGCGTCAATGCTGACCTCGGCAGGCTGGCCGAGGCGGACATTCACGATGTCGGTTTCGTCGACTTTCACTTCCGCCGTAATCACCGACATATCGGCCAGCGTCATCAGCGTGCTGCCGGGAGAGTTCTGAATGCCGATCACCACCGTTTCGCCTTCGCGCACCGGCAGGTTCGTGATTACGCCGTCGAATGGGGCAGAGTAGCTGGCTTTTTGCAGAACGTCGGCATAGCGAGTAAGCGTCGCGCGGTTCTGCGCGATGTGCTTGTCGGCCGAATCTTTCTGCGCTTTGGCCTGCGAGACGCGGGATTGCGCCTGCACCAGTCCCGCGTCGGCGGTGGCCCAGGCGTTTTTGCGGCTGTCGAAATCCGACTTCGAAATCAGCCCGTCTTTGAACAGGCTCTGGGCGCGCTCCCAGTCAAGCTTGTTGCGGTCGTAATCGGCCTGAGCGCGGTTCAGGTCGGCTTCGGAAGTTTTCATGGCGGCGTTGGCGGCAAGGGCGTCAGTTTCGGCGGCTTGCAGCGAGGCCTGCGTGGCGTTCACGTCGGCGGAAGATTGCACGTTTTCCAGTTGCGCCAGCAATTGGTCCTTCCTGACGTGGTCGCCTTCTTTCACATAGAGGTGCGTGATTTTGCCGAAGGCGTTGGCGCCGATGTTGACGTACGTCTTGGGCTTGATTTCGCCCGAAGCGCTGACGATGGCCGACAAATCCTGCCGCTGCGCCTTCTCGGTTTGCACCGAGACGACGTTCTTGCGGCTCTGGTAAACCGTGAAGCTGACGATCGCGGCCAGAACCACAACCACGCCTGCGCCAATCGCGATTTTTTTCCAGAGCTTCATGGTTTTCAGTTGCAGCGTTACCCGTTAGCGGCCGGCGTAAACGCTGGCGTCATTCCCAGACCCTGCCCCGAGCAAGTGAGCGACAGCGAGCGCGTCGAACGGGAATCCCACACCCGATGAGCCGCGGGCGATGAGATTCTTCGCTCCGCTCGGGATGACCCGAAGTCCCGACAGCACGCTCCTGGTGCGGGCCGACGGGCACATTCCGGGATACGATCCCACACTCAGGAAAGTTCCAAGCAGGAATGGTTCTCCGGATACCGCACGCCACAGGGTTTTCGCAGGAGCCCGAACGCTAAATTATAGCAATGGCCACGGCAGATTTGAGTTGGCGCTGCGGGCACCCACGGTGAGAAAGCAGGTTCCCTCACCTTTACGTGGAAGGCTCGGAATAGTGAATTCGAGGACCAGTACGATAATTACGATAATAAAGGGCTAAAAAATATTCCCTGCCTCCGGGCAACTCCGCCAGAACACCGCTGCTTCCAACGAACCGGGCGCACAATCCATTCTTTTAATGTGACTTAGCCTTGCGTTCGCCCCAGTGAGAGCCTAAAATACGGGAACAGCGAAGTTTGCGGGAGTCCCTCTCATGTTCCGGGTCGGTCGTTATTATTCATTGCTTCTGACAGTTGTTTTGGCGGGATGGGCCCTCACGGCCCAGGCCCAGAGCGACAAGTCTGCCCCGGCCACTTCCACTCCCGCGAATCCTGATTCTTCACCGGCCAGCGCCACCGATCAGAAACCCGCCGCCAGTTCGCAAGCCCAGCCCTCAGAGGATCCGTTAAAGCGCCCGCCCAACGAGAAGCAGAAGAAACAGCAGAAGCGCGCCCTCAACATCGAATTGAGCAAGACGTACAAAAAATGGTTGAACGAAGACGTGGTCTGGATCATCACCGACGAAGAGCGGGCGGCGTTCAAGCAGCTCTCGAACGACGAAGAGCGCGACAATTTTATCGAAGCCTTCTGGCAGCGCCGCGACCCCACGCCCGACACCGAAGAAAACGAATATAAAGAAGAGCACTACCGGCGCATCGCCTACGCGAACGAACATTTCGCCGCCGGCGTACCGGGCTGGAAAACCGACCGCGGCCGCATTTACATCATGTACGGCCCGGCCGATGAGGTCGATTCGCACCCCTCGGGCGGAACCTATGAGCGTCCCATGGAAGAAGGCGGGGGCGAGACTTCGACTTTCCCGTTTGAAGACTGGCGCTATCGCTATCTGGAAGGGATTGGGCAGGAAGTCATCATCGAATTCGTGGACAGCTGCATGTGCGGCGAGTACCGCATGACCATCGACCGTTCGGAGAAAGACGCGCTGAAAATGACTCCGAATGCCGGACTGACGCTGTATGAGCAGATGGGCATGGCCAATAAGTCGAGCCGCTTTTCCAACGGCGGGCTGGAGCAATTGGGCGCCGGGCCCAACAGCGCCAACCAGCAGTCCAAGCAGTTTGACCGCCTGGAACAGTTCGCCAAGTTACAGGCGCCGCCACCGATCAAGTTCAAAGACCTGGAAGAAGTGGTCAACACCAAGCTGATTACCAACCTGATGCCCTTCGATGTGCGCACGGATTTTGTGAAGGTGACGGGCGATACTGTGCTTGTGCCGATCACAATCCAGATGAAGTACCGCGACATCACTTTTGCCAACAAAGACGGCGTGCAGCGGGGGACGGTGAACATCTTCGGGCGAGTTTCGACCCTGACCGGCCGCGTGGTGCAGACTTTTGAGGATACGGCGCAGGTTGATGTGCCCGCAGAGCTCCTGCCGAAGACGGCGGAGAACTCGTCGGTTTACTGGAAGGCGCTGCCGCTTCGCCCCGGCCGCTACAAAGTGGAAATTGCGGTGAAAGATGTGAACGGCGACCGCAAAGGCCTGTGGAGCCGCGGCATCATGGTCCCGGAATATTCCGATGACAAGCTGTCGGCGTCATCTTTGATTGTTGCCGACCAGATGGAGCCGGTTCCAACCAAGGACGTCAGCACGGGGAACTTCGTCATTGGCGTGACGAAAGTGCGTCCGCGCGTGGCCC
The DNA here is from genome assembly GCA_035538435.1 of Binatia bacterium. Lineage (GTDB taxonomy): Bacteria > Acidobacteriota > Terriglobia > Terriglobales > Acidobacteriaceae > Sulfotelmatobacter. The sequence goes on from DATLKM010000026.1 coordinate 5,260, forward strand.
CGGCCAACGGCCAGCCGGCGCTGTTCAAGCGTACCCGCGACCAGAAGGTGAATTTCTGGGTGCAGGTCTACAATTTGGGCGTTGACGAGAAAACCCATAGGCCTTCCGCCACATTCGAATACGATATTGTGAACGTGGCCACCAATAAGTCCGTGGTACAGCAGGTTGAATCGAGCGAGAAGATGGGCAACATCGGCGAGCAGGTCACGCTACAGAAGTCGATTGCCTCAGCGAACCTTCAGCCGGGCGTGTACAAGATCGAAATTAAAGTGAACGACAACGTCTCGAAGCAGACCGTTGATCCTTCGGCCACTTTTGCGGTAGAGTAACGGGCTTGCTTGATTCCCTGGGGAGGGTGCGAGTGAACGTTCGCCAACTTGGTTGGAACCAGTTCGGTGTTCGTGCATTTTTATGCGCTGCGATTCTGGCCGGCTCACTTTCTGCCTGGGCGGGGGAGCGGCCGGGAGCAATTTCCGGCTATGTTCGCGATGCCGCGGGCAAGCCGCAGATGGGCGCAATTGTGAAGATCGCCGGCCCCGCGCATGCGCTCACCGTTTTCACCGACGCAATGGGTTTCTATTCCGCCGTGAACCTGTTGCCGGGATTTTATTCCATTCAGGCGTGGGCGCCCTCGTTTCTGCCCGCATTGACGGAGAAGATCGGCTTGCAGGCCGGCACCAGCCTGCATGTGAATGTCACGCTGACCACGTTGCTGAACGCCATGCAGGTCACTCCGCGACACGCTGCCGGCGACAGCGACGACTGGAAGTGGACGCTGCGCTCGGTGGCGAACCGGCCGGTGCTGCGCGTGTTGAATGATCCCAGCGGGATCGAGCAGCAGTCGCCCAGTTTGAAGGCCAACGTCTCATTCCTGGCGGGTTCGGCGGCTGACGGATACGGCAGCGGATCCGACATGAGCACCGCATTCTCCGTGGAGCGTTCAATTTTCGCCGCCGACCACGTCGGCATTAGCGGAAACGTCGGATATGGCGACGGCCTGCCCACGGCGGTGCTGCGCGGTTCGTATTCGCACCGGCTGATGGATGGATCGGGCCCGTCAATGTCCGTGACTATGCGGCGGTTTGCGCCGACCGATCCCAATCTGCATTACGCCGCGCTGCAGGCGCTGGCTTTGAACGCGGCGAACGATGTGGCCTTTGGCGACGTTGTGGAATTGCGCTTCGGCAGCGAGTTGCAGTCGATTCAATTCCTGGGCCATGTGAATGCATTTCGTCCTTACGGTTCACTGGACGTTCATCTCTCCCCGAACAGCGTGGTGGAGTACGCGTACACGACTTCGCGGCCCGACATGCGCACGGAAGAAGGTTTCGATTCTTCGCCCGCCGACCTGAGCGAGGCTGACCCGCGGGTGAGCATGGTGAACTTTACCGCGCGGCTGGAGCGCGCCCGCCATCAGGAGTTGAGCTTTGCCCATCGCACGGGCAACACCAACATGGAAGTGGCCGTGTACAGCGATCACGTGGCGAACCCGGCGCTGACGGGCACTGGCCTGGTGACGGCCGCGGGCGGATTCCTGCTTCCCGACACCTACTCCGGCACGTTCAGCTATGGCGCCGACGCGCTGGATACGAACGGCTTTCGAGTGGTGCTGCAGCGCAAGTTGTGCTCCGACCTGACCGCGACTCTGGACTACGCCTACGGCGGTGCGCTCGACCTGGCGAAATCGGACGTGGAATTGCAGGCTGCGCGGCAGTGGCTGGCGACGGAAAAGCAACACGCTTTGACCGCCAAATTGAGCGGCACCATTCACGGCTCGCATACGCGATGGATCGCATCGTATCGTTTTGCCAGCGCCGACTCGCTCACGCCGGTCGATATGTTCAATTCTTCTCCCGGCCAGTCGGACGCATTCGTGAGCCTGTTCATCCGCCAGCCGATCCCCACGCTCGGCTTTCTGCCGGCGCACATGGAAGCACTGGTCGACATCCGCAACCTGCTGGCGCAAGGCTACGTGCCGGTGATCGGGCAGGACGGCCAGACCGTCTATCTGGTACAGTCGGCGCGCGCCATCCGCGGCGGCGTCGCCATCAACTTCTAATCTTGCAATCCCTGCCCTGGAACAAATGCCTGGCTTCATATCCTGAACGCGCGGCGTTCTACCAGCGTCTGGGGAGGCATAGCAAGAAAAACTTGAGGCATGAAGCTGCCGTTTTCGAGATTCACTTCCAAATAATGCGCCCCGAACCAAGGCAGTAAACTCTATTCCCGTTACCGCGGTGTGTGCCTTATTCGTAAATTGTATTGCGCTGATCGCAAACTCAATGGTTGACTCTTGGGATAGGGTTCCGCTACTGTTTGCTGTGCGGCGGGGCGGTGCATCTTGTTTGTGTGCAAGGAATTGCAAGGCTCCCAGAGAACTTGCCTGAAGCTTGCGCCCGCCGTACCGGCGTCACTCCCTAAAATCAAAATATCTCGTCGAGGAGAGACTATGAGAGCGCGCATCATTCTGATGTTTGTGCTAGTGGCCGCGGTAAGCCTGTCGGCACAGACCTTCCGGGGCACGATCCTGGGCACCGTCACCGACCCTTCGGGCGCAGTCGTGTCGGGAGCCAAGGTAAGCGTGAAGAATGTGGCCACGGGACTGGAGCGCTCCACCGACACCAGCGCGGACGGCAGCTACGCGCTGCCCGAGTTGCCCATCGGCACGTACGACGTGACGGTGACGCAGACCGGCTTTCAGACGTTCGTAGCCAAGGGCGTGAACGTGGACGTTGCCACCGAACGCCGCGTGGATGCGGGATTGAAAGCGGGGCAGGTTTCGACGAGGGTGGAAGTTTCGGCGGACGAGTTGCCGATGGTGGAGACGACCTCCGACACGCTGGGCGGCGTGCTGACCCAGAACGAAGTGAAGGATCTGCCGATCAACGGGCGCGATTACACCAAGCTTATTTTCTTGAATCCGGGGGTTTCAGGTTCCCCGGACCAGATTTCCGATTCCCCCGGTTCATACGGCGAATTTTCCATGAACGGCGCCCGAGGCCGATCGAACAACTATCTGCTTGATGGCACCGACATGAACGATGGCTACCGGAATGACCCTGCCATCAATCAAGCCGGCGTGTTTGGAACTCCTTCGGCAATTCTGCCGATCGATTCCATCTCTGACATGAACGTACTCTCGAACTTCCAGCCGGAGTACGGCCGGAACGGCGGCGCCGTGGTCAACATCGTTACCAAGAGCGGCGGAAACACTTTGCACGGGGACTTTTTCGAGTACTTCCGCAATGATGGACTCGACGCCCGCAACTACTTCGATCCTTCCTCAGCGCCGAAGGCTCCGTTCCACAACAATCAGTTCGGAGGGTCGCTGGGCGGCCCGATTGTTAGAGACAAGACGTTCTTCTACCTGGACTACGAAGGTCAGCGCGAGGGTGTGGGTGTAGTTTCACTGGCGTGCGTTCCCACTGCGGGACTCATCCAGCAAGCGACCACCAACGTGACTACGGCCGGCGGGAGCGTCAGTTCTGTGGGCTCCAGCCTGGTGAATTTCTGGCCCCACAACTCGGGAAACTACATTCCAAATACTTATTCGTGGGAGACCACAAATGCGGCCGGCGTTGCCATAGAGGGTTGTTTCAACACCCCCACTTTGACCGCAGGTACTCAGTACACTCCCGATTACACAGCGATTGCGCCGTCGTTCAACAACCTGAGCAGTTTCATCGCCAAGCTGGATCACTCCTTTAATACGAACAACAATATCAGCGGCCGCTATTTCTTTGGAGACAGTACGCAACAGTTCCCGCTTGCTCTCAACGCCACCGGCGGCCAGCTTCCTGGATATGACACGGTGACACCCACGCGGGTTCAGTTGGTTTCGCTGTCGTACGTGAAGATCTTTTCGGGCAACAAAGTGAACGAATTGCGGTACGGGTGGAACCGCTTCGCCGAAGGATTTTATCCCCAAGACCAGAGCTTTAACCCCAGCAGCATCGGTCTGTGCAACGTTCCTGCGACTTTCGGCACCTGCAATTCTTCAGGGCTGCCGATCATTCTGTTGGGCCCCACGCCCACGGGCAGTTCGGCATTCTTCTCGCAGGTAGGAGCTACCTCGGGCGATCCCCGGCACCGCTTTGACACAAACAACCAAATCATCGACAGCTTCTCGTGGAAGATCAACAAACACGACATTAAATTTGGCGGGGAATTCAGGCGCACCAGTATCGAGCAGTATCTCAACAAGTACTCGCGGGGACGCTTGAGATTCAGTTCACTGGAACAGTTGCTCCAGATGGTTCCCTCCACCAGCAACTTCAGCACCTTTGACTACACCGGGGACACGCTGCGACACACCCATCAGAACGGATTTGGTTTCTACGTCCAGGATGCGTTTCACGTCTCGCCCACGCTGGTCGTCAACTATGGCCTGCGCTACGACTACAGCGCAGTGCCGGTCGAAAAGAATAATCTCTTCTCTGATTTCATTCCGAGCACCGGCCTTCTCCAGATGGTGGGTGGTCCCGGGGGCCTGCCCAACCTCTACAACCCTGATAAAACCAACTTTTCACCACGCGCGAGCGTAGTCTGGGACGTGAACGGGAAAGGCCGGACGGTTGTCCGTGCGGGTTACGGACTTTTCTTTGATTCGTTCTCTCAGGATATGGTCCTGGGACATCTGCCGTATCCGACGTTCTTCGCTCCCGGCCCGGCGTATAACAATATCGGCCCCGATCCGATCCAGATGGCGAATCTCAATCCGGCTGCGGTCGATGCCAACGGAGTTTATATCCCGAATACTCCGCTGTACGGCACTCCCGGTTGCAATGTTGAGTGCGACATCTTTTCGTTTGACCGCAATATCAAGATGCCGTACATGGAGAATTACAACCTGAATCTGCAGCAGCAGTTCTCCAGCAAGGTGGTTCTGCAGGTCGGATACGTGGGCTCACAAGGGCACCGGTTGTTCCGCTTTTTCGACTTGAATCAGCCCAGTCAGCAGGCTATCTGGAGCGCAGACTGTCTAGGCGCGACGCCTGTCCCTCCGAGCGGCATTCAGCCATGTCCGGCCGGGTCAATCCAGGATTTCGCGGTGCCGCGTAACTACGGCTTCCCTTATGGAGCGTCGTACATTTTCCAGGAGAACTCCACGGGCAAGTCGAACTACAATTCGATCCAGACCAGCTTCAGGATCACCAACTATCACGGCTTTACGTCGATGGTGAACTATGTCTGGTCGAAGTCGCTGGATAACTCCAGCGACGGCGAAGACTTTATCCCGAATGCGGCGCAGCCCCAGAACAGCACCGCACCCCAATTGGAGTACGGGCCGTCCAGTTTCAATGTGCCGCATCGTTTCGTCTGGGTCGCGGGATATGACATTCCTGCCATCAGCGGAAGCATGAGCAAGTTGAAGAACGGCTGGGGCTTCCAGAGTTCCGTCAACCTTCAGAGCGGACAGCCCTTTACTCTGAACTACAACGCAGAGGACGACTACAGCGGTGGTGGCGACGGATATGATCGCCCTGACCTAGTGGGGCCAATCGTTTATGACAAGCGGAACCCGGCGAACTTTTTGCAGCTGAGTTCCTTTGCCATGCCCTGCACCAACAATGGGTCGTACAGCGGTTTTGCCAGCGACTGCGTGCCGGGCACGCGGCACTACGGAACGCTGGGTCGAAACGCGTTGAGCGGGCCGACCTATAAACAATGGGACTTCGCCGTATATAAGAACACCGCCATCACCGAGCGGTTTAACATGCAGCTTCGGGCGGATTTCTTCAACATTCTTAATCACCCGAACTTTGCCAACCCAATCCTTCCGGCCTTCATCGCCGATCCCGCCGCTAACATTAACACCGCTTGCGGGTGCGGTTTTGCTCCGCCCAGCAATGGCCGCGAGGTGGGCAACGGAGCCTACCAGATTGTGGCTACCGGCGACGTTGGTATCGGCAACCCGTTCCTTGGTGGAGGGGGACCGCGCGGTATTCAACTCGCGGCCAAGTTTACCTTCTAGGCCACAGCAGTCTGCCTTCGGGCCCCCGCCTTGGCGGGGGCTCTTTTTTTCTCGTCTTCCGGCGCAGGCTAACCGGCACCCCGCCCGTCTTACGTCTTCCGTCACATGCCGCGTGATTACCCCGATGTTACGCTGCTCTCATCCTTCGTTTTCCCCCAAAGCGTTTGTTCCGGGAGATCCTGATGCGTCGTTCTTCTTCTTTTTTAATCGCTGCTTCGGTGTTGGTCTGTCTGGCGGCTCCGGCCCTGGCACACCACGTCAAGCAGTCGGCTGCGCACGCCATGCCGGTCACAAGCTCGTCTGAGAAAGCCCGCGGCCTTTACATCAAGGGCATGGAAGACTACGAGAATCTTTACCTCGAGCGCTGTAACGACGACTGGCGCGCGGCCGTGAAGGAAGATCCGAATCTGGCCGTAGCCTGGGCCTGGATCGCCTTTAACAGCAGCAATCCCGAAGAAATTACCACGGCACGCGAAAAGGCGAAGTCGCTGGCTCCGAAGGCCACTCCCGGCGAGCAGTTGATGGTTTCCTGGATCTCGAAGGTGCAGGAGGGCGACTTCATCGGGGGCATCTCGGCCATGAACGACATGCTGGAGATGTATCCCAAAGACAAGCATTTGCTTTACCTGGCGGCCAACTGGCTGATGGGGGAAAACGGCGATGAACAGGCGCAGCGGCTGCTGGAAAAGTCGGTCGTGATCGACAAGAATTTCCCCGCCGGGCTGAATGATCTCGCCTACATTGCCGCGCGCAACCGGCGATTTGCCCAGGCATTTGTGTACATGGACCGCTATGTGGCACTGCTGCCCACCGAACCGAATCCACAGGATTCGTACGGCGAATTGAAGCGCATGGCCGGCGATTTCGAAGGCTCACTCAAACACTACCGCGCCGCCCTGAAAATCGACCCTGATTTTGTGACCTCGCAGCTTGGCCTGGGCGATACGTATGCGCTCATGGGCAATCAGGAACAGGCTCGGGCGGAATACGATAAGGCGATCCGTTTCGCTCACAACGAAGCCGACCGCCTGACCTATGACATGCAGAAAGCCATGACCTGGGTGCGCCAGGAAAAATTTGCCGAGGCGGACAAGGAATTCCAGGACATCGCTGCGACGGCGCACGCCAAAGAGCAGGACCTGCAGGAAGCGCAGGCGTACCGGCATCTGGCGGAATACCAGACCGACGACAATGCCGCTCTAAAATATTTGCAGCAGGCCGAAGAGTCCCTGACTCACCGCAATACGATTTCCAGGAACGATAAGGACGAAGAGGCCTCGCGTATTCTGCGCAATCGCGCGGTTCGCGCCGCGCACGCAGGCAACGCCGAGCTTGCCGACAAGACGCTCAAACAGCTTGAGGCGATGGCCTCGACCAGCCGTAACCGCGTGATCCAGAGTTCCTACAACGGAGCGGCCGGGACCCTGCTGATGGACCAGAAGAAGTTTGAAGAGGCCGTCAGTTTCCTGGAAGAAGACCGCGACAATCCTTTCACCATGGAATTGCTGGTGCAGGCTTATTATCAGACCAATCAGGCCGACAAACTCGCCGACGCCGAAAGCTGGCTGCGGGGAACCAATGTCCCGACCATGGAGCAGGCTCTGGTTGTTCCCTCTGCGCGGTCGAAGCGTCCGCAAATGTAAGCACTGCCGTATCTCTCGAAGGGCACAGCCCGGTCATCTATGGCCGGGCTGGTTTATTTTTACCCCTGGCCGAGCCAGCTGTGCCTCATTCCCCTGGTGTGCGCATTTTCCTGAGAGGAAGAGGAATCTGACGGCGATAAGACCTTTACTCAGGGGAATTCCGCCAGGCGGAGCGGCTGCATGCTTTCGAGGTCTTAATACCCCTTGGTTCCATTTGGCCATTCGGACGGTCAAACGCCCGAATTTCTAAGAAAATATTCAAGAAAAGGTTTCCCTAAAGCGTCCTTTGGTGCAATAATTCGGCGCTAGAATTGCTCTGGCCAAAAACAGACTAGGAGTGGGGCCTACATCATGTTGATCGATAAATTGGCCGAGGGGATAGTGCAAGTACAAACGCCCATCGGGCCACGGTTTCTGATGCCGTCATTTTTGCAACGCGTTTATTTTCTGTGGATGTTCCGCAACTTTCCCATCCTTCCTCACGCTGTGCTTACGCGCGGCCAGCAACGCATGATCGATCGCATGTGTTCGGAGCAGCGTTTTGTCTCTATGGCCTATGCCGATGGCCTGGAAGATGCGCCTGTGATTGGAACCGTAGAGCGGCGCCCGGCCCGTGGTTCCGAGTCCTCGGAGCGGCGCAGGCCTGTGGCCAGCGAAACCGCCGGAGCACTGGCTGCGGAAATACGTCAGCGCGGCTAGCATCCCGCGCGGGGGGAAGCAGCCCCAAGTCCCCGCTTTCCTCAGCGTGCCAGGAATCTCGCGGTGCAACTGAATTCTAGTCAACCAAGGGGTTCCGGCGACCAACGCCATTTTGGCATCCACCCATCCGGGCCTTAAACTAATGGTGTGAAGATCGCGCTGGGCCAAATCAACCCCACAGTTGGGGATTTTTCCGGCAACGCCGCCAAAATCATCGAATACTCGTGCCGTGCCCGGGCTGCTGGCGCCGGGCTGATTCTGTTTCCTGAGCTTTCCGTCTGCGGCTATCCGCCCCGCGATCTGGTCGAGCGGCCGTCGTTCGTCGCCCGCAATCGCGAAACCACTGAATACATTGCGCGCGAAACGCAGGGAATTGCGGTTATCTGCGGCCTGGTGACTCCCGCCGACTCGGAAACCGGCAAGTCGGTAAAGAATTCGGCGGCCCTGCTGCAGGAGGGCAAAATCGCCTTCCTGCAATCGAAGATGTTGCTACCCACCTACGACGTCTTCGACGAAATGCGCAACTTCGCTCCCGCCCGCGCGCAGCAATTGTTCTCATTCTGCGGCAACCGCATGGCGCTAACCATCTGCGAAGATGCCTGGAACGACAAAGTCTTCTGGCCCAAGCGGCTGTACACCGTCGACCCCGTCGATGCGCTGATTCAAGCCGGGGGCAATTTCGTCCTGAATATTTCCGCGTCGCCGTTCTGGATCGGCAAGCGGGAACTGCGCCGCGACATGCTGGCCTCGATCGCGCGTCAGCACAAAGTTCCGGTGGCAATGGTGAACCAGGTCGGGGGCAACGACAGCCTTCTGTTCGATGGATCGAGCGTGGTGTTGAATCACGAAGGGATGATCATCGCTCAGGGGAAGTCGTTCGAGGAAGACCTGATTTATTTCGATTCGAAAACTTTAATCGGCGATACGCACGAGCAAACCGCGGGCGAGGAAGCGAGCGTCTACGCCGCGCTGGTTCTGGGCACGCGCGATTACATGCGCAAATGCGGATTCCGAAAGGCCATCATCGGGTTAAGCGGCGGCATCGATTCCGCGCTTACCGCCGTGATTGCCGCCGACGCCATCGGCCGGGAAAACGTGATTGGAGTGGGCATGCCGAGCCCCTATTCATCGCCGGGTTCCATCGAAGATGCCCGGGAGTTGGCGAAAAATCTGGGCATCCGCTTTGAACTGCTTCCTATTACTCAAGCTTTCGAAGCCTATCGGCAAACGCTGAGCGCGGTTTTTTCCGGACACAAAGAAGATGTGACAGAAGAGAACATTCAGTCGCGCGCCCGGGGCACCATGCTGATGGCGCTCTCGAACAAGTTTGGCGCGATCGTACTTTCCACCGGCAACAAGAGCGAACTCGGCGTAGGCTACTGTACACTCTATGGAGACATGGTCGGAGGGTTGGCCGTCATTTCCGACGTTCCCAAAACACTGGTCTATCGCTTGAGTCATTACGTGAACTCCCAGAGAAAGGCGATTCCGCAGTCGACCCTCGACAAGCCGCCTTCTGCGGAGCTAAGGCCCGGTCAGAAAGACAGCGATTCGCTGCCTCCTTACGAAGTCCTGGATGCGATTCTGGAAGACTACGTGGAGGCGTCGCATTCAGCAGAGCAGATTTCTACAGAACACGGCTTCGACCTGAACCTGGTGAAAAATGTGGTGCGGATGGTGGACCGCGCCGAATACAAGCGGCAGCAGGCCGCCCCGGGCATCAAGATTTCTCCGAAGGCTTTCGGCTACGGACGCAGGCTTCCGATCGCCGCGAAGAGCGAAGTCTAGGCGCCGACTTTTCGAGTCTTAAGGAATTCATTTTGAAAGGAACTCATGCGCAGCTTTCTTATCACAGTCTTTCTGTCTATTTTGAGTGGTGCCACGGCGGCGGCACAAACACCCGCCGCTGCCAAGAACAACAGCCCGGGTAAGGCCGCGGCAGAGAAACCGGAAGCAAGCCTACCTTCCGAAGATACCGTCAATTCCTTCATGCAACAGACGTTCGGGTACGACCCGAAGGTGACGTGGAAAATTTCCGGCATCAAGCCGGCGGCGGCTTCCGGCCTGGCCGAAGTTGATGTGATTCTTGCCAGTCCACAGGGGCAACAACTCAGCAAATTCTATGTCACGCCTGACGGTCAGCATGCCGTAATCGGCGAAATTATTCCCTTTGGCGCCAAGCCTTTCGAAGAGGCCAGAAAGATTCTGGAGAAGGGAATCACCGGGCCCTCGCGCGGCCCCAAGGACTCGAGCGTGACGATCGTCGAATTCGGAGATCTGCAATGCCCGGCATGCAAAGCGGCGCAGCCGGCGATTGAGGCGTTAATTGCAGCCGAACCGAATGCGCGCTTCGTTTTCCAGAATTTCCCGCTGGAAATGCACAACTGGGCGGCCAAGGGCGCGGCCTACGCCGATTGCGTGGGACATGCATCGAACGAAGCGTTTTGGAAATTCATCGCGAAGACCTACGAGACGCAATCTGACATCACGGCGGAAAATGCCGACGAAAAGCTGACCGCCCTGGCAGACGCCGCGGGCGTGAAAGGATCTGATATCGCCACCTGCGCCGGCACGCCACTGACGCAGGCCCACGTTGAAGCATCCCTTGCTCTCGGCAAAGCGGTTAATGTCACCGGCACGCCGACTCTGTTCATCAATGGCCGCAGCATTGGCAATGTGACGGGAGTTCCGGCTGACACGTTGAAGGGATTGGTCGAGTTCCAGGCCAAGCAGGGGAAGTAGCCGGCGGCGCCTCGATCGACTAATTCTGGCTGACCCAAATCTCTTTCATATTCACGGCGTGGTTCGCCACCAAGTGCGGCGTGAGTATGACTAACAGCTCGTCGTATTCCTTCATGCGGGTGTTGTCGGTGAGGACCTGGTTGATGCCGGGAATGTCGGCCACGGCAGGAATACCGGCAATCGCCCGCTGATCGTTGGTGCCGATTTCACCCGCGATCACCGCCGGCTCGCCGTCGCGCAGGCGGAAGCTGCCTTTGAATTCTTCGTTCGAAATCACTGGAACTCCGTTCGCGCTTTGCCCGGTCAGCGCACGCACCTGCATTTCCAGCGACATGCTGACTTCATTATTGCCGTGAATCATGGGCTTGGCCTTGATGCTCAGGCCCAAATCCTCATAGCTGACGGAGGGGAACGGCGGCACATAGCTCTGATTGCCAAGCACGGCGGAAATTTGCGATGAGTTGTAAATGGGCGCGTAGGAAGCATTCAGGATCGGGTAGCGCTCACCGATGTGAAGCGTGGCATCCTGGCTCTGATCCGCCCGCAGCGTTACCCTGCTCACGCTCTGCGACCACGATTCATTCAACGACAAGGCGGTCGTCAGATGGTCGAGGCTGACGCCGGAAAATGTGAGGCCGTTGCCAAATGTGGCCAGCGGCTGGCTGAAGATTCCGCTCGTCTGGTTCTGCAATTGGGCCAGCAGTCCGGAAAGCGCTGAACTTCCCGCCTGATTGATACCGCCTGAAGAGATAAGCTGGTTCACCAACGACGAGATGCTTTGCCCACCCAACCCTGCGAGCGCGACGGCGGGAATGTTGTAGAAGTTGAAGGTGTCGGGGACGTGCATCCCGATCTCGCGGGTGAAGTTGTGGTTGATGGTATAGACTTCCACGTCAAGGCTGACTTCCGGCCGATCAGTCGAAAGTTCATTGAGCAGCTTGACGCAAGCGGTCAATATGGCTTGCGGGGCGCGCACCTCGACAATTCCATTCTGCCCGCTGTTGATTTTCTGAAAATCACAAACGTTGCGCAGAGAAGTGACGAGTTCGGTCGCCTGCTGCGGCGTGGTCGCTGTGGGCACCGCGAATGTCGCCAGCGCCATGCGGTCAAATTGCTTATGGTTTTCGGCGTTGTTTATGGCGATCAGGATCTGGTGTTCATCGAGCGGCACCCACATGGTTTTTGCCACCAGGCAGGCGAGCGAAAGAGCCGTGAAGAAATCGACGTCATTCACGTAAAAGCGCACCGGCTTGGCGGTGACCGAATCGTCAAACTCGGCTTTGATGCCGAACGCTGAAACCAGTTGTTCAAACATGCCGCGCACATCCCCTTTGTACTGAAAGGTGGTGCGCTCGGGTTTCGGTTGCAGCTGGATTTCCCCGGACTCGACGAAAGAAAGCTTGCCGAGCGCGGCATTCGCGGGGGTGCGCAAGGAATCGGTCAGGCGCTCCTGGGCGTAAGTATTTTCGGGATCAAGCTTGAGGGCGGCGCGAAATTCTGCCGCCGCTTTTTCCTGCCGCGCTTCCGCCAACAGGCTGTCGCCTTGCTGCGTATGCTGGTAAACCAGTTGCGATTTGAGGGCCTCGCGTGCCGAAAGAAACAGCGTATCCTGCGGAACCAGTTGCGCGGCCTGATCGAACTGTTCAAACGCTTCCTGAATCCGCTTGCGTTCCTGAAATTTCCGGCCGCGATTGTAGGCGGCAAGCGCTTGTTTGAGATCGCTCTTTGTCGGCGGGCAACTGATGGCGCCCGGAATACCATTTCCGCAGGAAAGATCGGGCGGGACGGGGCCGGCGCTCGCGAAAGCTCGAGCGCCCGTGAGACAGGACATGACGCAGATTGTCAGAACAAACCACTCGCGCCGCATTCGCTTGATTTTACCCCGCCGCAAGTCTTTCCCGGACAGCTAACAGTGCCAGGTACTTCTGTGCTCAATGGGGAGGACTGAACTACTGGATTGGAACGACGCCGAAGCGATTTCTTGCAGGCAGCATTCTCAACCGATCATAATGCGTTCGATGCTGCGCGCCTTGCCCGTTTTCTCGTCTCCGTCGATCACCACGGCGCACAGCCGCACATCCCCCGTGGCCGGTTCAAAGCGCACCGGCATGCCGTTCAGGAATTTTCCGACAACCAGTTCCTTTTTAACGCCGATCACACCGTCGTAAGGCCCGGTCATGCCGACATCGGTCACGTAGGCAGTGCCATTCGGCAATAGGCGTTCATCGGCGGTCGGCACATGGGTATGTGTCCCCACGACAGCCGTTACCCGCCCGTCTAGGTACCATCCCAAGGAAATTTTTTCGGACGTGGCCTCGGCGTGAAAGTCGACAAAAATGATCTTCGAGTCGATTTTCTTCAAGAGTTGGTCGGCCACGCGAAATGGATCATCGTTCGAGGCCATGAATACCCGCCCTTGCAGATTCATGACCGCGTAGGGAATTTTTCCCTTGCTTCCCTGGTACACGCCCCATCCCGGCATGTCGGAAGGATAATTCGCGGGGCGCAGTACGCGGCGCTGGGGCCCCCGCCCGTTGCCCTCGACCATCTGAAAATAATCGACGATTTCGCGCTTGTCCCAGACGTGATTGCCGGTGGTGATGACGTCGATGTTGAGATCGAAAAGCTCTTCCGCCAGGGCGGGAGTGATGCCAAAGCCCGCGGCGGAGTTTTCGCCGTTGGCGATGACCAGATCGATGGCGTGATCGCGCACCAGTCCGGGAAGGCGGTCTTTGACGATCGTCCGCCCGGGCCGTCCGAAAATATCGCCGATAAAAAGAATGCGCATGAAATGGTCGCGCTGAAGCCTGATGTGGCGACGCGCGGGAACTTCGATGGTAACACGCAAAAAGATCAGCGCGATGACGGCGGTGACAGTTAGCGACGGTGGCGCTTCGAATTCCGCGCCGGCGGTCGCGTTATCCCGAAGTCGAGCTTTCCGCCGTGAGGTAAGGAATTCGCGGGCAAGTAGCGGAAGGCGTCAGTTACTCGTTTCCGGGGGCTAACTCCGCTGTGCGCAGGAAATCGTAATTTCCCGCCGCATTCACCTGAATGTTGCGCACGCGCTTGTTGTGAACAATCACGTTGTCCAGATACCACATGTCGATATAGGGCAGCTCTTCGGCAACGATCCGTTGCACCTCGGCGTAGAGCGGCTTGCGCAATCCCGGATCGACCTCGCGGCGCGCCTGGTCGATCAGCGCATCCACGCGAGGATTCCAATAACGGCCACGGTTCGAACCGTTGGGCGGGAAACGGGAAGAATGAAATACGTAGAAAATGTCGGGGTCCTGGTTGCCCCCGACCCAGCGCAGGCCATACATCTGGAACGCTCCGCGGCTCACGTCGGCCAGAAAAGTGGCCGCTTCAAAGCTGCGGATGTCGAGCGCGATCCCCACCTCCCGCAGTTGCTGTTGAATCACCGCGACCATCAGCCGGGTGGCCTCGACCGTCGAAGTCTTCATCTCAAGGTGAAAGCGCACGCCGTTGATCTCGGGATAGCCGGCGGCATCGAGCAGCTGCCGCGCCCGTTCGGGATCGTGTTGGTAGACTGGCACATCGCCGTTGTAGGCCCAGCTTTGCGGGGGCAGAACGCTGCGCGCGGGCACGGCCCAACCGTGCCAGAGATACTCGATCATGGGGCGCGGATCGATGGCGTAGGCGATGGCCTGCCGGACCCGCACATCTTGCAGAATCGAATCGCGCAGATTGAATCCCAGATATTGAATCTCGGTCCCCGGCGAATGCTCGACCGCAAGCTGGGGTTCGCGCTCGAGCGCGATCACCGTGTCCGGGGTGAGCGAATTGATGGATACATCACCTGTGCCTTTGCGCAATTCGAGGGCTTCGGTGGTCGTATCGGGGACCACGGCGAAGCGCACGCGCGCCAGTTTCGGCTTCTCGCCCCAATACGCATCGTTGCGCTCGAGGATGACCTCTTTATCGGTTTCGCCGCTGACAAACCGGAACGGCCCCGAGCCCACCGGATGCGCCGCGGTTTCTTTGCCGCTGCCGTCCGGCACGATGCCGACTGCTCCATCGGACAGGTTCCACAGCAGGGCCGCGTCCGGCTCCTTCATGCGGAAGATCACGGTCACGTCGTCGGGGGTATCGATGCGGTCGACAAAGCGGAAGGTGGATTTCTTGGTGCTGACGACTTTGCCTTCGCGAAGAGAATCGAAGGTCCATTTCACGTCGCGCGAGGTGAGCGGGCGACCGTCGTGAAATCTTACTCCCTGGCGCAGGTGGAAGATGTAGGTGAGCGAGTCGGGGACCTCCCAGCGCGCGGCGAGTCCGGGGGCGACGTTGAGGTCATTGCCACGCTCGAGCAGGTCGTCGAAAATCAGCGCGTCGATGCGCTCGGATTGAGCGTCGACTCCGATGCGCGGATCGAGATTGGCGGGGCTTGATTCGATCAGCATTACCAGCGTGTGGGGATCGGCCCGCGAAGAACACGACAAGAGCGAGGCGCCAAGCAGGGTCAGAAGGAACAGGGGGCCGTATCTGCTCATCCGGGACACTCCGCGCACATCTTTGCCAGCTGAGTAACGGTGTTCCAGTTTCGGGTGGTATTTCCCACCGCAAGAATCCGGACAGCGGGAGCTTTCATACCGTTGCTCTGGGACACTCCATGGGGAAGATAAAGGTAGATCTCGCGTTGCACCACCCGCGCGGCCTCGGGCGCGGGAAACGATCCCAGGAATTGCTTCGCCGCCGCATCGGAAGGCGGCACAGCCAGAAACATGACGTGCAGTTTCGCCGGGTCGGCTCCCGGTTGCGTCAGGAAAGGATTGCCCCCAAGTGCCGCATTCATTTCCGCCGCCGTGCGGCAGATCACCGGCACGGCCAGGCCGAAGTCGGCCAGCAATTGTTTTTCGATTCTCTTCGTCAGCGCCGCCGGACTTTGTTTCGCGGCCTTGAAGACGACATTCCCGCTCTGGATGTAGGTCGCGACACTCTCAAAGCCAAGCGACTCGAATGATTGCCGCAGGCGGTCCATCCGGATCCGCTTGTGCGGGCCGACGTTGATACCCCGGAGCATGGCGACGTAAATCGGCATGTTATTGGCGCGGGACGGCGGGAAAGGCAATCTTACCAAGCACGGCGGGATGCCGGGCGCCGGTCGCCGAAGGAATGTTTGCCGGCAATCGACGCCAGGTGCGATAGGCCAGCAGCGCAAAAGCCGCCGCTTCTTTCGCCGCCGAAGGCAATCCGAGCTCATCCGAGAGCCGCAAGCGAATGTCTATGGCGGCGAGCTCCTGCCCGAGCATGGCCATGAGCGTGGCGTTTTTGGCGCCGCCGCCGGAAACGATCATTTCGTGAAAGACCTGTTTTTTCACGGCAACCTTAGTAGTCATCTGCCGGACCGCCAGCGCGACCGAGCGCGCGGTGAGCGCGGTGGCCGTGGCCACGACGTCCTCTTTCTCGTTCCGTCCGCACAGGCGCAGGAATTCGCCCGTGAACTCACGGCCAAACTCTTCCCGGCCCGCAGTCTTCGGAGGATCGCTGTGGAAAAAAGTTCGACGCAAGATGCGCTCGACAACGTGGTCAAGCACCCGGCCGGTGGAGGCGATTTTTCCGCCCCGGTCGAACGGCCTGCCGAAAAGCTTCTCGGTCACCGCGTCAATCACCATATTGCCGGGGCCGGTATCGAAGGCGGTCACCTCTTCTTCGTCTGCGCCCGCTGGAATGGCAGTCAGGTTGGCGATCCCTCCGATGTTCTGCACCACGCGGCCGACGTGCGGGTGACGGAACAAGGCGAAATCGAGAAAGGGAACCAGGGGCGCACCCTTGCCGCCAACGGCCATATCAGCCGGGCGAAAATCCGACACTACCGGGACGCCGATTTTGGCGGCGACGATCGCGCCCTCGCCCGTCTGCCAGGTCACCGCAAGCTTGTGCCCAAGATAAGGCCGCGCTTCGCCCTGATGATAAAGCGTCTGCCCATGGCAGCCGACCAGCTCGGCCTTGAGGCGAAACTGGCGCTCGGCCCTGAGCACGGCGTCGGCGTAAAGCTCGCCCAATAAAAAATTCAGCCGGGCCAGGTCGGCCACGCTGGCGGCAGGCGAATTCATGGCGGACAGAACAGCCGCGCGCACCCGTTCGGGATAGGGATGTTCGAGGTGCCCCACCAGTTGGAGCGGGACAGGGCCGGGGTGGCGCGAACTCCCGCCGATCTCGACCAGGGCCACGTTGATGCCGTCAGCGGAGGTGCCGCTCATCACCCCGGCCACCGCCATTTTGTCAGTCATCGTTGTCGATCATAATTGTCTGTCATATTCCGGCGGTCTTCTTCTGACGCTCTTCTTCTGACGCTCTTCTTCCGGCGGTCTTCGGCGGCGGCCCGCCTTCTGCACAGGGGCTGGTTCACTTATCTCGCGGCGGGCCAGCGCCTCCAGCCGCACCTGCTCGCTGAATTCCCACAGCTTGCGGGCGAGCTTGCGGACGACCGCCTCGGAGGGCGCTTTGGCCGGCGCCAGCAGCCTGGCCCATTTCCGTTTGAAGGCCAGCACGCGCCCGGTCGCCTCGGCCGCGGCCCGGTCGAAGCGCGCGTCACGCTCGGCCGTCCGCATCAGCCCTTCGTAGGCGAGCACGACATTTTCTTCGCGATGGCACACCAGGCACAGGTCGCCTCCGGCATAAATGTGCCCGACTGCAGCTTCCTCTACGGTGGCGTTCGCCAGCACTCCACCCATTTCCAGATCGTCAGAAACGATCAGGTTTTTGAAGCCCAGGCGACGGCGTAGAATTTCGCTGATCCAGACCGGCGAAAGCGATGCCGGTGTGAGGTCGCCGGTTACCTGGGGAAAGGCGGCGTGCGCCACCATGACCATGGGCATCTGCTTGGCCAACTCGCAATAGGGAACCAGGTCTTCGGCGGCCAGCTTCTTGAGCGCCTTGTCGATGACCGGCAGCTTCTGGTGGCTGTCGAGCGCGCCTTCGCCCAGGCCGGGAAAATGCTTGCCGCAACCGAGGATTTTCGCCCGCCGCAGTCCCGCCAGAAATTCCCTGGCGTAGGCGGTAACCGCCCGGGGGTTCGCCGATACCACCCGGGTCGCCATCACCTGGCGGGAAGCGGGGAAGGCCAAGTCGACCACCGGGGCGAAGTCCACGTTGAAGCCGAGGGCGCGGCAGTTGTTGCCGATCGTTTCGCCATGTTTGCGAAACAACCCGCGGTCGCGGGTGCGAAATACTTCCGCCGCCGATGGCGTGGGTCCGAGCACATGGCGTAAGCGGTCGACGGAGCCGCCCTCCAGGTCGATCGAGGTAAGCAGCCGGGTACGCACGCATTCCTGGCAATCGCGCAAAAGGCGCCAGGTCTGCTGCGGGTTTTTGATATTGCGCGCGAACAGGATCACGCCGCCGGGCTGAATCCGGGTCAGCAGGGAAGCGAGGCGCGAAGTCATCTCCGCGCCGTCGCAGCCGACGAGCAAAAGCTGGCCGATTTGCCGGGTGGAGCGGACGGTGGATCGCGCGGTCATCGGCAAGTTTGCATCCCGGAGTTCAGATCTCTTTTTTCAGCTCGGCCAGCAGGTTCAGTGCCTCGAGCGGGGTGAGCCGGTTCAAATCGACGGCCCGCAGTTTTTCGAGCACCGGCTCTGACAGCGGGGTAAAGATGGTCAGTTGGGCCGCCGGCGGGCATGCGCCGGGGGAAAGGTGCGTGCGCGCCTGCTGTTCGCGAAACTCATGTTCGGCCAGCACCTCCCGCGCCCGCGTGATGACCTCCGCCGGCAATCCGGCCAGCTTCGCCACCTCGATGCCGTAGCTGCGGTCGGCCGCGCCCGGCTCCACCTTGCGCAAAAAAACAATGCCGCCCGGGCTTTCTTTCACCGAGACGTGGCAGTTTTTTACCCCGGCCAGCTGTTCGGCCAGTTCGGTCAACTCGAAGTAATGGGTGGCAAACAGCGTTCTGGCACGCACCCGGGCGTCGAGGTACTCCACCGCCGCCCAGGCGATGGCCAGGCCGTCATAGGTGGAAGTGCCGCGGCCCACTTCGTCGAGCAGGACCAAAGACCGCGCCGTTGCGGTGTGCAGTATGGCGGCGGTTTCGGTCATCTCCACCATGAAGGTCGAGCGGCCGCGGGCCAGGTTGTCGCTCGCCCCGATGCGGGTGAACACGCGGTCGACCACGCTCAGCCGGGCCGAACGCGCGGGCACGAACGAGCCCATCTGGGCCAGAATCACGATCAGCGCCGTCTGCCGCAGATAGGTCGACTTGCCGCCCATGTTGGGGCCGGTGAGCAGTAAAATGTTGTGCGCGCCCGCGTCCAGATAAAGGTTGTTGGGCACAAAGCGGGGGCTGGTTTCAGACGGGGCGCCCGCCGTCTGCTGCAGTTCGATGACGGGGTGGCGCCCCTGGATGATCTCGAGTAAGCCGGTCTCGGGCGAGCCGGCGCCATGGCGCACCCCGATCTCGCCGCCGCCTCCGAAGCTGTGTCCCGGCCCGGCGTCAGGTTGCCCTTCCACCAACTGCGGCCGGCAATAGTTTCGCAGCGCCGCGAGCTGGGCCAGGGCGGCCAGCACGTCGACTTCGGCCAGGGCCAGCGCGGTCTGGCGGATGCGTTTCGCCTCCGCCGCCACTGCCGTCCGCAACCCGGCAAACATCCGCCGCTCGATCTCGGCGATTTTTTCCTCGGCGTCGAGGATTTTGGTTTCGTATTCCTTCAACTCCGGGGTGGTGAAGCGTTCGGCCCCGACCAGGGTCTGCTTGCGCTCGTAGTCCGCGGGCACCAGGTGCAGGTTGGGTTTCGACACCTCGATGTAGTAGCCGAAGATGGAATTGAACTTCACCTTCAGCGACCCGATGCCGGTGCGGCCGCGCTCGCGCTGCTCGATCCCGGCCACCACCTGCTTGCCGCTGCGGGAAAGGCCGCGCAGCTCGTCGAGCCCGGGATCGACGCCGGGGGCGATCACGCCGCCGTCGGCAAAACTCAAAGGCGGCTCGGAAACCAGGGTGCGCTCGATGCGCCCGCCGACGTCGCCGAGTTCGTCGATTAAGCCCTGGAGCTTTTCGAGGCGGGCGGAGGCCAGCTGACCGAGCGCTTGTTTCACCGCCGGGATCCGCCGCAGCGAGGCGGCCAGGGCCAGCAGGTCGCGAGGGTTGGCGGTTTCAAGGGTTACCCGGCTCAACAGGCGTTCGAGGTCGAGCACGCCCTCGAGCGAGCGGCGCAATTCTTCCCGCGCCACGGTGCTTTTCACGCCGGCTTCGACCGCGTCAAGCCGGGATTGAATCTCCGTGAGATCGAGCAGGGGCCGCAACAGCCAGGCCCGCAGCAGGCGCTTGGCCATGGGGGTGACCGTCTGATCGAGGGCGCGAAAAACCGTCAGGCCCGCGCCCCCCGCGGCCAGCGAGGGTTCGATCAGCTCCAGGTTGCGCACGGTGACGGCGTCGAGCACCAGGGCGTCCTGCCGCTCGTACCAGCCAATGCGGTCGACATGGTCGAGCGATCCCCGCTGCGTGGAGCGCACGTAGTAAAGAATCGCCCCCGCCGCCGCGGCCGCCGCAGTGCGTCCGGCGAGGCCGAAGCCTTCGAGCGAGAGCACCCCGAAGTGATTTTCGAGCAGCGGGATGGCGTGATCGGGGGCGAAGATCCAGTCGTCCAGCGGAGTTTCCGCCCAGGCTGCGGCGCTTGGCCGGCTCGGAGGGCTGGGGACGCCGGTTCCCGGCGGCTTTTGCGCCCCCCGCGCCTGGTCAAACAGCGGTGCCGACGAGGCGTAGAGAAGCTCCCGGGGGCCCAGTTGCTCCAGTTCCTCTTCCACCCGACGCAGCCCGTTTTCCCCGCCAAACTGGGTGGCGCGGAACTCCCCGGTCGACAGATCGAGCGCGGCAAAGCCCACGGCGTCGGGGGTTTCGGCCAGAGCGGCCAGGAAACTATTTTCCTCCGAACCGAGCAGGGAATCGGGGGCGGTGCCGGGGGTGACCACGCGCGTCACCTCGCGCCGCACCAGTTTTTTGGCCAGGCGCGGGTCTTCCACCTGTTCGCAGACCGCGACCTTGAAACCTTTGCGGATGAGCTTGCCGATGTAGCCTTCGGCAGCGTGGTGGGGCACGCCGCACATGGGCACCGACACGCCTTTTTCCTTGTTGCGCGAGGTGAGGGTAATCTGCAGCTCTTTGGCCGCGACCACAGCATCGTCAAAGAACAGCTCGTAAAAATCGCCCAGGCGGAAAAACAGCAGGGCAGTCGGGTGCTGGTGTTTCACCGCGGCATACTGCCGCATCAGCGGGGTCGAAGGCTCTGTCATCAAGGGCGCGAGTCCGGTTGGGCCAGTCCAGTTAAATAAGTATGGGCTTGGCGCGGATTATAGCAAGAACTCTCCCCTGCGCCGCTGTGGATGTCTGCGCCTAAAAGTACGTAGCCAAACGGAAGTGTCCCCCGCCCGGCGCGAGTTCCGGATGCGTATTTCCCCGTCCGCCTTGGGGACAGGAAAATGCGCGCTCCCGACTTCGCAGTTGACGCCCTCTCAGCCCTAGTGTTTACCTAATGCATGGAACTCCGCAAAGATCCCATCACCCGCTCCTGGGTCATGACCGGCGACGACCGGTCGGAGAC
>DATLKM010000027.1:0-3570 GCA_035538435.1 Binatia bacterium
GGTGCAACACCGGCTGCGCGCCCACCAGCACGCTCTGCCGGCGCATTCCGCCTGATGGGGGCGGTGAAGTTCACTCCTCGTCGGTGCGGACGGGAGGCCCTTTTCGCAAAGCATCGCAGTCCACAGGTGCGAATGGCCCGCGATCGGCAACCACTGTACCCGCCCTGCTGACCGCATCCGAAGCGGCGAAACTGCCAGCTGTGGGGGATTAATTTGGCCATTGGGAATGGCATGGCTTCTACGGCGGCGGGAGCATCCCGGTTTTCTCCCCGGCAAATCGGAGGAATATTTGCTAGGATAACGAGGCTGCGAGGTTACCATGCCTGAATTTGTAATCGAGCGCGAGGTTCCGGGCGCGGGGGATCTAACCGATACTCAACTGCGGGAAATTGCCAGGAAGTCGGTCGGCGTCCTCGATGAGATGGGTCCGAAGATTAAATGGCTTCACAGCTATGTGACCG
Source organism: Binatia bacterium (assembly GCA_035538435.1). GTDB lineage: Bacteria > Acidobacteriota > Terriglobia > Terriglobales > Acidobacteriaceae > Sulfotelmatobacter. Next base: position 462 of record DATLKM010000027.1, read on the forward strand.
GCGATAAAGTGTATTGCGTATACCTGGCGCCGGACGAGGAAACCATCCGCGAGCATGGCCGGCGGGGCGGGTTCCCGGTGAACCGAGTGGCGGCTGTGCGTCGAATGATTGACCCCAGCACGGCCGGTTAGAGCGGGGCCTGTGGTCATAGTTTGGCAGTACCGTTCACGCCGAGCACTTCCTGGACTGCCTCCTCCACCGACATCTCCCATCCCGAGGACCACGCCTCCACGTCTGCGGCGTTGGTGAGCATATTGCGCGCCGGTTCCAGCTTTCTGTCCAGCTTGGCTTGCTCTGCGGGAATGAGAGGGGCGCCGATGCGCTGCCGTAAGGCCGCGGCGGCTCCTGCCAGGCGCAGCGCCTGCCGCGCCCGGGATCGCGCGGCGGCGCTCACCGCGAAACACTCCAGTACTCTCGCGATGCCGCGCTTATGTCCCAGGTCCTGAAAAATCTTCATACTTTCGCCGTAAAGCTTTTCTGCATCCTGATGGTGGCCGTCGGCCGCACTCAGCCGGGCCAGGTCGGATAGAGCACTGGCGATGCCCCATCCGTCGCCCAACTTGCGGAAGGCCGCGAGACTCTGCTCGTAATACGAGCGGGCAGCGAGGGAATCCACCGAGTCCCGTACCAGGTCACCCAGGTAATTCAGGGTCCACGCGACCCCGGCGCCGTCGCCGGCGGCGTGGAAGATGGCCAGACACTCGTCATACAGCGCGTGAGCGCGCGCATAGTTTCGCTGCAACCTGAGCACATTGGCGAGATTGCTGAGTGCGCGAGCCGCATCGATGGAACTGCCGAGGTCTCGCCAAGCCGCAGCAGACTGCTCGAAAAGGGAACGCGCGGTGTCGAGATCTCCGCGCTCTCGGGCCGTGACCCCCAAGGCGTTGAGGGATACGGCGGCTCCGCGGTGGTCGTGGAGGTCGCGGCACACTTTCAGGCTCTGCTCTTGCAATCGCTGCGCGGAGGCAAAATCGTCCTGCGTGAGAACGGCGGCATAGAACAATATACGAGCCCGCATTTTTGACTCGGCCGCACCCGGTAAATCGAGCAACCGTTTCAACAACCTTTGCCCCTCCGCCAGGTGTTCGCGCGTCTCCCAGAAATGAAAAAGTGCCGATCCCAGGCGCATGCCCCAGTCTGTTTCTCCGGTCCTGATCAGGAATTCCAAGGCTTCGCGAAAATTCAGATGCTCGAAGTCGAAACGCTCACGCCACTCGGGATGAGTGCTCAGTTCTCCGCCGCACTCCTCGGCAAGCACAACGTAATAGGCGGCGTGGGCGCGGCGCGTTGCAGACTCCTCGCCGCTCTCCACCAGACGCTCCAGAGCGTACTCCCGAATTGTCGACAGCATCAAGAACCGGGTCTCAGCACCGTCCTCTCCCAATTGCTGGATCAGGCTCTTATCCACCATGGAGGCCATGCCATCGAGAATGTCGATACCAAGATCGCCCTTGGTATCGCATGTGGCTTCCGCCGCCTCCAAGGTACAGCCGCCAAAAAAGACGGAAAGCCGCCGGAAAAGGCTCTGCTCGGCGGTATTGAGCAGGCTATAGCTCCACTCCACGGTAGCGCGCAATGTTTGCTGGCGCGCCGGCAGATCACGCGCTCCGCCGGTCAGCAGATTCAGGGAAGATTCCAGGCGCGTGAAAATGGCTGTGGGCGAAAGCAGCTTGATGCGCGACGCCGCCAGCTCGATGGCCAGAGGCACCCCATCGAGCCGGCGGCAAATGCCGCCCACCGCCGCCGCGTTCTCTTTTGTCACCGCGAAATCGTGCTTCACAGCTTTGGCGCGTTCCAGGAAGAGCGCCACCGCGGGGAAGCGCAAAACCGCCTCTGGCGCGCGGACAGACCCGATGTCAGGCGCCGCCAGGGCGGGAACCGCCAGTTCGTGCTCGCCGGAAATGTGAAGCAGCGCCTGGCTGGTGACCAGCACTTTCAAGTTGGGGTTCAACGTAAGCAACTCCGCAACCTCGGAGGCCGCGGAGAGCAGGTGCTCAAAATTGTCGAGCAACAAAAGCAAGGGCTGGCTCAAGCGACGCACGTATTCTTTCAAACTCTCCCATGACGATTGCCCGGGCACGTCCCGCACCCCAACGGCGTGGGCAATGGCTGTGGTCATGGACTCGTTACCCCTGACCGCGGAAAGGGAAACGAAACAGATGCCGGGCGCGAAGCCCTCTCCCATCTGGGTGACCACCTGCAGGGCGAGCCGCGTCTTCCCAATGCCGCCCGGACCTGTCAAGGTAACCAGCTGCACATCGTCGCGCTCCAGAAGTTGCCGAAGGGTGGCCACTTCGCGTTCCCGCCCAATGAATGCCGTGCGCTGTACCGGCATATTGCTGGGACGGACCGGGTGGCGCGACTCCGGATCAATGCGCAAGTCACGAACTTTGGCGAGGTCGCGAGCCAGATCCTGGGTTGACCCGTAACGCTGATCGGGATCCTTGGCCAGGCACCTTTCCAGTATCCAGAAGAAAGGCGCCGGGACCAGCACCTTCATCGACCCCCGGCGTTGGGGCTGGTCGCGAACAATGGCCGCCATAATTTCGGCTCTGCCCCTTCCTTGAAAGGCAGGTCGCCCGTTGACCATTTCATAGAGCACCGCGCCGAAAGAGAACTGGTCGGATCGAAAATCGACCTCGCCGCCATTTGCTTGTTCCGGCGACATGTAGCCGACCGTACCCATGATCGTGCCGGGGTCGGTGAGCGGCGCCCCCAGCGTCGGGCTTTCCGCTTCGGGGGGATGGCTGCGCAACTTCGCCAGGCCAAAATCCAGGATCTTGGCCGTGCCATCATGAGTCACCATCAGATTCTCAGGCTTGAGATCACGATGAACGAGGCCGGTCTCATGGGCCTTGGCCAAAGCGTCGGCGATCTGGGTTGCAATGGCAATGGCCTTGCGAAAAGGAAGCGGGCCGGAAGCGATGTGAGCACGCAACGTCTCCCCGCTGATCATCTCCATGGCGATATAGTGCGTGCCCTGGAGGTGCCCCAGTTCATAAATGGTAACGATGTTGGGGTGGTTCAGCGCCGAAGCCGCCTTGGCTTCGCGCTGGAAGCGGCTGACGGCCTGAGAGTCATGCGCGATATCGTCGGGCAGGAATTTAAG